>NZ_JACJSE010000008.1 GCF_014698045.1 Aulosira sp. FACHB-615
TGAAATGCCTGAGCCTATTTTATTAAGTCAGATTTTTGCCAAGCTTACTTCTTTAGGACGTATTCATCCCGTTTCTACAGGTGTTGAACCCTCGTAAATTGGCTACGGTATTGTTTGATGCCGATACTTACTTTAACCAGGGGTTAGCAAAGTGTAACTTAGGAGATTACAAAGGGGCGATATCCGACTACAATCAAGCCATTCAACTCAAACCCGGCCTTGCTGAAGCTTACAACAATCGCGGTTTAGCCAAGTTTAACTTAGGAGACAAGCAAGGGGCGATGGCTGACTACAATCAAGCCATTCACATCAAACCCGACTATGCTGATGCCTACTACAATCGCGGGTTAGCCAAGTCAGACTTAGGAGACAAGGAAGGGGCGATATCTGACTACGATCAAACCATTCAAATCAAACTCGACTATGCTGCTGCCTACAACAATCGTGGGTTAGTCAAGGATGACTTAGGAGACAAGGAAGGGGCGATATCTGACTACAATCAAGCCATTCAAATTCAACCCGACTATGCTTATGCCTACAACAATCGTGGGTTAGCCAAGTCTGACTTAGGAGATGACAAAGGGGCGATGTTTGACTACAATCAAGCCATTCAATTCAAACCCGACCTACCTGAAGCCTACAACAATCGCGGGAATGCCAAGTCTAACTTAGGAGACAAGCAAGGAGCGATATCCGACTTCAATCGAGCCATTCACATCAAGCCCGACTATGCGGAAGCCTACTACAATCGCGGGAATGCCAAGTCTAACTTAGGAGACAACCAAGGGGCGATATTCGATTACAATCAAGCCATTCAATTCAAACCCAACTTTGCTCTTGCCTACTACAATCGCGGGGTAGCCAAGTCTAACTTAGGAGACAAACAAGGGGCGATAGCTGACTATAATCAAGCAGCAAAACTTTACTCGCAGCAGAACAAAATGAGTGATTATCAAGATGCTCTTGAGCGAGTGAAAAAACTGGAAAAATGATTTTGGGAAATGTTGTTCTCATGAAAAGAGATTTATTTTGAACTTATAGGCGTAGGTTGGGTGGAATGAAATGGAACCCAACATTTAAATAACTCACTCAATATTGTTGGGTTACGCTGTCGCTCCACCCAACCTACGGACTAGCATTACCAATTGGTTAAACTACTAAGACAAAAAGCGATCGCCTGCATAACACCGAGAGCGATCGCTTTTGATTTAAATAGCAATTAACACAATCTCTTACTTTTCCATTGCTAAGGAATACCGGGATAAAATTGCCTTCATTTTCAAGTTAGTCAACTGAATCACAGCTTTAATCATACTTTGCTGATCAGGCAGTAAATCTAAACTCTCTAGAGCTTGATACAAAGTATTACCAGCTTGCAATTTTTCTTTCAACTTTTCGCGTTGCGATAAATTTAAGATAGTATTAATTTCCTTATTGCGCCGTTGACGTAAAGCTTGCAATTGTTGACGTTCTTGGGGTGTAAAATCTGCTTCCGAATATGCAATCAAGTTGCTTTTCCTTGGGGAAGATTGGGCGATCATTACGCCAGAGTTAGCATGAGTTTGTAGAGGTGTAGCTAACGCCATCCCAGGTATCAAGATGACAAGGACAAGAATATTAGCTAACAAAGACAGCCATTTGGGAAAGTTAATTACCATTGTGCGAAACACATAAACGAAATTTCATACTCTGCCTGTTTTAGATGATGGAATTGGAACTCAGATACCAGCATCGTCTGGAAAAATTTTAGATTCTACTTCTTTGTAAATCTAAAATTACCAATCTCAAATCCAAAACTGTTGGAACATTCACAACCAGATGGTAGCTTAGATGATTTTGCTACCTCTGTCTAGAAGGCGCACAGTAAGATACAGAACATACAGCAGATTCGATGTTTATGAGGTACAGCAACTGATTGCAAAAAGTAATGAGTAATGAATAATGAGTAATGAGTCAACAACTTACTTATTACTCATGGTGTACCTCAATTACTTCAAAAGTGCTGTAAGTATTTACTGAATATCTATCTCTGCCAAGCATCCCTTAAAACTATTATCGGAGATTAGGGAAACTGAAAAGATAAATCACGCTACAGAAAATAATTTCTCAAATTTACATTGAAAAATCAGATACACAATTGTTCAAAAAAGTCGAGGATCTGAACCAGGATAATGTTGACAAATCAAACAAACTTAACATAAGAGATTTTTATGTATTTTATGCAACTAAGCTATTGACAATCAAGCAAAATAAACCATTGTTTGGTGAGCATAATTATGCCCACCGTATAAACTACTGAGACCTTTTCATTCTGTTAATTTCTTGTTGTAATTCTTCAATTTGTCGGCGTAAGTTTTCGGCTTCGCTTGCGGAAGTTTCTGAGGCAACATTTACAGCGCCTTCCGAGGGCGATCGCTGATAATTACCTCGGCGGATTTGCTGATATTCTTCTGATACTGCCCACTCCCGTAAGTAATGTATCCGTTCTACAGCAAAGGGATGGCTTAACATCATGCCCTGAGCGCCATTGTAATTCAAGAATTTATAAATTTGATTCAGTCCATCTTCATCCAATGCTTGATAATTTTCTGACTGCCGGATAAACTCTTGTAAACTACATTCATGGGCATATTTGTTACTACCGCCAGATATCTTCATCATCGAAGACATAACTGGATTTAAGTCATCAAGCACTAACAATGCCGCCCGATCTGCTGTTAATTCCGCTTTTCGCCGCCACTCAAAAAAAGCATAGATTAAAGCTTGGGTAACGAAATTACCAATACCAAAGGTCAATTCACCCAGGGCAGAAGCAGCACTCATCGCCCACATCGCCATTTGAATTAAAATAGTATGACCACATTTAATATGTCCCAGTTCATGGGCTAATACTGCCCTAATTTCGACTTCTTCCAGCAAGTCTAGTATGCCTGTATTTATGACAATGAAAGGATTTTCTTGCCCTAAAGCATAGCTATTTGCTTGAGGATCTTGTGAGACAAACAGTGTCGGTTCTGGGTAAACGTCCAAATCCCGCACACATTCCCGAAATATCTGGTAAATAGTGGAATATTGCCTAGGCCCTACTTGGATGGTGTTACCCATTAGATAGACTAACTGCGGGCGTTCATAGACAAATTCCATGAATTTACGGGCAACTAACTCAAATCCCGGTAAATTTCGTAAAGCTTGTTCAGCTTGGCGATCAAGTGGATGCCGGAAAGCATCGCTGGAAATTCCTGTGTACGTTGGCATAATTTAATTCAGTGAACAGTTATCAGTGAACAGTGAACAGTCTAAGTTATCAGTCTAAATAACTGATAAATGAATCAGAGAAATGGGGCTAATGGAAAAATCACTTTGTATGGGATTAAAAGCGTGTGATTGAGGCAGAAGTTCATTTATCACTACATAACTTCCTGCGATCGCAGGCGGGGTTCCCTTCCTGGCCTCATCATTTGACGATGGCAAGGTTGGTAGCCCGCGCCTTGCGTCTAGGACGTAGTGCTTTAATTCAAGTCGGGGCGGCTTGTGGTTATCAAGGAAGATATCGCACCAGCTTTGTCGCATCAGCATTAATGTGGCACGGCCCTGTTATTATTGTTGCGCCAGAAACAGTGCAGCAGCGTCTGTTGCAAGTAGAAATTCCCCGCTTACAACAGTGGTTACAAGTGCAGAAGCCCATCCGCACAGGTAATACTTGGCCGAATTCTGAGTTTCAAGGGCTACTCCTAACGACTCCAGAAGCTTGGTTAAAAGGGCAATTAACTTCTTCTGATGCTTTTTTGCCAGGTGTTCCCACAATTATTGATGGTGTTGATGATTTAGAAGATTGGGTACGTCATCAACTCATTCAAGATGTGCAACCCCAAGACTGGGAAGAATTGATGTTAGCTTGTCCGCAGCAAAGGGAAGCTATTCTTTCTGCAAGAACCCAACTCACCAAAGAAGTATTTCAACACCCAGCCAACCCTTATGAGTGTTATCTGATTTCCCAGCCAGAAGCAGAAATTCTGCATAATTTGTTTGCTGAATTAGAATTAGCAACTATTCCTGATGTTTGGCAAAATTTCTGGCAGCAATTTCAATACATCCATGAAAATACACCACTAAATCAGCCACCCCATCTTTTTTGGACGACTATCGCCCGTCGCCAAGGTTTATTTTCTTTGCATTACACGCCGATAGAATTAGCTGAAATACTGTCGCCGATTTGGCAAAGACAGCCAGTGGTGTTAATTGGTAGTGCTTTAGAACCAGAAACCGAAGCGCCTGTATTTCGCCAGCGTTTGGGTTTGGATGATGTTACTTGTCTCAAGTTCTCCTCCGATAGTCAAGCCCAAGCCATTCAACTGTATGTCCCCCATCAGTTACCTTTACCGAATACACCAGAATTTCAACCAGCCTTTATTCACAAAGTCCGTACCTTGTTGTGTTTAAGTGCAACAGCACCAGGGTTGACTGTTGTGTTGGTGGGAGATGTCCCCCTCAAGGCGCAAGTCGGCGCAATTTTAGCTTCAGAGTTTGGTTCGCGGGTGCAGGTAGAAAAAACCTGTTTAGATGAAAATGGTATTTTAATTAGTGGTTGGGAATATTGGCGAGAACATCAACAAGTTTTACCAGCGCCACATTTGTTAATTATTGCGACTTTACCGCTACCATCTCTAGAAAATCCCCTGGTGGCTGGGAGGGTAGCTTATTACAAGCGATCGCACCAAGACTGGTTTCGCGTATACTTACTCCCGGCAGCATTGAATGAACTACAACGCGCGATCGCTCCAGTACGCGAGAATCAAGGTGTAGTAGCATTGCTCGACAGTCGAGTGATTAACCGTAGCTATGGTTCTCAAATCCTCGCAGCACTTAGCCCTCTAGCACGCATCAACTATCTTGACCCTAGTTTATTTTCTAACCCAGATGAAGAAGATTCAGCTTAAATGACAAGTAACTATTTACATTTTGTCAACGGATAGCGATCGCATCTGAGCAAACGCTATTATCAGCTTATTCGCAGATTTTCAATAACACACACTAATTGAAATTTTGAATTACTGATTATGGGTGAAGCAAAACGTCGCAAAGAAACACTTGGAGAACAATACGGTCAAGATGAGCGTATATTGTCTTGGGTTCCCATCACCAAAAAACAATCCGAATTATTTGTGGCTTGGACGACTCGCGGAGCCTGGATTGGTATTGGTACAATGGTTGCTGCTTGGTTAACTATCCGTTTTATCGGCCCCGCCTTCGGTTGGTGGCAAGTTCTAGATTAATCCAGTTCAGAGAGTAGATATAGCAATCTTATTTGATTTGT
Source organism: Aulosira sp. FACHB-615 (assembly GCF_014698045.1). GTDB lineage: Bacteria > Cyanobacteriota > Cyanobacteriia > Cyanobacteriales > Nostocaceae > Nostoc_B. The sequence goes on from NZ_JACJSE010000008.1 coordinate 5,315, forward strand.
GAAAATCGAGAGGCTCAGATACCCGACTTCTTTAAGAAGTCGGGTATCTTTTGGTTCACGAATGATTTATGACTGCGATATCTACTCTGTATTATCCCCTGGGAATTAATCAATTCGCTTTTCTAAATATTGACCAATCATTAACTGTTCACCAGAGCGAGAGATGATTGTTTGTCTGGTGCGATATTTATTCCCAATTAACTTTAATTCTTCCTCAAACACTGAGCCATTGTACTCAGTTCGCAAGCACAGAGTTTCAGAATTAGGAAAATGATACTCTGCGGTGATGGGTTTAGATGTGGCAAAACCGCGATCGCGGTACAAAATATTTCCTAATACACCAAATAATGTCGAACCTTGAGATTCTTGTCTACCCTTTAGTTTATCTGTACTATTCCAAATTACTTCTGCACCACAAATCAAACTAACCGTATCAGGTAACTCATGCAGTTGTGCCAGCTTTTGTAATTCAGCGCATCCTTGGTCTAAAAACCGAATGGTAATCATACTCACCATTTCTTTGGTTTCACCTTCTGGCAGAGTATAGTAGCGTCTTTCTGATCGCCACTGACCGGCTGATTTTTGGAAAAATTCTGTAATTTCGGCTTCGTTAGCGGTTTGAGTCAGTCTTAGCGGTGATGTCACTCGTTATTGTCCTCGTCTATCCTAAAAAATAGCGTTTGTTCATATACTACATGGTGACAAAAGACAATTACAGTTTAGATTTTTTAATCTATCTCATAAATACTCAGACTTGCCGATTGCTTTTTTAGCAGCTTTGTTAGTATATATTAGGTATACTTAGTAAAACTAAATATAGTTATTTCACCATTGCTAATGCCAAAATTCTGGCAAGAACTAGCACAAAATTTGATTTGTCAAAATCTTCATATCTAAGGCTTATGGTCAAGATATGAGGAAAACATAGCTTTATCTGAATTCTATTGCAGATAAAACCGTTATACATCTGCACAAGCAGGGAGGATATTTTTGTGAAACTTTTATTTAGTAAAAGTAGTAAAAATTGACACAAAAAGATATGTCTCAACATTAATTTATTATCAATGCTTCTATCTAGAGACATATATTCAGAATGGCTTGAGTATAAAAGGCTGCTATTTTCGGAAAAACTTTATATATAAGCAAAATCAATCATTTGCCACCCACAACCGCAAAAATCGATGAAACAGCAAACCTACATAGCTCAAATCCCAGTGATGAATAGCCAGTTAGATTTAACCGCCAATATTTACGCAGAAAACCCAATCAACAAACGGATGTTTCCTGACAGTAAAACCAAGAAATTCATATCATTGTTTGCTTGTTTATTCACCACAGGATTACTTTCAGCTAGTTGTGCATCCCTACCGAAAGAAGCAGCCGAAGCACAGTCACAACAACGTCGAGGCGGACAACAAGGTGGTGCGACACCTGTAGATGTAGCGATCGCCCGAACAGATACACTGGAAAAACAGCCAGAATATACAGGTACAACCATTCCCTTTCGGATAGTATCGCTGCGATCGCAAGTAGAAGCTAGGTTATTATCCTTAAATGTAGATGTTGGCGATCGGGTTAGCAAGGGGCAGAACATCGGCCAGTTAGATGATGCCTTGCTGTTAACAGATTTAAAACAAGCCGAAGCCGAACTCGCCGCCCAAAAATCAGATGTAGCCAGAGCCGAAACCCAGGTAAGCAACGCTCGTGCAGAAGTAGAAAGACTGCGGTTACAAATGGTGCAGGCACAAGCCGACTCCGAAAGACAACAAAAATTATACAGAGAAGGTGCGATCGCCGAGCAAACTGCCGAACAAGCAGGTACTCAAGCCCAAACCGCCGCCCAAGCTTTACGAGCTGCTACTGAGCAAGTCCGCACAGAACAACAAGCCGTCGCCGCAGCCCAAGGCAGAGTCTTGGCACAACAAGCAGTGGTGGCTCAAGCCAAAGAACGCCGTTCTTACTCCCGACTCATTTCCCCCATCAGTGGCGTAGTCACAAGCAAAGTTACAGAACCGGGCAACCTGTTGCAAGCAGGCGGTGAAGTGATCCAAATTGGTGACTTTAGCCGCGTCAAAGTCGTCGTCCAAGTTTCCGAATTAGAACTCGCAAAAATTAGACCAGGGCAATCAGTACAAGTACGGTTAGATGCCTTTCCCCAACGAAGCTTAACAGGTAGAGTCATCCGCATATCTCCCACCGCCGATGCCACAGCAAGGCTCATCCCCGTAGAAGTAGAAGTTCCCAACAGTAACGGCAATATTGGTAGCGGACTGTTAGCCAGAGTTAACTTTGAAAACCAAACCCAACCGCGAGTTGTCGTTTCGCAAACCGCCATTCAAAAACCAGCCACAGACAACCAACCTGCTGAAAACCAGACAGATGGCACTATATTTGTCCTGACAGACACCCCAGGACAACCAAAAGTAACAGCGCGTACCGTCACCTTGGGAAAAAAAGCTGATGGCAAAGTAGAAATTTTATCAGGTTTAAAACCAGGAGAACGCTACGTAGTTCGCAGTGGTAGACCTTTAAAACCAGGAAACCCTGTCCGTCTTTCAATTCTCTCCGAAACAGACGAATCAAATTCTACACAACCCAGAACTAGAAATTAAGAATTTAGATTTGGAGTGCAATCATTCATGCAGCGAGTCCAGAAAAGTGGCGGGTTTAGTATCAGCGCCATCTCAATACGTCAACACATTGGTACGCTCATGCTTACCTTGGCAGTAATTATTATGGGTGTCTTTTTTATCGTTAAGCTGCCCGTAGATTTACTACCATCAATTACCTATCCCCGGATTGGGGTGCGGATACAAGCACCAGGAATTTCCCCAGAAGTAGCAATTGATGAAGTCACCAAGCCTTTAGAAGAAGCTTTTTCTGCAACTGAAGGTGTATTGCAAGTATTTTCCCAAACCCGTGAAGGGCAAATCAGTTTAGATTTATACTTTCAACCGGGAGGCAATATTGACCAAGCCTTAAACGATGCGACAGCAGCCTTTAACCGCGCCAGAGGGACTTTACCAGATACCTTAGAATCACCACGCATATTCAAAGTAGATCCTTCCCAGTTACCTGTTTATGAAATGGCACTAACTTCACCTGCTTTACAAGGTGTAGATTTACGTGTTTTTGCCGAAGAAGAACTCGCCCGTGAACTGGGTGTTGTTCCTGGGGTAGCTGGGGTAGATGTTTCGGGAGGAGTCCCGGAAGAAGTCAGAGTCAACATTGATTTAGACCGCCTACAAGCCTTGGGTGTAGGTTTAACCGATGTTTTAGATGAATTAAGAGACCGTAACCAAGATATTTCCGGCGGTCGTATTTTAGGGCAGAATTCTGAACCATTAACTCGGACTGTCGGGAGGTTTCGCAGTGCAGAAGAATTGCGTGATTTATCCTTTGAAGTATCTGCGGCTAATACGAGCAATACTCAGTCAACAGTTCCGCGTCGCCGCGTTTATCTGCGAGACTTTGCCGAAGTGATAGACGGCTCAGAATTGCAAAGGGTTTTCGTTTCTTTGAATGGTGAACCAGCCGTCAGAATTAGTGTTCAAAAACAACCAGATGCTAATACCATCAACGTGGTTGATAATGTGAAAAAACGCCTAGAAGAACTGCGCCAGTCTGGCGTGATTCCTGAAGGAACAGTAATTACCGCAACTTTGGACGAATCAAAGTTTATTCGTAATTCTATTTCTAATGTTACAAGTTCGGGGTTAATTGGGACAGGGCTGGCAGCGATCGCAGTTCTCCTGTTTTTAGGTTCTCTACGGCAAACCTTTATCATTGTCCTCGCTATCCCTCTAGCCACCCTCGCCGCAATTATCTTGATGGGGTTGTTTGGCTTATCCATCAACGTTTTTAGTTTGGGTGGTTTAGCCTTGGGTGTGGGTATTGTGGTGGATAATTCCATCGTGATGTTAGAGAATATTGCCGAAGGTGCGGGTATGACACCAGGCAAAAGTAACCGAAGCAAATTAAACCAGCAACAATTAATTAATCAATCAGAACAAAGTAGCCGCGAAGTCGAATCAGCCTTAATCGCTTCTACTAGTACCAACTTAGTCGCAGTATTACCATTTCTGCTGATTGGTGGATTTATCGCCCTGCTATTTAATGAATTAATTTTGACAATTAGCTTTTCCGTCGCAGCTTCGATTTTAATTGCCGTTACCGTTGTGCCGATGATGGCATCTCGAATGCTGGGATGGAAATTTTCGAGCCGTTTGAGTGAATTTTGGCTGCTCAAAGAATTTAATCGCCGCTTTGATGCTGCCACCAGAGGATATGGCGGCTTTTTAAGTATGATATTACGCTGGCGGATAGTTACAGTTGCGATCGCCCTCCTCTTATTCGGTGGCGGTAGTTTGTGGATGGCTCCCCAAATTCCCCAAGAAATCCTCCCCAGAATTAATACCGGACAAGCTAACTTAAACGCTCAGTTTCCTCCGGGTACACCCTTGGAAACTAACATCAAAGTCATGAATGCGGTAGATGAACTTCTTCGCAACCAACCAGAAACAGAATATATCTTTTCCACATCTGGCGGAGCCTTATTTGGCAACACCACCAACGCCAACCCTTTACGCGGTACTAGCAACATTACCCTCAAACCTGGTACAAATGTCGAAGCTTATGTGGAACGAGTCACCCAAGAACTTGACAAACTAAACTTAGCCGGAATTCGCCTGCGCCTTTCACCCGGACAAGTGCGGGGTTTGATTCTCAATAACTCCCCTGTGCGTGGTGCAGACGTTGACGTAATTTTGCAAGGAAACGACCCAGAAACCTTACAACAAGCCGGTCGTCAAGTCTTAGCCGCCTTAGAAGAACAAGCTACCCTCGCCAGATTTCGTCCCGATGCCGATGAACGCCAGCCAGAAATTCAAATTCTGCCAGACTGGGAGCGCGTTTCTGCCTTGGGTTTAACCACTACAGATATTGGCGATACAATTCAAACTGCCCTAGAAGGTAGCGTTCCTACCCAATTACAACGCGGCAACCGCTTAGTTGATGTCCGCGTCAAGTTAAATGAAACAGATGTGCAAGCCCCATCTCAATTAGAAAGATTACCGTTATTTGTTGATAATAATCACCAAGTCCGCTTAAGTGATGTTGCCAAAATTGTGGAAGGGCAAGCACCCGGAGAAATTCAGCGTATCAACCAGCGTCAAGTTGTTATCTTTGCTGGTAATTTAACCGAAGGTGCGAGTTTAAGCCAAGCCATAGAACAGGTGAGAAACGTAATTAATAATCTTGATTTACCAGAAGGTGTAAGTGTCTTACCTAGCGCCGCCGCCGAATCAAATCAACAACTCCAAAGTTCACTGCAACTATTAGGTGGATTAGCAACATTTCTAGTATTTGTAGTCATGGCAGTGCAGTACAATTCCCTGATCGACCCTTTGGTAATTATGTTTACCATTCCGTTAGCATTAGCTGGGGGAATTTTCGGTCTGTATATCACTCAAACTGCTATTGGTGCCACTGTGATAGTTGGTGCTGTGTTACTGGTCGGTATTGTAGTGAACAATGCCATCATCATGGTTGAGTTAGCTAACCAACTTCGAGAAAAAGACAACATCGACCGCAAAACAGCAATTTTACAAGCTGCACCTCAACGTTTACGTCCTGTACTCATGACCACCATTACCACCGTGTTAGGGATGTTTCCCTTAGCATTGGGAATTGGTGAAGGCGCAGAATTTTTACAACCCTTGGGCGTAGTTGTGTTTTCTGGCTTATCCTTAGCGACTGTATTAACGCTGTTTATTATTCCGTGTTTTTACACGCTGCTGCACGATATCTTAGATTTCGGATGGCTCAAGACAATACTCATCAAGTTTGATAAGTTGAAGAACAGGTATTATTAATTTTGCCATCAGTCAAAGTTCGTTAATTCTCAGCTAGAGACGTTGTATACAACGTCTCTATAAAAATCGATAAATCGTATTTATATCCAGAAATTATCTATTATTTAATAATATAGAACAGATTTTGTGATCAGTTTATTTTGAAAATGTAAATTGCGGCAGAAAATAATAGTTAAGAGAATTTTCCAGACCATCAGCGAGAAAGCAGATTGATAAAACATCCTCAGAAAGACTGCAAAATTTTTCTGCTTGAGTGCAACAAACGCCCAATGCAATATGAGATATTTTTTGATATCCTCCATCTTAGGAAGATGATTATGATGATTTTTATGAACTAAAGGATAAATTTTCTCCTTGATTAAAATATTGGTATCTAATCTTTTCGATACGGCGAATTTATGATTATAAGCACCCGGCCAAATGGTGCGATAAGCTAGACATTGATTCAGAAAAATAGCATCACCAAATTGGACAATTCTCAGCCAAGAATCTATATCATCACAATTCGCATCAAGTTGGGAATCCCAACCACCTGTTTTACAGAAAGCATCACGGCTACAAGCAACTTGCACAGGTGTACCAAAAGGCAATAATTCCAACAGCATTCCGTAGTGAATATCCGCTTGAGGAACAGAAAAAGCCAACCCATGTCCAAGCTGAGGAGTGCGACTGAGTTCTACTTCATGTTCATTCACCTGAGCCGCAACACAAGAGCAAATCACCGCACTTGGACAAAAAGCGATCGCCTTTGCCATCTCTTCGATACAATTATCAGCTAGATAATCATCATCATCTAAAAACTTAATCCAGTCACCACTGGCTTGTTTCACTCCTGCGTTTACCGTCGCTGCATGACCTTGATTTACCTGATTACGATGGTAAATTACTCTATCACCTAAGCTTTCTACGTAGACTTGTGTGTCATCAGTGGAACAATCATCAGCTACAATTACTTCGCAAGGAATTGTCTGGTTGATGGCAGAATCAACGGCTCGACGCAGTAAGCTGACGCGGTTATAGGTAGTGATCACAATGCTAAATTTCATAAACATCACACCTGTAGCAAAGCTTTATGCAATATAGCCTTCATTTTGGGATATGTCGGATCGGGTAAAATTTTAAATCTTAAATATTACTAGACTGAAAGTCGATTTTCGATTTATTATTGATGATTGTGGGTTTTTCAGCAGATAAGCTATGAACGCTCAAGAGATTATCCGCTCCATAGAAGCGGAACAATTAAAATCTAACTTGCCCGACATTTATGTGGGCGATACAGTCAAAGTCGGTGTGAAAATCAAAGAAGGCGACAAATACCGCGTCCAACCCTACGAAGGCGTTGTGATTGCTAAACGCAATGGCGGTATTAACGAAACTATTACAGTTCGTCGTGTGTTTCAAGGAGTAGGTGTAGAGCGCGTATTTTTATTACATTCTCCACGCATTGACAGCATTAAAGTTGTCCGCCGTGGTAAAGTACGCCGTGCTAAACTTTACTACCTGCGCGATCGCGTTGGTAAAGCAACTCGGATCAAGCAACGCTTCGACCGTCCTTTGTAATTTTTTGCTCAGGGTATGAGAGAAATCTCAATTAACAAGCGGCTTTTGCCGCTAAGTTGCTTCCCCGACAAAAATCATGTACAATCAGAATCGCAATTGCGTTAAACTAAATAAAAGTTCAGCGCAATCACCGAATCAAAACCAACCTGTGCGCTCTTAGTTCAGTTGGTAGAACGCAGGTCTCCAAAACCTGATGTCGGGGGTTCAAGTCCTCCAGGGCGCGCTCGCAAGCAAAAACAAAACCCGAAACAGTAGCACTTCTACCAGCAAAGTAGTTAGTGTTTACCATTTCGGGTATAATTGTTTTATACTTTAGAGAATTTTTGCTGCAAGTCAGCAGGCTGGAATCAAAGCTGTAAACCTGAAATTCAACCAAGCAGGATATAGCTGTACAAGAAACGGGGGGATAAACAACAGTGGCGAAAAAAAATGAAGCTGAAATGCCGGAAAACACTGGCGGTCTAAACATCCAAAACTTTGTTCAAGGCACAAAAGAAGAACTTGAAAAAGTAGTTTGGCCAAGTCGCAGACAGCTAGTGAGCGAATCAGCAGCCGTGCTGTTAATGGTGACACTCTCCGCATCTTTGATTTATTTGGTGGATGGATTGTTTGCTTGGGCAGCAAAACAGGTGTTCTGATGACTTTTGCAACAGACGACCCACTTAACTCAAATTTGCAGTCAGAGGAAACAGCAGAAGCGGCGCTTAAAGAAGCGCGGTGGTATGCAGTACAAGTAGCCTCCGGCTGTGAAAAGCGCGTCAAAACCAACTTGGAACAACGCATCCAAACCTTTGACGTTGCCGACAAAATCATTCAAGTCGAAATTCCGCATACGCCAGCAGTCAAAATTCGGAAAGATGGCAGTCGCCAGCATACAGAAGAAAAAGTCTTTCCTGGCTATGTGCTAGTCAGAATGGTGCTGAATGATGATACATGGCAGGTAGTACGTAACACCTCTCATGTGATCAACTTTGTCGGCGCAGAACAAAAACGTGGCAGTGCCAAAGGTCGTGGCCACGTTAAACCAGTACCTCTGAGTTACTCAGAAGTCGAGCGGATATTTAAACAAACCACCGAACAAGAGCCAGTCCTCAAAATTGACATGGCTACAGGTGATAAAATTGTCGTGCTTTCTGGCCCATTTAAGGACTTTGAAGGCGAGGTGATTGAAGTCAGTCCAGAGCGTAGTAAACTCAAAGCCTTGCTCTCGATTTTTGGCAGAGATACACCCGTTGAATTGGAATTCAATCAGGTAGAAAAACAGAGCTAAATACAAATGGCGAAAAAAGTAGTAGCGGTCATTAAACTGGCCCTGAATGCTGGAAAAGCCAACCCAGCACCACCAGTTGGCCCCGCATTGGGTCAACATGGTGTGAACATCATGATGTTCTGCAAAGAGTACAACGCCAAAACAGCCGATCAAGCTGGTATGGTTATCCCTGTAGAAATCTCCGTTTATGAAGACCGGAGTTTTACATTTGTACTCAAAACCCCACCAGCATCAGTATTGATTCGCAAAGCAGCGAAAATCGAAAGAGGTTCCAACGAACCCAACAAAAAGAAAGTTGGTTCCATTACCAAAGCGCAATTGCGGGAAATTGCTCAAACCAAATTACCCGACCTCAACGCCAACGACATCGACGCGGCAATGAACATTGTGGCCGGAACCGCTAAAAACATGGGCGTTACCATTACTGAATAGTACAAGAAGGCAGGAGGCAGAAGGCAGAAGGAAAGAATACAACTTCGCACTCAGCACGGGCTAAACGCCCCGCTACCGCTAACAGCACTCAGCACTTAAAAAACTATCGGGGGAGAAGCCAAGCTTCGCCATTGACCCCAGGAGAAAAAAATGACAAAAAAAATATCACGTCGCTTGCGAGAACTGCAAGCAAAAGTAGAGGATAGGGACTACGCGCCCATAGAAGCTTTAACACTACTCAAAGAAACAGCAACAGCAAAATTCCCCGAAGCCGCCGAAGCGCATATCCGGCTGGGAATTGACCCCAAGTATACAGACCAACAGTTGCGGACAACGGTAGCACTACCCAAAGGCACAGGGCAAATTGTCAGGGTAGCAGTTATCGCTAGAGGTGAAAAAGTCACAGAAGCAACCAACGCTGGTGCTGATATTGTTGGTTCGGAAGAATTGATTGACGAAATCCAAAAAGGGATGATGGATTTCGATAAACTCATTGCTACACCAGATGTCATGCCACAGGTAGCGAAACTAGGTAAATTATTAGGCCCCCGTGGTTTGATGCCATCCCCCAAAGGTGGTACAGTAACATTTGACATTGCAAGTGCGATCGCTGAATTCAAAGCTGGTAAATTAGAATTCCGGGCTGACCGTACAGGTATTGTTCATGTTATGTTTGGTAAGGCAGGTTTCTCCCCAGAAGATTTGTTAGTAAACTTGAAGGCGTTACAAGAAACAATTGACCGTAACCGTCCTTCGGGAGCAAAAGGCCGCTATTGGCGAACCTTCTATGTATCTGCTACGATGGGGCCTGCAATTAAAGTTGACATCACCGCTTTACGGGATTTAAAACTGACCGAAGCTGCATAAGAAATGGGAATAGGGTTGAGGGGGTAGGAGAGCAAAACCCTACTCACTACTCCCAACTCACCACTCCCCTAAAACTAAATAGTTCAAACCGGAGACAGCAGGTGCGAATAGCTTAATATCCTGCCGAGGTTAAAACTCTCACTGCCTGAAGTACTACCTACAAGGCGTAGACACTACAGCGTCAAGAGTTTTGCTGCGAAACCCCGGTTCAAAAAACTGGGGTTTATTGTTTTTGGTTGTTCAGAACTACAACACACAAGCAGGGAAATCGCTGATTTTGCCCTTGGAGGTGAAACAAGATGGGTAGAACGTTAGAAAACAAACAAGAAATAGTAGCTGACCTCAAACAATCTTTGAGTGAGTCAACTTTAGCACTGGTAATTGAATACCAAGGGCTAACAGTTGCCGAAATCACAGATTTGCGGCGGCGGCTGCGTCCTACAGGCACTACTTGTAAGGTAACAAAAAATACCTTAATGGGTATTGCCATTCAAGAAGACGAAAAATGGCAACCACTGTCTGAGTTGCTGAAAGGTTCTTCTGCCTTTTTATTAGTCAAAGAAGATTTCTCTTCAGCAATTAAGGCTTACCAAGACTTCCAAAAAGCCACCAAGAAAACCGAAATGCGTGGCGGTGTCATGGAAGGCCGTCTGCTGAAAGAAGCTGATGTCAAGGCTTTAGGAGACTTGCCATCCAAAGAACAACTCATGGGTCAAATTGCTGGAGCTATCAACGCATTGGCTACCAAAATTGCTGTTGGTATCAACGAAGTTCCTGGTGGCTTGGCTCGTGCTTTGCAAGCTGTGGCTGAACAAGAACAAGGAAGCGCGGCTGAATAAAGTATGAAGTATGAAGTATGAAGTGTGAAATAAGCCGATTATTCAAAAATGGCTTATTTACTGATTTTTTTCATTCTTTAGACTTCTTTAGTCAAGAGTCAATAGTCAGTGGTAATCACAAATGACAAATGACAAATGACAAATTAACTAATCAAACATTACGGAGTTACATCAATGTCTGCAACAACCGATAACATTTTAGAACAGTTGAAATCCTTGACCTTACTAGAAGCTGCTGAATTAGTTAAGCAAATTGAAGAAGCTTTTGGTGTAAGTGCTGCTGCTCCCGTTGGTGTAGCTGTTGCGGCTCCTACTGGTGCTGTTGCTGCTGAACCTGTTGAAGAAAAAACAGAGTTCGACGTAATTCTGGAATCTGTTCCTGCTGATAAGAAGATTGCCGTACTGAAGATTGTACGTGAGTTGACTGGTCTAGGCTTGAAAGAAGCTAAAGACTTGGTAGAAGCTGCTCCTAAGCCAATCAAAGAAGCGATCGCTAAAGAAGCTGCTGAAGATGCTAAGAAACGGATTGAAGAAGCTGGCGGTAAAGTTACCGTTAAATAGTTCCAGTTTCAATACTTGTTTTTAACTAAGAAGCCTAAATAGGCTTCTTTTTTGTATTGTTATTCATTATTTTTCTAGCCATAGCCACAGCAGTTATACCAATTTTATGAGAGGCTGCACTATAGAAATCCTGTAGAGATGTTGTACACAACGTCTCTACAAAAACTGTTAATGCTGTCCCCTACTTTATCTGAGAATAATCCGATTACGCCCTTCAGCCTTGGCGGTGTAAAGTGCTTTATCTGCGGCCACAATCAAATCAGAAGGTGAAGATTCCCATGTAGGAGTTAGGGTAGCTACGCCGATACTCAGCGTGACATACTCATTTACCGCAGACGCATCGTGAACAATTTGTAAGTTGTTAACACCGGCTTGCATTGCCGTGGCTACATGAAATGCACCAGCAGCAGGAGTATTTGGCATAACTACAGCAAATTCTTCGCCACCATAACGAGCTACTAAATCATGATGTTTTTGTGCATTTTTGCTCAAAACAGCACCCACTCTCTGCAAACAAACATCCCCGGCTGGATGACCATATTGATCGTTATAAAACTTGAAATAATCAATATCACATAAGATTAATGACAGAGGAGATTCTTCCTGTGCTAAATTTATCCATTGAGTATTCAGATATTCATCAAAACGACGGCGATTAGCCAGACCTGTTAAGCCATCAACATTAGCAAGTTGTTGTAAAGCTAGGTTGGCTGCTTCTAATTGTTTATATACTTGCGCTTGTTGTAGTAGACGACGTAAACGCTGGCGCAAAACTGCCCAATGAATTGGCTTGGTAACATAATCAGAGGCTCCTGCTTCAAAAGCACGGTCTACAGATTCTGCATCATTCAAACTCGTAATCATTAATATAGGTGTGCGTTCCCATAATTTGGAAATCACGGTGTTGCCTGTAGCAGAGTCAGTATCAAGATTTGCCAATGCTGACATCAGATTATTTCTGGCAATTTGGAGCAGGTTTTTACAACAAGTAAAGCCATCCATAACAGGCATGATTGCATCTAGTAATACTATGTCGGGTTTGACAGTCTCATAGGCATCTAAACACTGCTTGCCATCTGCAACCTCAACAACTCGATAGCCTTCTTGTTCCATAGCTTCACGCAACAGCAAGCGGATGGTCTTATCATCATCAGCCACCAGAATTACTGGAGGTTGTTTAGGTAGAGAAAATGAGCTTAAGCCTGACATGAATTGCGTTCCACAGAAAATGAAAGTATCGACGAAGAGTAAGCTGGAAAACCTGCATAACACAAAAAGATAGCCATTGAGTAAGATTTTGTGACAGTCAATCTTACTGGAAGGCAACTAGCTGACAGTTCATGACCGCAGTAAAGCTTGGTAGTACTGCAATGGTCTATGTTTTGTAAGATGTTTGAATTTCCCCGTCGAGTGAGTGCTTGTTAGCACTACTGACTGATCATGGAGGGTGCGATCGCACAATTTTGCCATCATGGCTAGAAATTTTCTACCCAACCTGTCCGACTGCACAATCAATTTTTTTAGGCAAAGAGAATATTTAATCAGCTTTAGTAAAGAAAAATTTAGATAAATTGGTTTCATAGACAATTTACTGACAAGGGAAAAGCAATTTTTACTTGGGTTGCTCTAGCTTTGCAAAGAAGGCTTATGATTATATTTCCCCAGTGACGTGACTCAGTTACTATCCAGATAAAACTTTAACTCTATAAGAATTTTCATTAGATTCTCAACTGACTTTAGGCAAATACTCAGCAGATTCTTAGCTATGACAAGGTATAGCTGAGAAAACAACTAAACTAAGTCTGAAAAACGCTAGAACGTCCTTGATTACTACCTTTAGGGAAATCTCAGACCTTTAAATTGATGAGCAATTACCCAGATTAAACAGTGTTAATATCAAGCTGTACAAAAAACTTTATTTTTTAAAGGTCAACTTACTTTCGAGTTAAGTAAAATTGCTGATTTCAATCTGCATAATTGGGAGGTAACAAAAAATCATAGATAAGCTTTTAAATAATCTTTATTTAAATACTAGAATATACGAAGTCACACTTACAGAAAAATTGTTTAAATAATCTTATTACCGCTAAAATATTTAATAAAAATAAATTTAAATTAACTCAATTACTGCTATGCCAGACTCTTTAATGTATCAACAAGATAACTTTGTGGTGTTAGAAACTAACCAACCAGAACAATTTCTCACAGCATCAGAGTTATTTGACAAGCTGAAAACAGTTTTACAGACCATCAATTCTCAAGATTTACCACCAGATTTACAAAATATTGAGTCTTTAGAAGCTAGAGTTCAATATCTCATCGATACTAGTTGCGAATTGGATGTTGGTGCGGGTCAATATTTGCAGTGGTATGCAGTTCGGTTAGAAAAGTGATTGTCGGTCAATCGTCATTAGGCGATCACACAGTCAATAGCTAATAATTAATATTTATTGCTATTGACCATTGACTATTGACTATTGACTATTGACTAGTAACCAACGCTAACTCTATTTTATCTGCATCGGGCTGAGTGATTTTGATCTCTACTCCAGGGCCAAAGTAACTGGTCATTTTTTCTTGTTTTTGTTGCCAAACATGAATGGGTATATCAGGAGAATCAAATTCTAAAATTAAGGTGTAAGCACCATTAGTTTCTTCTTCCCTTAAACCTGTAACAATTGGTCTTTCTTCGTCGGTGGGGCTGAGACCTAAGTAAGAAAGTGCTGCATCCAAGTGAGCATCTTGACCATAACAATACCGAGTGATGTCTTTGCGGATTTTATTTTGCGTGACAGTTGCTTGCTGCTCACGCAGAGATAATACCGATGGTGCTGTGACTTGGCTGAAGGGTATTGGTTTAAGTTCATTGGCTTTGAGTGCTAGTCCCCCCAATAACAAGGGAAAACCATAAAAAAACCCTACAAGATTGAGAGTGGCATTATTCGCAGCATAGGCAATGAAGCCAACAAGGGTTAATATGCTACCAACTGTTAAACCTAGAGTTCCCAAAGAGATTTGGCGTAACATGAGCAGAAGATAATATTTATTAAGACATTAGTTTTATTATCATCGGCTATGTGTCACAGATGATGACAGCCGTATAACTTTCGTCGAGTTGTTCAAGCTTTGCCTGATTTTGCGCTAACTTTAAACTGGACTGTAGTTAATCAAAGGCAGATAAACAATGGATTTACAAACTATAAAAGAACGAGTTGCGGCAGTTCAAAGCAAACGCGACTATCTTTTGAGTCTCTTAGAACAGCCAAATTTAGGAACTTTGAGAATAGATGTCAATCAAGCTTTAGAAGAACTAGATGACTTACTTGATGAATATAAACGTACTATCCCAGAAACGGGAAATAATTAATTTGTACTAAAAATTGCGTCGGTATCTCTGATAATACAAAAGTGATGCCGACGCTTCTCAATAACAAAACATTACTAGCTCTCCACCCATGAGCCAAGGCTAAGTCAACATAGCATTTGCGCCAAATTATTTATCGCATAATTTCACTGTCGCCTCTACGTTTGCCTAATTGTCTGACTAAAGCGATGAGTTCAGAGGTTGAGACATCTTTTTTACAAAAATCATCGAAATTAGCCATTCCTGTGGCGCGAGGAGATTTAGCCTCTTCTACTGAAGAGTAAGCAAGTATTTGAGTCTGGGGAGAAATGGCTTTAATTTGACTCGAAGCACTCCACCCGTCCATGATGGGCATTTGTAAATCTAAAACAATCACATCAGGACGACAGCATTTTACCATTTCGATCGCTTCTTGACCGTTACTCGCTAACCCCACAACTTGAATATTCTCTTGACAAGAAAAAGCCAATTGTAGGGTTAGACGAGTTAGTTCATGGTCATCAACCACGAGAACACGTAACACAGAAGACTCACAGGAGAGCATTAACATTCAAGGGTAAAAAATTAGTGACAACAATGTTTATAGTTTATGAGAGCTAGTCCCGATAATTACTCTATCTTATGGTTGATAACTCCTGTTTTATCAACCAATTTACATAGAGAAAATACGGAAAAATTAAACTTTACTAAAAAAATCAAATTTTTACTAGTTATCAGTGTAGGAAAAACTCTTTTGAGCATCTAGTAAATTCGGTGTTCCGCCTGTAGAACGGAGTGCCATATTCATCAGAGTTATTTGTGAATGTGTTTCGGGACAATCATCTCCGGGACGGCGTTGGATATAAGTACCATCAGCTTGTAATTCCCAAGCTTGGCGGTTATCTGCCAGCATAATTCCTAAGATTTCTTGCAAATCTTTAGCAATATCTTGATCTTTGATTGGGGTAATCACTTCCACTCGCCGATCTAAGTTGCGGCGCATCCAGTCGGCACTACCAATATAGATTTCTTCTTGACCATTGTTGTAGAAATAATAGACGCGGGAATGTTCTAAAAAGCGACCGACAATGCTGATTATGCGAATGTTTTCACTGATGTCCTTGATTCCTGGACGTAAACAGCAAATGCCCCTAATAATCAAATCGATTTGTACACCAGCGCGGGAAGCTTCGTATAAAGTGGCGATGATTTGTGGGTCAACAAGGGAGTTCATTTTGGCAACAATGCGCCCAGAAAAACCATTTTTGACATTTTCGATTTCGCGCTGAATTAAAGACAAAAAGCGATCGCGCATATTCACAGGTGCAACTAATAATTCTCGATAGGATTTTTGCCGGGAATAGCCAGTTAAAAAATTAAACAAATCTGTAATATCAGCGCCTAATTCTTCACGACAACTAAACAATCCTAAATCGGTATATAGTCTTGCAGTTTTAGGGTTATAATTTCCTGTGCCGATATGCACATAACGACGCATTCTGTCTTTTTCGCGCCGCACTACCATCACGGTTTTGCAATGGGTTTTTAAACCAACTAACCCATAGACAACGTGTACTCCCACCCGTTCTAAACGCCTAGCCCAGTAAATATTATTTTCTTCATCAAATCGGGCTTTTAATTCTACTAAGACTGATACTTGCTTGCCATTTTCAGCCGCAGCAATTAAAGCATTAACGATTGGCGAATCACCGGAAGTCCGGTAAAGGGTCATTTTGATGGCCAGTACATTCGGGTCATGGGCTGCATGGGTGATAAACCGCACCACTGTTGCGGAAAAAGATTGATAAGGATGGTGGACGAAAAGATCCTTTTCCCTAATCACCGAAAAAAAATCTTTGCCTTCTTCCATTTCCAACACATCTTCATCTACATTCGGTTCGCGCAACCTTTGTAGACGAGAAGGAACAACAGATTGACGGGGGGGATCTTTCAGTTCTGGCAAAGGTAAAGCCAGAAAATACATCAAATCGCGTAAACCCAATAAACCATCGACCTCATAAACATCGCTGTCGGTTAAATCTAAATCTTGTAATAACCTTGTGCGGATTGGTTCTGGGGTTTGGGATTGAATTTCGATTCTGACGGGACTACCACCAATCCGGCGTTTGCGTAATTCTTGTTCAATGGCTAACAACAAATCATCGGCTTCATCTTCTTCCAATGCTAAATCAGCATCACGGGTAATGCGGAAGGGATGGTATTCTTGGATATTCATCCCTGGAAACAGAGTGTGTAGGTTATGAGCGATCGCTTGTTCTAAAGGTACACCTGTCCAGTTGGCTGTATGGCCATTTTCTTGAATACCCAACTCTGGCGGTAAAGGCAAAAATCTGGGTAACACGCTTGGGACTTTGACTCTGGCGAAAAATTCTTCTTCGGTATCTGGGTTTTTGACCACCACTGCCAAATTTAAACTGAGATTGGAAATGTAGGGGAAAGGATGGCTAGGGTCAACGGCCAAAGGAGTCAAAACGGGAAAGATTTGTTCTTCAAAATAATTATCTAAATAAGTCCGTTGTTTTTGGTTTAAATTAATGTAGTCCAGGATATGAATGCCGTGGTTGGCTAGTAGCGGACGCAAGACTTCTTCAAAATGCTGATGCTGTTTAACTACTTGCGGGCTAAGGTGCAACCGAATATCATCTAACTGTTGTTGCGGGGTACGGCCATCGGGTGTTAACTGAGTTACCTTTGCTTCTACTTGTTGCTTTAAAGCAGCAATTCGCACCATGAAAAACTCATCTAAATTAGAACTGAAGATAGCTAAAAACTTCAGTCTTTCTAAAAGTGGTGTGCGTGAGTCAAAGGCTTCATGCAACACTCTGTTATTAAATTCCAGCCAGCTTAACTCTCGGTTGATATAGTATTGTGGATCATTGAGATTGATGGGATTGGCAATCTTTTTGGATTTCGGCATGACGATCTGCGGGTAGCCAGAAGTAGCCCACAAGGCTGAAGAACAATAAACATAGTAGTGGAAATTTGTAATTGCCGAGAAGTTGCTTTTTTACAAAAGTCAGATAATTGGGATTTTAAATTTGGGATTTTGAATTAATTTGCTAGTAAAACACAAAAAACGTTACTTTTCTTTAGTTTCCTTTGCGGCTGTAGAAATTGGTAATTGTAGATTTTGGTCATAGACGAACTCGTTGTGAATAGTGACATCGCGTTTGGGGAAAGTCTCACTATTGGCGATCGCTTCTTGGGGTGGAATTCGCAATGTATACTTACCAACAGGCACACCATCTACACGATACAATCCAAATTCGTCAGTCATCGCTGCTAAAACTTCTGTACCATCAAGATTGACG
This sequence comes from Aulosira sp. FACHB-615, assembly GCF_014698045.1. Lineage (GTDB taxonomy): Bacteria > Cyanobacteriota > Cyanobacteriia > Cyanobacteriales > Nostocaceae > Nostoc_B. The sequence goes on from NZ_JACJSE010000008.1 coordinate 23,392, forward strand.
AGTTCTACCCGGACATCAGACATGGGTTGACCTGCAACATCAGTAATTCTGCCTGCTAAACCATATTCTAATCTGGCAGTAAAATCTACATTCGTTACACCTGCCATTCCCACCTCAGCTACACGGCTGGTTTTTTGTACGGTGAGTTCTACAGGTAATTGTTCTGGGTCAACTTCGACGCGATAGACACCTTCTGGTAAACCGCCAACAAAGAAGTTACCACTAGAGTCTGTTTTTGCACCACCCACAGGTTTGTTGTGGTTATTGATGACTCTGACACTAGCGCCTTGTAAATCATAACCTTGATTTTCGCCTGAGACAGCAATGCGTCCCGCGATCGCACCACGGTCTTTACCAAGAGAACTAAAGCTACTAGGAACAGCCCGACCACCAGCAAATGACAAGTCTGAGACTAATGATACCGTCAGGCGATCGTCATTAAATCCGCCAAAAGCATTTCTTCTCCCAGCAAAGGGAATTCCTTGATATTCAACCCTGGCGAATAATCCCGGTAGTACTTGCATACTCGCACCAACAATCGGGCCAAAATTACCCTCACGGTAAGCCAACCCCATTCGCCAACTCAGTTGTCTAATACTTGCAGGACTATAGTTCAACGTCGCTGTATAGCGAGTAGCATAATTACCACCAAAATCAGTACCTAAAGAAACTTGATAGTTACGATTAAAGTTATAACTTAAATCACTAGCATATCTATCTCCATAAGTATTAAAAGATAGTCGTGCCGCATGATTTACTTGATAATAAGCATTGAATAAATACTGCCCAGTAATATCAGGTCTACCACTTAAAGATAAACGAGTAAAAGGTTGTAGAAAGAAAGTTGGTGATATATATTCATTTGTATCCGTACCGCTTTTACGACTACGTGCTAGAAACCCTAACTGAAACTTATTATTAAATCGATAACTTACTTCTGCACTATGGTTAAAGAACTCACCAGAGTTTTTTCCATTCCGATATCCGTTGGGATAAGACTGGGAATTAGCCGTAATATCTAACTGTCCTAATTGAATATCTAAATCTGTGTTATAAGCTAACTTGCCAAAAGAATTACCCACACTAGCAGATAAAACCACAGGATTAGCTACCCGCCAAACTAATCCAGCTTGGCTTTGAATTGTATCAGGGATCGCTTGTACAGAACCTTCAAAAGTTAAATTATTAGAAATACCTTGGCGAATTTGGTAAAATCCAGCAAATTGCCCAGCATCAGTACCATTGTTATTATCAAACAAAGAATTTTGGACTAAATTTCCAGTTAAACCCACCCCAGCTAATTGAACATTACCACCTGCTGGTAATAATAAATCAGAAGCATTAATTCTCACAGAACGGATTTCACTAGGAACATTTAAATTATTCCGGTCAAAAACTAAAATTTCAATTTGATTATTTTGTCCAACAGGTAAATTAACATCAACAAACTCATATCTACCATCAAACCCTACCTGTTGCTGTGCTACAACAACTCCAGAAACCCTCAGTTGTACAAAACTTGCGGCTGGAACTACACCTTGGAAAGTTTGTAAAGGTCGAGAACGTCTTGGTAATAACTCATTCGCATTGTTAGTTTGATTAAAGCGATTTGTTGGTATATTTGTATAACCGAATTGCGCTCCGGTCAAATTCAGACTATTTACTAATGGGTTAATACCAATTTGTTGCCGACCGACTTGATAAAGAAATCTACCATTGCGTTTATAGTAAAAATATTCTGATACATCAGGAGAGTTTTCAAAATTATTATTTACCCTTACACGCCATAAACCACCTGCTAATCTGCCACCCAGTAATGTAGAACTGCGTAAGTTGACATCGCCAGCATTATTAACAATATTTAACTCTTGCCTTAAATTAGAAAAACCATTGAGTGGTGCAAATACATCTGGTTGTAAGTTAACTGCTTGGTTTGTATATGCTGTGCCATCACCCCGCCAAGGTAAGTCAATAATTAAAGCCAGATCCAAAGAATTAAATTCAATATTTGTCGAGAGTTTTTCTCTAACAAAGGCATCACTAATATAGTTGATACCTTTAAAATTTTGAATATCACTCTCTGCAAGATTAATTGTACCTAAAGGCGTATTTAAATATGTATTGTTATCTTTTGTCTCTACTGTAAAACCAGCAAGTTTAGCAAAGTCATCCAAAGGTAGAAGCAAGGTATTTCCTTGGCGGATAACATCTAAGCTTCCTACTTCTTTTCGATTAATAATTACTCCTAGCAATAAATTCTCTAAATTTGAGCTTGCTGTTTGGGTAAAAGTGATACGTGAGTTGTCATCTATATTTAAGATATTTTTACTAACATCTACTCCTTGTTTTGGCGGTTGTACTTCAGCAGGTTTAGTGTTGGGTTGTGGAGTTGATTCTGTGGCTGAACTTGGTGCAGGAGTAGTGTTAGTAGCTGTTTTTTGCGGAACCTGTGGATGAGCTGGTTGTTTTGTTAAAAATGCTGATAAATCTTCTGATTTTTTAGATGTCTGGCTGTTAGTAGGAACTTCAGACGGTACATTGGCAACTTTATATTGAAGTGATGAATTAGATGGTTGTTTTGTTAAAAATGCTGCTAAGTCATGCGAATTTATCGAAGTTTCGCTAGTTGCGGCGGTAGATTCTGTTGTTGTGACATCAGGAAACTGTGATTGAGGTGTTTGTTTTGCTAAAAAAGTACCAAAATTATCAACATTTGTATCAGTTTCGTTGGTAGCTACTTCAGAGAGTGCTGTAATTGTTTGCGATCTTTGTTTATTAACAAAAGTTGCCAAGTCTTCTGGTGCTTTAGCGGCAATTGTCGCTGAAGCTGAGGCTGTTGTATTTTGACGCTGTTGCGGTTGTTTAGTTAAAAAACCAGTTAATTCTTCCGGTGTTTTGGCTGCATCCGCATTACTAGCAACTTCAACTTTAGTATTTTGTGGTTGTGGTGGTTGTTTTAATTTTGTGGAGTCATTCTCACTATTAGCAACTTTGACCGGTGCTGTAGTTCTTCGACGTTGAACTGATGTTTTTGGTTTGGTTTTGTTATCAAAAGTTGTCGTCGCAACTTGAGTCGGTGTTTTGACTTTGCGTTGAACAGAAGTTTGTGCTGGTTTTTTGGTGGTTGATGCTGAGTTGTCAGATGTTGTCGTAGCAACTTGAGTTGGTGCTTTGACTTTCTGTTGTACAGAAGCTTGTGCTGGTTTTTTTGTAGTTGCTGCTGAGTTGTCAGATGTTGTCGTAGCAACTTGAGTTGGTGCTTTGACTTTCTGTTGTACAGAAGCTTGTGCTGGTTTTTTTGTAGTTGCTGCTGAGTTGTCAGATGTTGTCGTAGCAACTTGAGTTGGTGCTTTGACTTTCTGTTGTACAGAAGCTTGTGCTGGTTTTTTTGTAGTTGCTGCTGAGTTGTCAGATGTTGTCGTAGCGACTTGAGTCGGTGCTTTGACTTTACGTTGTACAGAAGCTTGTGCTGGTTTTTCTGTAGTTGCTGCTGAGTTCTCAGGTGTTGTTGTAGCGAATTGAGTCGGTGCTTTGACTTTCTGTTGTACCGAAGCTTGTACTGGTTGTTCTGTAGTTGCTGCTGAGTTCTCAGGTGTTGTTGTAGCGAATTGAGTGGGTGCTTTGACTTGCTGTTGCGGTGAAGGCTGTGCTGGTTGTTCCGTAGACAAAGCCACCAAGTTACTCGGTTTTTTTGGAGTTTCGCTGGTAGTAGTAACTTTAGAAGGTGCTTTGACTGGTTTGCATTTAACTAATTGCTTAGTTAATAAATCTGGAGACTCTTCTGATATTGCTGAACTTGCACTAATTGAAACTGTTGGTGCAGAATTTGTTGCTGTTGTGCATTTATCAAGTTCTTGGGTTGATGTGTTCGATACTTCGGGAATTCCGCTTGTAAACGAAATATCAGAAAGTATTGTACCTTTCGTACTGCGTTGAACTGGTACTTCACCAGAATTACTTTCAGCAGATGATTCTTGTTCCTCTACGCCATTGGTAGAAAATTCTGCTTCTGGTGTAGTTTCTGGTGGAAGTGGAGTCGCTACTGTATGTCGCGCAGTTTTATAAGCTGGGTTTGCACTATTTTTATCTGGCGCTGTAATAGGAGCATCTTGCGCGGGTAGAGTAGTAACTTCTGCTGGTGGTAAAGGTGGTGAAGCTTGGTAGATCATACTTGTATACACATGCTGGTATGACAGCCTAAAAAAGTTATAGGCTGGAAGTTGATTGCAGAGACAGACAAGGTAACTAATTTAAAAAACTAGAGAATTTTGGTTAGATAACTGGCAAAATCTAGATAATGTGAGGAGAGATTAGAAGATTACCAGAAGTGAGAAAATCAATTCTTAAACAGTATATTATTTACTTCTGGCTGTAACTGTAAAAGGAATACCCTTATCAATTGCACTGCCATTTAAATCACCATTCACATCTAAAACATATTGCCCAGGAGGCAGTTTTTTGGTGATATTTAGTATTAATTGACGGCGCGTACCTGGCAAAACAGGTGTTGAAGGTAGCATTCCAGCATCCAATACACCATCTGGCTTCTTATTTTTTTCTGCTTGCAAGTTAGCTATTTGCTTAGTACCACTTGCACCAGGATATTTATTAGCAGACCAAACAGCATATTGACCATTCATTCGCACATAAGCATTACCTTGGCTAGAAATGTCAAATGCAGCTTTTAAATTATTAGATTTACTATCAACCGAAATTGAATTCAGAACACCTACTTTTTTGATACTGCCAACATAACCATAGACAGCAACACCAAAACGTCCTAAAACTTTAACGCCAGAACTGGGTTTTTTCTCCTGGTTAGACTTGACTTCTTCGACAAAGATTAAAGCACGGTGTTCTCCAGCTTGAGGTTTAACACGAGGACGAACTGAAAAACGCACGGTTTGGGTTTTGCCAGGAGGAAGAGTAAAGCTGACAGGGTTGACAGTAATCCAGTTATCTAGAGATTGCTCGGTTGATTTTACAGGCTGAATTTCATTTTCTTCGTTAAGCATCCAACCTTGGATATAAATCCTAAATGTTGCAGGTTGATTATCAATATTCACGACACGAAAAACCTGAGTTTTAGGTTTTTTATCATCAAGTTTTAATTCAAACCTGGGCGGGCTAACTCCAATTGCTATTGCCAGGACATGGTTGCAATTAAAAGCAAATGTGCTTAGAGTTAATAGCGCGGTAGCCCCAATTTTATAAAGTCTATTCACTAATTCTTGCTGCTGATTCATTGGTTAATTGCGTTAATATTTAAATCCCAGTAAATGTCATCTTTAATATTCCTGAATAGGAGCCAGAAGTCTTAATATCGGAAAAATCTAATTTAAAAGTGGCTCCTCCTTCTAGAATCCTCTTCGCAGAATTAGGATCTAAAGTTGGGTTAATGGGAATAATAGAAACTTTGATTTCTTCACTAATACCTTCTTTACTTAGACTATTCTCACTTCCATTAGCTGAAGTCAAATCATAACTAACAGATATTTGATTTTCATCTTGACTTGCTGTAAGTTCTAATTGCCAGAGTTTTTGGATTGTACGATCCACTGTTGTAGTCAGTGTAGGTGTTGGTAACGATGGGTTGATTAAGTTGGTTTCTATTTTGCCATTGCCTACTTGATTAGACCCTTCAGTGAAAACTTCATTGACTTTGATTGGATCTAGAGTAATTTTACTACCGGGCAAACTAAATTGCCCCCAAGTTTTGGGCTGATACAAGAGAAATACAGACAAAAATGTGCTAATAAATAGTAGGCGTTTCATCAGATGCTTACCTGACTAAATCAAAGAATGACCTTGAGATATTAAGTTCTGGGAAGAGCATTTAACCTAATGTCATAATTTTGCTCTGAGCCAGAACTTGCCATTTTTACCTATTGGTTTAGATGCAACTCAAGGCCAAAATTTACTATGTCTAAATACCTGTAGCTGTGATTCTCAAAGCTTCTCCTGCTGGTGGAGAGTATGTACCAGATGCTAAGGCGTTTGCGAAGTTAAATCCAAACTGTACATTTCCCAGAATGGGATCTTCGCTTGTATCAAGACCCGGAGCAGCAGCTGATTGAGCTGAGGTAGGTGAGATTACAGAAATGGTTATCTGATTGCTAGATGAGGTATCACCATTCAGATAAAGTATTCCAGAACCGTTATATGCAACGCTATGTTCAATCTGATTATTTGTACCAGTACTTGTACCCCAAATTTTATAAACTAAAACGTCCCCTGTTTGTATCGTTCCTGAAGTAGCAGTTAAGGTACCAGGATCAGGAAGAGGTGTATCAACGCTACCATCAGAGGTAAAGTTTCCAACGGTGTTTTGAGGAACTCCAAAAAACTCTGAGCTATTTGGTTTAAAAGTCAGGCTTTGGTAAGTTTGGATGTAAATAATCTCTGGTACTTCGACTTGGATTGGTACATCAACAAATGCTGCTTTAACAGGTGCAGATAGTAAAGTATTTGCCAGAGAGGCTGCACCGAGAGTAACTGCTGCTAATAAGAAGTTCTTTTTCATGGGGGCTAAATAATTACTCTTTAGAAAAAGATGACAAAATCAATGTAGCCGTTGTAGCAAAAATAGCACCTCAGAGAATTTACCAAAGTCTACGCATTTTACATATATTTCCCTTGTTGATAATTCTCTATAAAGTTACTGTAAAAGCATATTTTTTTATGCCTAATTACTTCTTAAGTATTTTGATATAAGCTGAGTTAATATTTTTCTGTCTACAGTGAAAATACTATTCTTGCGCTAGGTAAAATATGATTTTATCAAGCAGTTTATAAGTTAAATTTAGGATGCGGTTGTAAAGTTTTTACTAAATTAACTGCTACGTTGATAAATTTAGAATCAAGATATTTGGTTTTGGTTTAACTAGGACTTAAGCAGTAAGACGAAAAATTAAGGATTTGGGATAGTTTCAAGGGGTATGGGAGTGTAAGACCTTGTAATCTAATATATTCTTAGCTATTAGTGACTGTTATCAATAAATCTACTTAAGTAGATTTGGGTTGCAAGTATGTTTCAAGCTACTCGTCGTCGGTTGGCTATTTGGTACACTGCGGTAACTGCTGTGTTGTTATTGCTGTTTGCTAGTGGTGTGTACTTATATGTTCGGAGTACGTTGGTGGAGCGAATTGACGATACTTTAAATCATGTGGTGGAAATTGTCGAGCGATCGCTTGTCATTGAGCCAGTAAATCACGAAACTGATAAACTCCGTATTAATGTAGAAGCCAGTTTTCGCAACAATGCCAATAATGTCGATGATGACCACATTGACTTGGAATGGTTTAGTCCTACCGGGAAATTACTTTGGTCAACTTTCTCAGAACCTTTAAATATTCCGATTCACGGTAATCATACTGGTGAAACAGTCCGTATCCCCAAATCAGACCAGTGGGGAGACTCGGAACTATCTTTGCGTCAAGTCACCCAGCGCGTAGAATTTGGCAGACAAGTATTAGGATATCTGCGTGTTAGTCATCCGTGGTTTGAAGTTACTAAACCCAGCCGTCAGCTAATTTTAGATTTAGCATTGGGAATTTGGTTAATGTTACTGTCTGTCGCCGCAAGTGGCTGGTTTCTGTCGGGGAAAGCAATGGAACCTGTGGGTGATTCTTATCAAAGACTCAAGCAATTCACGGCTGATGCTTCCCATGAATTGAGAAGTCCCATTACTTTGATTCAAACTAATGTACAAGTCGCCTTAAGTGAATTGGAGTTAGTTGAAACAGAGGTGAGTAGTTCTACTAACTATCGTCAACAATTAAAGGTAGTGGAACGACTGACCCAACGCTTAGGTAAGTTGGTAAATGATTTATTATTTTTAGCAAGACAAGATAGCGGCATCAGTAAGGATACATTTTCACCTTGTCCTTTGGATGCTTTACTGATGGAAGTGATTGAAGAACAACAACTTCTCGCTAGTGAAAAAGACATTGCTTTAAATTTACACTTAGTTGATCCGCCACTGGCGGAAACGAGTCCCGAATTACTAGAAAATTGGTTCACTCTCTTAGGTGATTGGGATCAACTAGTCAGACTATTGACAAATTTAATTAGTAATGCTTTGCGCTATACCCCGGCGGGTGGTAAGGTAAATGTCGAGTTAACACGCCAAGAAGGAATCAGTCGGGTATCGAGGATGCGTGTCAGCACGGCTCAGTTACAAATTAAAGTGGGTGATACTGGCGTTGGTATTCCTACAGAAGCATTACCCAGGTTGTTTGACCGTTTTTATCGGGTAGATCCAGCGCGTACTCATAAAAAAAGTGAAAGCACAGCTACAGATAGTGCTACAGGTTCAGGATTAGGACTAGCGATCGCTCAAGCTATTGTCGAACATCACCAAGGTCAAATTCAAGTTGAAAGTAGCCTTGGTAAAGGTACAACTTTTATTGTCACTCTACCCGTAACTCTAGAGTCTTAAATTTTTGTTTATTGTTTTGTTTCCTGTGACAGATGAATAGATTTGGCATTATTTACTAACTTAAATAGTAAAGCTTGCATTTTTAAATCATAACTTTGAGCGAACACAGTTTACTGTTTACTCTGATGAGTATTCCATAAACTGCTGATTTGTTTTGCCCAAATGCAGCTAAAAATAGGTTATTGGAGCAGATGAGATGCCAACTCCCATTGCAGACAAAAATTTACCTTTTTTAGAAAAGGTAAAACAAAATAGTGGTTTAGCTGACCTTTACGATGCTAGAGATATTACAGAAGTAGTATTTCGCGTGATGCGTGACTTGATGACTACAGAAGCGGCTGACAGAGTTGAAGGTGAACTACACAAACCAGTCGAAGAAACTGAAGACAAATCTCTGCAAATGGAAATTGCCGAACTGTGGCATGATACTAATCCGATTGTGAGCTTTTTGAGTCGGGTACGTCCACCCTGGCAAGGCCCTGGCATTTTTAAAATTGATAGCGATCGCTTTTTATTCCGTGTCGCCAATGAAGGCACTATGCCACCAAATGTAGACCGTGAACAAGTTGTCAAAGCCATTTTTTCTGCGACAAAAGATGAACTTTCCCAAGAAAGAATTCAAGAAATTGCTAGTTGGCTTCCAGGTAGAGTTCGTCAAATTTGGGAAGAAGCTTAGATTTTCCAATCTGCTTGACTGAAAGATGTGAACTATGAATTTTTATTAGTTATTTGTTCTTGATAAACACAAATGACTAATGACAAATGAAGGACTTTTCAGAAAATTATTAATCCCCGATTTACTCAGGAGTAAAAGCTAAATATGAACTCTCAAAAATTACAGAAATTTACTGGCATATTCAGTGCTGTTTGCGGTGGTTTATTAATTAGTTTACCTGCAATTTCGCAAACAGCAGTAGCCCAACAATCACCTACTGTCACACCACAACAATCTACTTCTAAGGTGAACCCTTGCCCTCGTATTTTTTATGAAGAGCCACACAATAGCCGAGTTGTAGTACCGCAAGGATGTCCACCGAATGCCCTCACTCAAAGATTAGCTAATCAAGGACTGTTACCTGAAAATAGCAGCACAACCACCACCTCTACATATCAAACAGGATTAGGTGTGGGTGGTGAAACACCACAAGCTGGTGCGAGTAAAATCAATCCTTGTCCTCGGATTTACTATGAAGAACCTTTCAACAGCAGAAATGTTGTACCTCAAGGTTGTCCACCTAATGCTTTCTCTCAAGGACAAGGAAACATTTCTAGCCAAGGTGTACCAGTAAGTCCCCAGGTGTCTACCGGTGAAACTAGTACCACTCAAACCCCTTTGCCATCTCAACAACAAACACCTAGTGCAACGATCGCCCTGGCCAATGGTAAAGTTGATGTGAGATTGATTAACGATACTGGCGCTAAAGTTACTTACCAAGTTATTGGCGATACAGAAGCGCGATCGCTCGAAGGTAAGTCAAATGTAATGTTACAAGGTATCAGCGCCCCAGTTACAGTCACATTCCAACGCGAAGACGGTGGACTACTGTTAGTCACACCCCAAGCTTCTACTACACAACCAGGAATGTTAGAAGTAACTTTGAAAGAAGCTACTGACTTAAGCCAAGACACTAAGGCTATGCGAATTCAACAAAACGGTTCAGTATTCTTGAATTAGTTTTTGATTGGGAGTAGGAGAAGAAATCTTGTTGATGCTATGTAGAGACGTTGTATACAACGTCTCTACAAAATTTATAGACCAATACGGTTCAGTTAAGGTTATAAGAGTAGATTTCTCAATTTTCTGCGCTACCTATCAGATAATGAGCAAGATTTGGGGGAGAATCCCCCAATCCCCCTCCAAAATCATTTTTTCGTTTTTTGTTGATTTATCATTTGCTGGTTCTGTTATGACTTGGCTTTCTTAACTGAACCGTATTGATTTATAGACTGCAATTTCTCGGAGAATCGGTATGAATGAAAATGTAGAAGTTGAAGAATTTTCACTACTCCCTACTCCCTACTCCCTACTCCCTACTCCCTACTCCCTCACGTCACAAATTAGTCCCCTCGGTAGTTGATGACGGTAACAACGGTTCAGGTTGTGGTACTGGTTGAGGATTTAACAATTGCTGCCAATTTTTAATTTGTTCTTGTGCTGTACTGTAAGCACTCGTACCTCTAGGAACCAACTGAGCAGTTTCAATGGCTTTGCTGAGATTAGAACTACTCTGAGAGCGAGCTAAGTCTAATAACTGTTGACTCCATTGGTCAATAGCGACATTTGCATCCAAGCGCAGGATATTACTGCTGGGGACTTTATTCGCTAACCGAATTGCCTCAACTAAGGCATCTGGTGTACCCACAGCCGCAACTTGTCTGGCTCTGTTCCAGTTATCTTTGGCGCGAATTTGTCCTCGCCAATCATCAATAGCTGCTTGAGCTTCCCCAGAAAGCGCCCTTCCTGAAGATGCAATTGTCTGTGCGGCGTTAATTGCGGCGTTTAAATCTCCAGTTTGAGCCAAGTCTCGTGCTTGGTCTAAGTATGGTTGGTCTTGGATGCGTTCGATTTTCGCAGTCCAACTGTTAATTCTTCTGCGTGCTTCTGGATATAATGCCCGACCTTTACGAATTTGTCCCGCTTCTGCGATCGCAGCTTGTAAAGAGTTGATATCCTCTAATAAGGCTATTTGTTCGGCACGTTCTAAGTAGGGACGGTCTTCAATGGTTTCCACTTGAGATTGCCAACGTCCGACTTCTTGCCTAGCTTCGGAAGCTCGCGGATTATTAGAGGGAATTTGTTGTGCTTCAATAATTGCGGCGGCTAAATCGTTAATTGTACCTTGGCTGGCTAATGTGCGTGCTTTTTCTAGGCGGGAGACATCTTCAATTTCCAATTGCCAACGGGCAATCAATTGTTGGGCTTTATTATAGTTGGCGCGGGAAGGGTCAATTTCTTGTGCTTGGGCGATCGCAGTTTCTAAACTAGAAACCGTACCTAGCCACGCACTGCGTTGGGCATCTGCTAAAGCAATAAAGTCTTCGACATCTGCTTGTAATTTAGTAATATCAGGAATTTGTCGCGCAATTTCTAAAGCTGCATCTGCATCTTTGGCATCCATCTTAGCTTGCGCCAATTCCAGCATTTTTCGCCCATATAAAGGAATCGACTCTTGGGCTTTATCATAAAAATAACTGTCTTTGCCAATCGATTCCGCAACTTTGATTGCTTCTAATAAGTTATCTACTACTTTGGTTTTGGCTAAACTATCAGCTTTATCTAACTTATCCCCATCTTCCCGCACCGATACAATCAAGCGGTTGATTTGGTCGTATTTAGTACTTGACCAATATTTATTATCTACCCGCAGTAATTTCGCTGCCAACATTGAGGCTGATTGCCAGCGTCTTTGGTTGAGTTCTTCTTGTATTGCTTGATAAATTTCGTCAGCTTTAGCCCAAATCGATTCCCACTTTGCAATTTTCTCGTCTACTAACTTATATACAGGCAAGTCTTGGGGAATTTTTTGGGCGGTGGTAATTGCTTCTTCTAAATCTCCGGCTTGAAAACTTTGATCTGCTAACTGTAAAATATCCCGCGACCACTCCTCAATAAACCGATCAATTTCTCCCCGCAGTGGGTGATTTTGTGGTAACTGTCGAACTAAGGCGATCGCTTGTAATAAATCATTTACTGTCTGCTTAGAAGCTGCCAACTGAGCGCAGTGCAGCCGCACCGAAGCACTCGCCAACGGCCAAAAAATCGCCGGACAGTTAGGAGCCGCAGGCAATTTTAACAGCATTGCCATTGCGATAAACCCGATACTGCCAGGAATCAATGCTAACATTGTTGCCCATAACACCCAGCTTTTCATCCAGCGTGGCAAAGGTCTGGAACGTTTACTAGGTGGAATGGTTTCGGCGGAATGATGATCTATTATTGGTAATCCTTCTGGATTATTTTCTGTTTGTTGTTTCACTGACTTAGAGTTAGAACCAGTAGCTGGGATGCCAAATGTTTGCGCTTCACCGAAGTGTGGTGTTCGGTTTGTGTGATCTGGCTCTCTAGCTCTAGCTGGAGACCAATCTTCTGGAATATCCCGCTCTGTCATCTCTCACACCAAAAATTTATTAAATAGTAATTGGCTCTAGGTCAAACAATTTTGGATTTTGGATTTTAGATTTACCTTACCCACAAGAGGGATATAGTTTAAAAATTTTATATAGGTTCTGCCCTAACGTAGCGGGGCTGGAACCAAAAAACCAATCTAAAATCCAAAATTCCAAACCTCAAATTCGCAGGGTCAACAATTCAGTTGTTGCCATAGTAACTTTCTCATTGTGAAAAAGCTACTGTTTTTCCGAACTTTCTCCTGGTATACCTTTAACCTTGGCTAAAATCAGTGTTATTTTATACTTAATTTTCAACCAGAAGATTCTGCTTGTAAATCAACAATTAATTGTGCTAAGTGATCACTACTTGCTTGATAAACTCTGCTACAAAAATCGCAAGTAGCCTCAGCACCATTATCTTTCGCAATCATGTCTTGTAATTCCGCTTCTCCTAAAATCTTAAGTGCGCTCAATACCCGGTCAAAAGAACAACTGCAATGAAAACGCAACATCTGAGTTTCGGGAAATATTGACAAACCCATATCTCCCAACAAATCAGTAAAAATTTCTGGCAGGGTCTTACCTGCTTGTAACAATGGGGTAAATCCTGATAAGGCAGCCACCCGTGATTCTAAAGTTTCTACTAATGCTTCATCTCTAGCTGCTTTTGGTAAAACTTGGACTAACAATCCTCCAGCCGCAGTTACTCCAGTCGCACCCACAAACACACCTAATACTAAAGCTGATGGTGTTTGTTCTGAATTTACGAGGTAATGCGCCACATCACCGCCAATTTCTCCAGATACTAGTTCAACAGTACTAGAGTAAGGATAGCCATAACCAATATCCCGAACTACATAGAGGTAGCCACTGCCGACTGCACCGCCAACATCAAGTTTACCTTTAGCATTAGGTGGCAGTTCTACAGACGGGTTGCTGACATAACCCCGCACTGTTCCATCCAAGCCCGCATCTACCAATATACCACCCAAAGGGCCATCGCCTTTCACCCGGATATTAATCCTCGAACCAGCACGCTTCATATTAGAAGCCATTAATAAACCTGCTGCCATAGTCCGTCCCAGTGCGGCTGTTGCCACATAAGAAAGTTGATGGCGCTGCCGAGCCTCTTCTGTCAAGCGTGTAGTGATGACACCCACTGCACGAATCCCACCTTCGGCTGCTGTTGCGCGAATTAACTGATCCGCCATGAAAAAACCTTACATTTCTTAACAACTTCACTGTTTCTATTCTAAGTTCTCAGTTACCATCCAGGTGGGTGGATGCTCAGTGGCGATCGCATTTGCAATACTAGAAATACAATTCATTCAAGAATCGAGAAGTCAGGATTCAGAATGCAGAATTTTATGGCTTCTCGCTTGTGAATACTTTTTTGTCGTCCTCACCTTTACAATTCGCAAAAAATGCTAGGTAATTTTCAACAAAGTCAACTACGGATAGAAATTGCAGCATCAGCCAGCGCCATTGGTGATAGCTTGCTACGTCCAGCACAATTAGAAAAATGGCTCTTAGGGCAACGTTTTAACCCCGGAATGCCCGAAGAAATTTATCCAGGATTCCAGTTTACAAGCTGGACTGGCCCTGTCTCCATTCATCATCAGGTGGATGTAGTGCAGTCCAATTGTCTGCGGTTGCTACTCAGTGGCGGTATTGACGGTTTTCATGAATGGTACTGGGGCGAAGGTTGGGTACAGTCCCGCTTGGAAGGCATTTCAATGTTACCTATAAATTTAGGTCAAACCTTGAGTTTATTGAGTTTACGGCAGTTTTTAGCTCAGGAAGGTAACAGATAAAAAATACGCAGCTAAGGAACCCAAAATAAATTAGGTTTACTCCTCAAACTTCTTTAGCTCCGGCTGCTTTCAGAAGGCTGATTATTTCTTCAACTACTATCTCATCTCTGTGTCTACAAGCAATCGCATAGTAAAGTGCTGTATGTCCATACATATCTTTGGCATTCACATCAACACCTAGTTCCAGTAATCGGCGAACAGCATCTATAATTTAAGGTTAAAACTGCCAGCATTAAAACACTTTCGCCTCTACTAGAACTACCATTTAAATTAGCTCCAGCTTCAATTAATACTTGAAAAATAGCATAATCAATACTGGCTGAACTTATGGCAACCATTAAGGGTGTATATTCCCAGCCTTCTTCTACTTTTAAATTTGGATTTGCCCCAGATTTTAATAAAAGCTCGACGGCTGATAATTGATTATTTCTGATAGCTTTATGTAAAGCTGCTTCGCCATTAGAACTAATGGCATCTATTTCTATACCTTGAGAAATTGCATTATTAAGAGCATCAATATTTCCATCAAAAGCATCATCTACAAATAATTCTACAGCATGATTATTTTTTCTTTGCCGATAAATAATACCTTGAGGTAATGCTTCTTCTGCTATTTCTCTCAATTCAGGAAGAGTTAAGGGTGATAAATAATTAAATATCTCTGTCCAGCCTTGACGCGCAGCAACCCATAGAGCAAAATCGTAACCACTATCTATTTTATTAACATCTAGTCCAGATTCAACCAGGAATTTTACATAGTCAAGATTTCCCGCCCAGACTATATCCGTCAATATAGTATCTCCCTCTTCATCTGTTTCATACACATCAAAAAAATCAGTTTCTATTAAATTACTAAAAACTTCTAATATCGCTTGACGACGGCTTTCTTCTTCATCTCGCAGATGTTTTTGTAATTTTGTATATTCTGCTAATTTTTTGTCGCGTAATTCAAAAAACATTGTGATTATATATTAATAGCAGAAGAGATTTTTTCTGAAATATATTCTGGTAATTTTGTATAATAGCTGCAATATAAATAAGCGTAATTTGGATTGAAGCACGAAACCCAAAATCCAGATAATTTGGCATTGTTGGGTTCCACTTCGTTCCACCCAACCTACACGTAGTTTATTTTCTTAGATTGAAAAAATAGGAATTAAAGTTGGCTTGGGTCAATTCCTTGCTGTTGTAACTTAGTTAATAAATTTTGCAATTGTTCTTCTGCGGTTTGGTATCGGTTGCCATTTTCGTCATACCAAAATAACCATTCTCGTGTTCTTCCTTGATAAGTACCCTGTTCCCTTCCAATACCTAAACCAATTTCTGGCAACCAAACTTTATCCCCTAGTTGTAAAATGTATTTACCTTCAACTAACCGATAAACTTCTAAACGTTGCCGCTTACGACGTAGACGTGTTGGTGCATAAATCACGTAATATAAAATCCCTAATTCAGCATAATCAATTTTTTTCTGTTCATATTCGCCGTTATAAGTTTGAGAAACAACTTCTAAGGCTAGAGTAGGTGCAATACCTTCTTCCTCCCAAAAAACATAGCTAGAACGTCCATTTTCACCAACAAAACGTTCTACACCTAAACTCAAAAATCCATCAGGAACAATGGCAGATTTAGCAGGTACATAATAAATTGCCATATTAATCCCGAAAAACCAATCATCACGGTTTTGCCAGATATTAGCTAAGATAGCTAATAGTAAATTAGGAATTAAAATTTGTAGTTCGTTATCCACAGGGGTATCATCAGAATCTGGCAATTCTGCCGATGAAGGTAAACATTCTAATGGATTATAGTTATACATAATACCTTCGCAGTTGACATTTATAGTGTTTCCTAATCCTGTTCTTTGGAAAGATTAGCGAAGAATTTTATGTTCACGCAAAGCCGCAAAGCCGCAAAGAGAAAAAATATCAGCAAAAGAGAGTTTTGGGGTAGTTGTAGTCATATTGCTGTTACTACCATTGTTAATTTTTACTGGGCTTTACCACTAATACAGAACAATTAGCTTCTTCTACTACTTGACTACTCACAGAACCCTGGACAATGCGCTTCATTCCAGTTAATCCGCGACTCCCAATAATAATTAAATCAGCTTTATAAATATTAGCTAGGCGAATAATTTCATCGGCAGGTTCGCCAGTGACTAATTCTACTGCACTGTGAATCGATATTTTTTCTTTGTAAGATTGCAGTTGTTTTTCGATTTGGAAATAAGATAATGCTGGAGATTCTGGATGAGGACGATCTGCGGGTAGTTCCATCTCTGAATCTGGTGTCGGAAATACGTGACACAAAACGACTTTAGTTTCTGGTGATAATACCAAATCATCCAAAACCTGAATGACACGTTCTGCAATATCCGAACCATCCAGAGCTACCAATATATTATTCAGCACTGCCCTCGTCTCCTCAAAAGTAGACCCCTGAAACTCTATTACTTACACCAATAATATTACTGATGGAAGCTCAGGTTTTGCTTATTTTATGTATGTTGGGCGATCGCCAATCGCTTTGCCGCCATACAGTTTAATTTTCTAGTGTGCAGCCCCAGGTTAGTTTTTACTAAAAGTGTTGGAAAAAATTAAGCATTCCTCATTACTCATCTTTTTGAATCCGCCGCCGGACTGAATCAGCGTGGGAAGGTAGTCCTTCTGCTGTTGCTAGTGCATCAATTGCCCCAGCCATTTTTTGCAGGGCTGTGGGTGAGTATTGAATAATACTAGAGTGTTTGAGAAAGGTTTCTACACTTAAAGCTGAAGTATAACGAGCTGCGCCAGAGGTAGGTAAGGTATGGTTTGGCCCTGCTAAATAGTCACCAACAGCTTCTGGTGTGGAGTAGCCTAAAAATATCGCGCCAGCATGGCGGATTTGCGGCAAAATAGCCCAAGGATCTTTGACTTCCAATTCTAAATGTTCCGGCGCAAATTCATTGGAGAGTTCTGCTGCGGCTGCTAAAGATTCTACCAGCACAATTAAGCCGTAGTGGGCGATCGCTTTTTCTGTATCAATCCGCCTGGGGTGATCAACTAATTGTCTTTCCACCGCGACTTGGACATTTTTTGCCAAAGCCGGATCTGTAGTTAATAAAATTGCTGCTGCCATTGGATCATGTTCGGCTTGGGCTAACATATCAGCAGCCACATGCACCGGATTGGCAAATTCATCAGCAATAATTAACACTTCGCTTGGCCCTGCCAGCATATCAATGCCCACAGTACCATAGACGAGTTTTTTGGCTAAGGTAACGTAAATATTGCCTGGCCCGGTAATCACATTAACTTTCGGAATTGTTTCTGTCCCATAGGCTAAAGCGGCGATCGCTTGCGCCCCGCCAACCCGGTAAATTTCTTCTATTCCGGTTTCTTGGGCCGCCACTAGCACGGCTGGGCTAATTACTTTCCCCGCCCCTGGTGGTGTCACCATCACAATTCGGGGTACACCAGCCACCTTTGCTGGAATAGCATTCATTAACACCGTACTGGGATAAGCCGCACGACCACCAGGAACATATATCCCGGCTCGGTCTACTGGGGTGTAGCGTTTACCCAAGACTACATCATCTTCCCCAAAGTTTACCCAACTTTTGGGGACACGTTGACGGTGAAATGCTTCAATTTGCCGAGCCGCTAACTGAATCGCTTGGAGCAATTCTTTAGAGACTTGCTGATACGCCGTATCTAGTTCCGAACCCGTAACGCGCAGTTCTTCCAGCTTCAAGGTTTGGTGGTCAAATTCAGCCGTATAGTGCAGCACAGCTTTGTCGCCTTGGCGCTTCACCGTTTGCAACACTTCCCGCACCGTTGCTTCTTTATGAACCACTTGTTCGTCATGGGTGCGATCGCAGATACGTTGTAGTTCTGCTTTAACATCTGCCTGCTGAGTAATGATTCGCAGCATGGAGTAAGGAAAATGCCAAAATTTTAGATTATTCCCGCTTGAGAATTAGTCTGGCTCTTGACCCCCAAGAGGGACGAGTTTCGCTTTAATTCTCATCTCTAGCTTAACCTGGATTTTTTTGATACTCCCCAGGATGCCAGCACATGGATGAGTTAATTTATATGATCTAATTGCCTCAGTTCGACTTGCCTAGTGGGCTTTTGGATAGAAAGCAGGAGTGTAGTTCTACCTATCTTTTCCCTCTATGCCTTACTTGCGGTGGTTTTCTTATGTCGATACATCCTGATTTGCCAATCCAAAAGTCAGTATAGGGTCTGAGTATAGTTATTACTAATTTGATAATTTATTCAGGTACTTTATTCTAGCTTATTTCCAGGGTTCGGCACAGAATTTCACTGACCTACCAGATTGGTTCAAATATACTATAGGACTTACGCAATCAAACGAAAAATCAAGGGTGTAGGTGTTCAAAATCCTTCCACCCACTCTTCACCGACAACCTTTGAGCATCATTCCGCCCCCTTCAAACCAAAGCAAGATTTTTTTGAGAAATTCTGATATTGGCAAGATGAATGCTATATTAGTAAATCTAGTAGTGTGTGTACATATTAAATAGTCTTTTTGGAATCGACTGTGGCGAATACAAAGTCTGCTCTTAAACGCGCCAGTATCGCAGAACGCAATCGGCTGCGGAATAAAACCTACAAGTCAGCTGTTAAGACGCTGATGAAGAAATACTTAACTGTGGTAGAAACCTACGCAGCTAATCCTACGCCCGAACTCAAACAAGAAGTTGAATTACGGCTGGCTGAGGCTTACAGCAAAATCGATAAAGCTGTAAAGCGTGGCATTCTGCATCCTAACAACGGTGCTAGGAAAAAATCGAGATTGGCTCATAAACTCAAGCCAATCGCAACCGCACAGTAGTAGTCACTTGTCATTAGTCATGCGTTGCAGCAAAAACTAATGACAAATGACAAAGAACAAAAGACAAAAATGCAGCTGATTGACACCCACGTTCATCTTAACTTTAATAACTTCCAGCCAGATTTAGCAGCAGTGCGATCGCGGTGGCAAGCAGCAGGGATAGTACGCTTAGTACATTCCTGTGTAGAACCATCAGAGTTTTCCAGCATTCAAGCAATTGCCCAGCAATTTCCTGAACTAAGTTTTGCTGTAGGGTTACATCCTTTGGATGCCGAAAAATGGCAAAGTGACACAGCCGAGAAAATTCAATACTTGGCAAGTTCCGACGCAAAAGTGGTGGCAATTGGGGAAATGGGGCTGGATTACTACAAAGCCGAAAACTATGAGCAGCAGCGCATAGTATTTTCCGAGCAATTAGCGATCGCATCAGCACTGAATCTGCCCGTGATTATTCACTGTCGAGATGCGGCCAGTGATGTCAGGGAAATTTTGCAAAAAAGGCAGGAAATTACAGGCGGAAGAATGCGGGGTGTCATGCACTGCTGGGGTGGAACACCAGAGGAAACCCAATGGTTTTTGGATCTGGGTTTTTACATTAGCTTTAGCGGGACTGTAACATTCAAAAACGCTAAAGAAATTCACGCCTCAGCCGCGATGGTAAGTAGCGATCGCCTATTAATAGAAACAGACTGTCCCTTTTTGGCTCCTGTTCCCAAACGGGGTGAAAAACGCAATGAACCAGCTTATGTCCGCTATGTGGCGGAAAAATTAGCCGAGTTGCGGGGAGAGACTGTAGAAGCGATCGCCCACCAAACCACGCAAAATGCTTGTAAACTATTTGGATTGGCTCTTTAAGTAACTAACTGTTGCAATTGTCGGGTGTGTACTCAGAATGAAAAACTCAGGAGGATAAAAATATGCTAATATTAATGCCTCCAAAACATTTTGCTTGCGTCATAATGATAAAGGAAGAAACCACAAACTTTTAAGCTTAATATATTGTTATCAACTTGACCATCCTCCACTCTCCACACACGGATGCTCGGAATCAATGAATCACCATAGCAACCGACATTGAGATAAAATTTGGCAAAATATACCCTGCTTTGTATCTAAAACTATAGAAAATTGTTAAAAGTACTTGTCTTGTGAGTAAAACCCACCAAAATAAAGCCATTTTGATTCAAAGCCAGCATCACGCGGCCGATTATCATGATCTTTTGATATTGCCGTGAAGATCAGCGTGCTTAATTTAAAGATTTAAGATGCAAAAATTTTGAGCTGCGTAAGCTACTTACGCGCTTGGGAGGGGAAGTGAGGAAAATAAATCAAAGGCAGAACTCTCTCAACCTGTCGTTGAGAAATCAAGTTAATAGCTGGTTTATAACCGCTATTTATAGCTTGCAAGGGCGTTTACCCCCCTTGTCAAAATCACCCTGTCCAGATTAAAAAAATGCTGCGGTTATCAGCATGAATTAATAACAGGTGGCACAAGGAGAAGTTCCCCAATGGCTACGGACACTGAAGCGGATCAAGAACCATCCCCCAACAGTGTCCTCTAAAAGTTTAACCAGGTTGACAAAGGTAGAGGCATGAATAAAGACAAATATCTGGAACCCGCCTTTTTGTTGCCCGACTTGATTGAAATTCAGCGAGCAAGCTTTCGCTGGTTTTTAGAAGAAGGGTTAATAGAAGAACTAAATTCCTTTAGTCCTATTACAGACTATACAGGCAAATTAGAACTGCATTTTTTAGGACATAACTATAAACTTAAGGAGCCGAAGTACAGCGT
This sequence comes from Aulosira sp. FACHB-615, assembly GCF_014698045.1. Taxonomy (GTDB): domain Bacteria; phylum Cyanobacteriota; class Cyanobacteriia; order Cyanobacteriales; family Nostocaceae; genus Nostoc_B. The sequence goes on from NZ_JACJSE010000008.1 coordinate 44,391, forward strand.
AGAAGAAGCAAAACGGCGGGATAGCACCTACGCAGTACAAATGTATGTCCCCACACGCCTGTTGAACAAAGAAACAGGGGACATTAAAGAACAAGAAGTATTTATTGGTGATTTGCCGTTAATGACCGATCGCGGCACGTTCATTATTAACGGAGCCGAGCGGGTAATTGTCAACCAAATTGTGCGATCGCCTGGAGTTTACTACAAATCGGAAATCGATAAAAACGGTCGGCGGACATATTCTGCCAGCCTCATCCCCAACCGGGGTGCATGGCTGAAATTTGAAACAGACCGGAACGATTTGGTGTGGGTACGGATTGATAAAACCCGGAAACTCTCAGCGCAAGTACTTCTCAAAGCCTTGGGTTTATCAGATAACGAAATTTTTGATGCCCTACGTCACCCAGAATATTTCCAAAAAACCATCGAAAAAGAAGGGCAATTCTCAGAAGAAGAAGCCCTGATGGAGTTGTATCGCAAACTCCGTCCTGGTGAACCACCAACCGTATTAGGTGGACAACAACTATTAGACTCTCGCTTCTTCGACCCCAAACGCTATGACTTGGGTCGAGTTGGTCGTTATAAACTCAACAAAAAACTCCGGTTGTCAGTTCCCGATACCATGCGTGTCCTGACCCCTGGTGATATTTTGTCAGCCGTCGATTACCTGATCAACCTGGAATACGACATCGGTAGTATAGACGACATCGACCACTTAGGTAATCGCCGAGTCAGAAGCGTGGGCGAATTGCTGCAAAACCAAGTCAGGGTAGGTTTGAACCGTTTAGAACGGATTATTCGGGAACGGATGACCGTATCTGATGCCGAAGTTTTGACACCAGCATCCTTGGTCAACCCCAAACCCCTAGTAGCAGCCATTAAAGAATTCTTTGGTTCCAGCCAATTAAGCCAGTTCATGGATCAAACCAATCCCCTGGCAGAACTGACACACAAACGCCGACTTTCAGCTTTAGGCCCTGGTGGTTTGACCAGAGAACGGGCGGGGTTTGCGGTGCGGGATATTCACCCCTCCCACTACGGACGGATTTGTCCCATCGAAACTCCTGAAGGCCCCAACGCGGGTTTGATTGGTTCCTTGGCTACCCATGCCCGTGTTAACCAGTATGGCTTTTTAGAAACACCATTCCGCCCTGTAGAAAATGCACGAGTCAGATTTGATCTAGCACCCGTGTATATGACCGCCGATGAAGAAGACGATCTGCGGGTCGCACCAGGAGACATCCCCGTTGATGAAAATGGCTACATTATTGGGCCACAAGTACCAGTCCGTTACCGCCAAGAATTCTCTACCACCACACCAGAACAGGTAGACTACGTAGCCGTTTCCCCCGTGCAGATTGTCTCGGTAGCGACTAGTATGATTCCCTTCTTGGAGCATGACGACGCGAACCGCGCCCTGATGGGTTCTAACATGCAGCGTCAAGCCGTACCTTTGCTGAAACCAGAACGTCCCTTAGTCGGAACTGGTTTGGAAGCCCAAGGTGCGAGAGACTCCGGGATGGTGATTGTTTCCCGGACAGACGGAGATGTTACCTACGTAGACGCGACAGAAATTCGTGTACGTCCCAAACCAAATTCACCAGAAATTAGATACACCGTTTCTAAATACCAACGCTCTAACCAAGACACCTGTTTAAACCAAAAACCCCTAGTCAGAATGGGTGAGAGGGTAGTAGCTGGACAAGTACTAGCCGATGGTTCCTCCACAGAAGGTGGGGAATTGGCGCTGGGACAAAACATTGTTGTCGCTTATATGCCGTGGGAAGGCTATAACTACGAAGACGCAATTTTGATTTCTGAACGCTTGGTACAAGATGACGTTTACACCTCAATTCACATTGAAAAATATGAAATTGAGGCTCGGCAAACCAAACTAGGCCCAGAAGAAATCACCAGAGAAATTCCCAACGTTGGGGAAGATGCTTTACGCCAGTTAGACGAACAAGGCATTATCCGCATTGGGGCTTGGGTAGAATCAGGCGATATCTTAGTCGGTAAAGTTACACCCAAAGGTGAATCCGACCAACCACCAGAAGAAAAACTCTTACGTGCCATCTTCGGGGAAAAAGCGCGGGATGTGCGGGATAACTCCTTGCGTGTACCAAACGGTGAAAAAGGTCGCGTAGTTGACGTGCGCTTGTTCACTCGTGAACAAGGGGATGAACTACCACCGGGAGCCAACATGGTAGTGCGGGTGTATGTCGCCCAGAAGCGGAAAATCCAAGTCGGAGATAAAATGGCGGGTCGCCACGGTAATAAAGGGATTATTTCGCGGATTTTGCCACTGGAAGACATGCCTTACTTACCAGATGGTTCCCCAGTAGACATCGTACTCAACCCCTTGGGCGTACCCAGCCGGATGAACGTCGGACAAGTATTTGAATGTCTGTTGGGTTGGGCTGGTCATACCTTGGGTGTGCGCTTTAAGATAGTTCCCTTTGATGAAATGTATGGGGAAGAATCATCGCGCCGCATTGTGCATGGCAAATTGCAAGAAGCGCGGGACGAAACAGGCAAAGATTGGGTATATAACCCCGATGACCCCGGCAAAATCATGGTGTTTGATGGCCGTACCGGCGAACCCTTTGATCGACCTGTAACCGTTGGTGTAGCTTATATGCTGAAACTGGTGCATTTGGTCGATGACAAGATTCACGCTCGTTCCACAGGTCCCTACTCCTTGGTTACACAGCAACCCCTGGGTGGAAAAGCTCAACAAGGTGGTCAGAGGTTTGGGGAAATGGAAGTGTGGGCGTTGGAAGCCTTTGGTGCAGCTTATACCTTACAGGAATTGCTGACAGTGAAATCCGACGATATGCAGGGACGAAATGAAGCCTTAAATGCGATCGTTAAAGGTAAGGCAATTCCCCGACCAGGTACACCAGAATCCTTTAAGGTGTTGATGCGAGAATTGCAATCCTTGGGGTTAGATATTGCGGTTCATAAAGTAGAAACCCAAGCTGATGGTAGTTCTTTAGACGTGGAAGTTGATTTAATGGCAGACCAGTCAGCCAGACGTACACCACCACGTCCAACGTACGAATCGCTTTCCCGTGAATCGTTAGACGACGACGAGTAAAGAGTAATGAGTGCTGAGTGCTGAGTATTTAATACCTCAGTATTCGCACTCACAGCTTAGAAATCTCTTGATGGATTACTTTTAACTGAATACTTGACTTATAACTCAACACTTAAGTATGAGAGCAGCCCAAACTAATCAGTTTGACTACGTAAAAATCGGTTTGGCATCGCCAGAACGCATTCGGCAATGGGGCGAACGCACCCTACCCAATGGTCAATTAGTAGGTGAAGTCACCAAACCAGAAACGATTAACTACCGGACTTTAAAGCCAGAGATGGATGGCTTATTTTGTGAGCGCATCTTTGGCCCGGCAAAAGATTGGGAATGTCACTGTGGTAAGTACAAGAGAGTCCGCCACAGAGGAATTGTTTGTGAACGTTGTGGCGTAGAAGTTACCGAATCTAGGGTGCGCCGCCACCGCATGGGGTATATCAAACTGGCTGCACCTGTAGCTCACGTTTGGTATCTCAAAGGCATCCCCAGTTATATTGCCATCCTGTTGGATATGCCTTTGCGGGATGTAGAACAAATAGTGTATTTCAACTCTTATGTTGTTCTCAGCCCTGGTAATGCCGAAACTTTAACTTATAAGCAACTACTGAGTGAAGACCAGTGGTTGGAAATTGAAGACCAAATTTATAGCGAAGATTCTACCTTACAAGGGGTAGAGGTGGGCATTGGTGCGGAAGCACTGCTGCGCTTGTTAGCGGATATTAATTTAGAGCAAGAAGCAGAAAGCCTGCGGGAAGAAATTAGCACAGCTAAAGGTCAAAAACGCGCCAAGCTGATTAAGCGGCTGCGGGTAATTGATAACTTCATTGCGACTGGTTCTAAACCAGAGTGGATGGTGATGACCGTCATCCCCGTGATTCCGCCAGACTTGCGCCCAATGGTGCAACTTGATGGTGGACGGTTTGCAACCAGCGACTTGAATGATTTATACAGGCGTGTAATCAACCGCAACAACCGTCTGGCACGCCTACAGGAGATTTTGGCACCAGAAATTATTGTGCGGAACGAAAAGCGGATGCTGCAAGAAGCGGTAGACGCGCTGATTGATAACGGTCGTCGGGGTCGGACGGTAGTTGGTGCTAATAACAGACCACTAAAATCTTTATCTGACATTATTGAAGGTAAGCAAGGACGTTTCCGGCAAAACTTGTTGGGTAAACGGGTTGACTACTCTGGACGTTCGGTAATTGTGGTGGGGCCGAAACTGAATATTCACCAGTGCGGCTTACCCAGAGAAATGGCGATCGAGTTATTTCAACCGTTTGTAATTAACCGCTTAATTCGTAGCGGCATGGTGAATAACATTAAAGCGGCGAAAAAGCTGATTTCCCGTTCTGACCCAAGTGTTTGGGATGTGTTGGAAGAGGTGATCGAAGGACACCCAGTCATGCTCAACCGCGCACCGACACTACACCGTCTGGGGATTCAAGCTTTTGAACCAATTTTGGTGGAAGGGCGAGCCATTCAATTACATCCTTTGGTGTGTCCGGCGTTTAACGCTGACTTCGATGGCGACCAAATGGCGGTACACGTACCACTGTCTTTAGAAAGTCAGGCAGAAGCAAGGTTGTTGATGTTGGCTTCTAATAATATTTTGTCGCCAGCTACAGGTAAACCAATCATTACACCTAGCCAAGATATGGTTTTGGGGGCTTACTACCTGACCGCAGAAAATCCCCATGCTACCAAAGGTGCTGGTAAGTACTTTGCTTCCCTCGAAGATGTGATTATGGCCTTTGAGCAACAGCAAGTAGACTTACACGCCTATATCTACGTGCGGTTTGATGGTGAGCTTGAATCAGACCAACCTGATACAGAACCTTTGGAAGTGACAAATAACGATGACGGTACTCGGACGTTACTGTATAAGTTCCGCCGAGTTCGAGAAGACTCCCAAGGAAATTTGATTTCTCAGTACATACGCACAACACCTGGCCGCGTCATTTACAACAAGGCAATTCAGGAAGCACTAGTAAGTTAGGGGATTAGGCAATAGGGAGTAGGGAGTAGGAAATTTCACCACTCACTACTCCCCACTCCCCACTCCCCACTCCCTGCCAATGACTAAGGACGAATGACTAATGACTAACGAAAAAAAAGTTTTTCGCAATCGCGTAGTTGATAAAGGTCAACTGAGAAATTTGATTTCTTGGGCGTTTACCAACTACGGTACGGCGCGAACCGCAGTGATGGCGGACAAACTCAAAGATTTAGGGTTCCGCTACGCTACTAGGGCTGGGGTTTCCATCAGTGTGGATGATTTGATGGTACCACCAAGCAAGCGCAGTCTTTTGGAAGCCGCCGAAGAAGAAATTCGGGCGACAGAAGCTCGTTATCAACGGGGCGAAATCACAGAAGTAGAACGTTTCCAAAAAGTAATTGACACTTGGAACGGTACGAGTGAAGCTCTCAAAGATGAGGTGGTGGTTCACTTCAAGAAAACCAATCCCCTCAATTCTGTGTACATGATGGCGTTTTCGGGAGCGCGGGGTAATATTTCCCAAGTCCGTCAGTTGGTAGGGATGCGGGGACTGATGGCAGATCCCCAAGGGGAAATTATTGACTTACCAATTAAAACCAACTTCCGGGAAGGTTTAACTGTTACAGAATATATTATTTCGTCTTACGGTGCGCGGAAAGGCTTGGTAGATACGGCGCTGCGGACGGCTGACTCTGGGTATTTGACTCGCCGTCTTGTGGACGTGTCTCAGGATGTGATTATTCGGGAATTTGATTGTGGTACTACCAGAGGTATTCCGATCAAAGCTATGACTGAAGGTAGCAAAACCTTGATTCCTCTGGCGACTCGCTTGATGGGAAGGGTAATTGGCGAAGATGTTGTACATCCAACCACTGGCGAAATTATCGCACCCCGGAATACTCCAGTTTCTGATGACTTGGCGAAAGACATTCAAAAAGCTGGGGTAACACAAGTGGTGGTGCGATCGCCTCTTACCTGTGAAGCCGCCCGTTCTGTATGTCAACATTGCTACGGCTGGAGTTTGGCGCACGCCAAAATGGTAGACCTGGGCGAAGCTGTGGGCATCATTGCGGCGCAAAGTATCGGTGAACCCGGTACTCAGCTGACCATGCGGACATTCCACACCGGGGGGGTATTCACTGGGGAAGTTGCTCAACAAGTACGCTCCAAAATGGCTGGGACAGTCAAGATTCCTCGCAAGTTGCGGACAAGACCCTACCGTACACGCCACGGTGAAGATGCTTTGTATGTGGAAGCAAACGGCATCTTAATTTTAGAACCCAAAAAAGAAGGTAGCGAAACCCCTGTTAACCAAGAAATTCAAGTTACCCAAGGTTCCACACTATACATCACCGATGGTCAACAGGTAAAACAAGGTCAGTTATTGGCAGAAGTCGCCATTGGGGGACGGACAACTCGCGCCAACACTGAAAAAGCGGTGAAAGATGTGGCCTCGGACTTGGCTGGGGAAGTGAAATTTGCCGATGTGGTAGCGGAACAAAAAACCGACCGTCAAGGTAACACCACAACCACAGCCGCTAGAGGTGGTTTGATTTGGATTTTATCTGGGGAAGTTTATAACTTGCCTCCTGGTGCAGAATTGGTCGTGAATAATGGCGATCGCATCGATACCAACGGTGTGTTAGCGGAAACCAAACTCACCAGTCAGCATGGTGGTGTAGTGCGTTTACCCGAAGCTACCCCCGGCAAGAGTACCAGAGAAATTGAAATCATCACCGCTTCGGTAGTTCTAGACCAAGCCGCCGTTACTGTTAACAGTTCTCAAGGACGCAACAACTACTTAATTACCACTGGAAACAACCAGGAATTTAACCTGCGGGCTACCCCAGGCACAAAAGTGCAGAATGGTCAAGTAGTTGCAGAATTAATTGATGACCGCTATCGCACAACCACTGGTGGCTTTTTGAAATTCGCTGGGCTAGAAGTCCAGAAGAAAGGCAAAGCCAAACAAGGTTATGAAGTCGTACAAGGCGGTACAATCCTGTGGATTCCCGAAGAAACCCACGAAGTTAACAAAGATATCTCGCTGCTGTTGGTAGAAGATGGTCAGTTTGTCGAAGCCGGTTCTGAGGTCGTCAAAGATATCTTCTGTCAAAACAGTGGTGTTGTAGAAGTCACCCAGAAAAACGACATTCTGCGGGAAGTGGTAATTAAACCCGGCGAACTGCTGATGGTGGATGATCCAGAAGCGGTGATTGGGCGAGATAACACCTTTGTCCAACCAGGGGAAGAACTATTGGGACAAACCGTTACCGAGTTGCGTTACATCCAGTATGTCGAATCTCCCGAAGGCCCAGCATTGTTAAGCCGTCCTGTAGTGGAATTTGCTGTACCTAATACCCCAGATGTACCTTCAACAACATCTGTAAGTCAGCAAACCGGACGTTCCATTCAATTACGTGCCGTACAACGCCTACCTTACAAAGATTCTGAGCGGGTCAAATCTGTGGAAGGTGTGGAACTACTGCGGACTCAGTTAGTGTTGGAAATTGAGCAAGAAGGCGAACAAGACCACAATGCTTCACCCTTAGCAGCCGATATTGAATTGATTCCTGATGCTGAAGATTCAGAAATCCAACGCTTGCAGTTAGTGATTTTGGAATCATTAGTAATTCGCCGTGACATTGTAGCTGATGCTACCCAAGGTAGTACCCAAACTAGTTTGGAAGTCAAAGACGGCGACACGATCGCCCCTGGGGCTGTAGTTGCACGTACCCAAATCTTGTGTAAAGAAGGCGGGATTGTGCGCGGTGTCCAAAAAGGCACAGAAGCAGTACGCCGTTGCTTAGTATTGCGTCACAGCGATATGAACACCGTGACAACGGCTGCACAACCGAAAGTGAAAGTCGGTAATTTGCTGGTAGAAGGTGCAGAAATCGCCCCCGGTGTATTTGCGGAAGAATCTGGGGAAGTTGTAGAGGTGAAGAATGCGCCTCCCGCAGCTGCTGGTGATGAATCAGCCCTCAGTACCCATAATTATCGGGTGACGATTCGCTCTGGTCGTCCTTACCGAGTCAGTCCTGGCGCGGTGTTGCAAATAGAAGATGGCGATTTGGTACAGCGCGGCGATAACTTAGTGCTGTTGGTCTTTGAACGCGCTAAAACCGGAGACATCATTCAAGGTTTACCACGGATTGAAGAACTTCTGGAAGCTCGGAAACCAAAAGAAGCATGTATTTTGGTACGCCGTGGTGGAGAAGTCAAGGTGGTTTATGGTGATGGCGATGAAGCGATCGCAGTGAAAATTGTCGAATCCAATGGTGTAGTCACCGACTATCCCCTTGGCCCTGGACAAAACCTGATTGTTCCTGATGGTTATCACGTCACCGCCGGACAACCAATCACCGATGGCCCATCTAACCCCCACGAAATTCTGGAAATCTTCTTCAGCTTGGGTTCTGAGGATGGAGTCTACGCTTGCGCCAGCCATGCACTACAGAAAGTGCAAACATTCTTGGTGAACGAAGTGCAGTTAGTGTATCAGTCCCAAGGGATTGATATTGCCGACAAACACATTGAAGTAATTGTCCGCCAGATGACCAACAAAGTGCGGATTGATGATGGTGGTGATACTACCATGCTTCCTGGTGAGTTGGTGGAACTGCGCCAAGTTGAACAAGTCAACGAAGCAATGGCCATTACTGGTGGTGCAAGAGCGCAATATACACCAGTATTGTTAGGTATTACCAAAGCATCCTTGAATACAGACAGCTTTATCTCGGCTGCATCCTTCCAAGAAACAACTAGGGTATTGACGGAAGCAGCAATTGAAGGTAAATCTGACTGGCTGCGGGGTCTGAAAGAGAACGTAATTATCGGACGCTTGATTCCGGCGGGTACTGGTTACAATACCTATGATGAACCTGGTGCGATCGATGATTACTCAACTTTGGATACTTCCAGTGTCTTGGATGAAGTTGATGATCCTCTGGATATGGTGTTAGACGATCGCACTGCCCGCGCCTACAATTTAGATGCGCCTTCCCTGACTGAAGGTACTTATGGTAGCCGACGCACAGGATCAATTTTGGATGAAGATGATTTAATTATCGATGGAGTTCATGAAGTCCACGACCTCATACCTGATGACGAAGAGGATGAATACGAGGAAGTTGACGAAGATGATGATTTCGATATGTAAATCGTTAGTGAATAATTAGTTAGGAAAGGCAAGAGAAAATTTTCTTTTGCCTTTTTCTTTTGACTATTTTGAGAAAATTATGTTTTATCCACAAACATAGTCTTAAACTATGCTTCGACTGTTATATAGTAATTTTCATGGGAATGAATTACAAGAGAAAATAATTAACCGCCGATAAATACCGATGATTTTTTTGTAGAAAATTTAAATTAACAATATTTTATATATGACTAACGAAATAAATAATCCGTCTTTAGCAAATCTAGAATATTTTCCTTACATTGATGCAGAGGGAAAACTCCCGGAAATATTTCAAGGAAAAATAGGTGTGTATGCAATTTTTAATCATGATCAATTGCTCCAGTTTGTCGGATATTCTCGTGATGTTTATTCTAGTTTGCAACAACATTTAGTGCGTCAACCAGAACAATGTTATTGGGTGAAAGTACAAACTATTGAACGTCCTAGTCGGACAGTTTTAGAAAATATTGAAAATGCTTGGATTGCTGAAAATGGCACAATACCTCCAGGTAATGGTGAAAATAAAGAAAAATGGACACAACCAATTAACGTCAAAAATTTGATGACAGCAGAAGAACAAGCAAGTTATCACAATCCTGCTAATGATGAGTTAGCACAAATCAAAGTTGTCAAAAATGTGGCACGAAGGGTAGAAGCGGAAATTTTCAAAGTTTTAGAATCTCGTGGGTTGCAATTACAACTGCGGTTTAATCCTAAATTGAAGGAAGAAGGATTACTCGATTTGAAGTCTTGATAAGTAGAAGGAATAAATTAAACCTAACTTAAGATGACTTGGTTTCGATATTTCGACAGGCTCTTCGTTTTGATGCGTAAATTCTAATTTAATTATTATCTCCACTCACCTTGTAAGGTAAAACCAGCCCAGTAATAAGGTGCAGAATAGTTTTCATCTCGCCACAGTTCTAACCTTGCTTCTCGCAGTGCCGCCGCCGGGGTTAATTCTTGTTTGAGAACTTTGGTATAAAATGCTTTCATCAATTGGGATGTTGCTTCATCATCCACATTCCATAAACTGACTAACACACGCGGACTACCAGCGTACATAAATCCTCTGGCTAATCCAACTAATCCTTCGCCTTTGATTTGTTGGCTTATACCAGTTTCGCAAGCACTAAGGACAATCAAATCTGCGGGTAGTTTGAGATTAAAAATATCTTGCAGTCGCAAAAAGCCATTTTGCAACATCCCTTTTTCGTCAAATAGTGACAGTACTACACCAGATAAGGACGGATTTTTGGTATCTAAAATGCCGTGGGTAGCAAAATGAATGATGCGGTATTCACTCAGTTGAGAACTAGTGACAAAATTTCGGTTAGCAGCAAAGTCTAATGCTTGCAGAGTCAGAGATTTTGGCACTAAAGCTAAAATTCCCTCGGCTTCTTGGCGAGTGAAAGATAAACGCTCAAAAGAAAAATTAGGGTTGATGAAGGGAATGTTTGGCTTGGGTATGGGTTTATGGAGAATTCTAGTCAGGCGTTCATCATCATAGCTAAATACAGCATCTGCAATCACGGCTAGGGTTTTGGGGGGTGTTTTGCGTTCTTTGTGTTCGCGCCTAATGACGGCTAAAGTAGAAGCGGATGGTATATAAAGAACTTCGTTACTTTCTAGCAGAGGTCTGATGTTTTTACCGGATGTTCCGGGTTGAGCTAAGGCCGAAAATGGCAGATATTGTAATGCACCATCACCAACTATTACCAGGCGCTTGTTTTTGATTTTTTCGGCGACTGGTTCTAACAACATTTGATTGAGTTTTTCGAGTACTTCGTAACTACTAAAAGCACCTAAACCAGAACTTGCATCTATTTTGATGTTGGCTGTCAGGTTGTAGTAACGTATTTTCAATAAATAGTTAAATTGCTTAACAACTTTTTCAATCTCTGAGCGTTTAGGTAATTCATAACTACTAATACTATTTTTACTAACTGCCCATAAATAACTGCGTTCTTCACCCAGGGCGTATTCTAATAACAGCGTTTCGTCATCTAGTACTTGCTGTTGAATTTCTTTAAGAGAGAGGGGTTGGGGTTGAGTGAGTGCAGCATATTTGGGACTGGTAAATCTGATTTTGGCTTGGACTTCTTGATATTCTTTGAGAAGTGAGGTTAATTCGTTTTCTAAGGCTTGGGCTTGTTCTGGGGTGTATTGACCACTGTTGTAGAGTTCTAAACGCAGTTTCTCTGTTGCATTTAGTCGTTGTTGCAAGTTTTGTTCTGCTTCTAGTAATTTAGGTTCTACACCTTGGCGAATATCAGCATTAGCTTCTGTGAGTAGTTCCAACAAACTGCGAGAACGATATTTTTCACTGTTTTGTAATGCTAAAGCATCGTAGCCTTGCTGGGGATATTTTTTGTGCAACTGCATTAATAAGTCATTGGCAAACTCGTAAATAGTTTGTTGGGAAGCAAAATAAGATGTACGTAGTTGTTCGTTGGTAATTTTAGTCCGGAGATTTTCGATAATTTTAATAGCTGCTTCAACTTTAACTAGAGATTCTTTGAGGTTGTCCCTGTTACGTTCTAAATAAGCAATGTTATAGAGAGTGATGGCTTCCCCGGCTTTATCTTTCATTTGCCGTCTGAGGGGGAGTGACTGGTTGTAATATGCTAAGGCTTGTTGTGTGTCTCCCAGAACAGTGTAAACACCACCAATGTTATTTAGGGTTGTTGCTTCTCCGGCTTTGTCTCTGACTTGCCGTGATAAAAATAAAGATTGGTTGTAATATTGAAGTGCTTCTTGTCTTTCGCCTAATGAGTCATAAACACGGCCGATATTATTCAAGGTAACAGCTTCGCCTGTTCTATCCCCGACTTGCCGTCTTAAAGGCATAGATTGATTGTAGTGTTTGAGTGCTTGTTGTTTGTCTCCTAATAAGTCGTAGACACGGCCGATATTATTCAGGGTAACAGCTTCGCCTGTTTTATCGCCAATTTGCCGCCTTAAAGGCAAAGATTGATTGTAGTATTTTAAAGCTTGTTGTTTATCTCCCAAAGCAGAATAAATACCGCCAAGGTTATTTAGGGTTGTAGCTTCCCCGGCTTTATCCTCTACTTTTCGTGATAAATTTAGGGATTGGTTATAAAATTCTAGAGCCTTTTGTTTGTCTCCTAAAGCGTCGTAGACACCACCAATATTGTTGAGAGTAGTAGCTTCGCCTGTTTTATCTCCAACTTCTCGTCTTAAGGGCAAAGATTGATTGTAGTATTTGAGTGCTTGCTGTTTGTCTGCTAAGGAATCGTAGACACGGCCAATATTATTAAGAGTGACTGCTTGTCCGGTTTTATCTTCGACTTTTCTAGATAAGTTGAGGGACTGATTGTAATAGTTGAGTGCTTGCTGTTTGTCTCCTAACGCATCATAAATCCCAGCGATATTGTTGAGAGTGATTGCCTCGCCTGTTGGATCTGAAATTTGCCGTCTTAAGGACATAGATTGGTTGTAGTACATTAATGCCTGGTGTTTATCTCCTAAAGCATCGTAGACACCGCCAATGTTATTCAGAGTTGTTGCTTGACCGTTTTTATCGTTGACTTGTTGTGATAAAAGTAGAGATTTGCTGTAGTATGTCAAAGCTTGCTGTTTGTCTCCCAAAGCATCATAAACACCACCAATGTTATTAAGGGTGATTGCTTCTTGAGCTTTATCGCCCATTTTGCGTGAAATGGGTAGGGATTGATTGTAGTATTTTAGTGCTTGCTGTTTTTCTCCCAAGGCGTTGTAGACACTACCGATGTTATTGAGAGTGATTGCTTGCCAGATTAAATCTCCTAGTTGTTCTGATAAAGAGAGAGATTGGTTATAGCAATCCAATGCTTTTTTTTTGTCTCCCAAGGCATCATAAACACCACCAATATTATTAAGAGTAACTGCTTGACCGGCTATATCTCTAATTTGTTGTGTCAAAGATAAGGACTGGTTAAAAAATATTAAGGCTTGCTGTTTATCGCCTAAAGCATTATAAATAAAACCAAGCTCGTTAAGTGTGGTGGCTTGTTGTTTGATATTTCCAGTTTGTTGCCAAAGTTTTAAGGCGGTTTCAAATTTAGCGATCGCTTGCTTGAAAGATGTTGCTGTTCCTAGCTTGAGTAGCTCTTCTCCTTCTTGAAATATTTGCTCGGCGCTAGAATTATTAACTACTGATGAATCTATTTGTGCTTGTAGGGTAATATTGGGGGCATAATCTCTAGCAGCTACACCTGATTCAGCAAACATTGTAATGCTGACTAAGAGAAGGGAAAGGTGGCTAGTAAACGCTACTAAAAATCTTCTTGGTTTCTGGTGACGTTTGATTCTCTTAGTCATAACAGCATTTTTTCACAAGAAGTTGTATCTGCTTCACTATACTTTTAGGCATTGGCAAGCTTGTAATTTTTAAGAAAAAAAACCGACTATAGATATAAAAATCTGATTTTATTTCTGAATTTACTTGTGTTATCAGGCAGTAAGGAATATGTAGGAGTGGGTTGACTCAATGAATCTGTGGGTAAACAAAATTTTTCCTCAACCCGCACGTACAGGAGTAAAAAATAAGCTTTATTTTAGGTTTATTGATTTTTTCCCAAATTAAATATTAGTTTTATGGATAGCATTACTATTTCTCTTAACTTCAATAGAGACAATCACTTTTAATTCAAAAACTCAAATATACTATCACCTATCTCTAAAAAATCCTTGTATTAGATATCACTTCCACTCAGCTTGTAAAATCCATGACTTACGCAAAAATTCCCAAAAAGCTTAATTTATCGTAGACGCGCAAACGGCTTCCCGCAGGGTAGAACGCCAAGAAATCGTAGAGTCTGCGTAAGTCTTAAAATCAAAGCTGCTCAATCATTAGGAATAGAATAATTTCTTGTCAGAGTTTTAATTGAGCTTTTCGTATAGCTGCCGCAGGTGTTACTTTTTGTTTTAATATTTCGGTATAAAATCTTTGCAATCAATTTTGCTGTGTCCTCATTATCTACGCTCCACAAACTCAATAAGACTTTAAAGCTACACTCATACATCAATTTTCTTGTTAAGCATACCAATCTGCGTTTTGACGCAGTAGGATTTGCTTGTTGTGTTTCTGTATGTGTTTGTTGGGCAATGTTTACTGGATAACGCCAGCCGTTGCTGTACTTGATTTAGCAAATATCAAATCCTCATGTTTTTTTCAATATACTTCTATGTAGTGTGATGACTGGTGTTTTTAATAAAATTTTTTACTCTCACGCACAGACACGGAGGTGCTGAGAGTAAAAGTTGACAAAAAGGCATATTGCTTTCTGATTTTGGCAAAATGTTGACTGAGAATGTCAAATTACTTACTCATCTTGGTGTTTTCCGCAAGCAAAATGCCAAAATACTTGCTCAAAATACCAAAGTGTTTTCTCATTTCAGTTAATTGTGTACTCATTTTGGTGTTTTCCGCAAACAAAATGCCAAAATACTTACTCAAAACTTCAAATTGCTGACTAATTTTCGTAAATCACGCAAGCATTAAAGACATTGCAGTGTAACAAAAGCCGTTGTAAATTTGCTGGAATTTTCTCAGGCTGAAAATTATAAATATTTTTTAAGGTAAAGAATATTTGCCGTACTGTATTTCAAGGTGTATATTATGGCTCGAAAAAAAAGAAGTTCAAAGATATTAGAAAAAGCTGTGCGTCGCGCCGCTAGTATCAATTCTATTGATCCCTATTTAGATTTAGGTAATGGTCTTTCTTTACCAGCTTTTTCAAATTTGATAGAGCAAATGCGAACTAAAGAAAATTTATATAATACGGCTCTTTCTAATTTAGATAAGTTATATCGGGAAATGCTAGAAACTGAGGGCGAGTTGGCAGATATGACAGAACACATGCTACTTGGTGTTGCAACTCGATACGGCAAAAGCAGTGTAGAGTATGGGATGGCAGGCGGAGTTCCAAAAAGTCAGCGTTACAAAAAACGTCGCGGCGAGTCATTAACTGCTAATTCTGAGCAACCTACAATTGTTACCAGTCTCAACAATCAAAACGGCAATAAACCAACAGTGATTAGTTAGGGAAATTTTAGCAAGAAAAATTAGGGCGATCGCATAGACAATTCCAGGAAGAGAAATATCCCATTGTTCTAAGAAAGGAGATTATCCTGATTTTAAATGCGATCGCTCTAATTTAAGTTGTACCAAACTCAGTAAACTGACGAATGTATGGCTCATGAAAAGCCAAAATAATATCTTGCTTTGGTACTCCCATTTCTACCAATCGATTGGCAATTCCTTCTTCAGTGCCATCATGTTGAATCCAAATTTTGCCATCTTTAATATCAAGATGTAAAATACAGCCAAAATCGCGTTGATTACCTCGCCAACCAACATACAGTAATTGATAATGGTCTTGCCGTTCGTCAAAAATTGTTTGCACTTCATACTCTTCGGCCGTCAATTTTTGTTGAATTGCGGCTCGTTGTTGTCTTTCAGAAAGAAGATGTTCGATGTATTGGCGATATTGTTCTACAGCCATTGAGAAATCACCTCAGCTTGTACATCATAAATAATCAGTCGTAACTGATATTTTTTAACAGATACAGCAATAAACCTTCGTTGAAAAAAACTTTCATAAATTGGTAAACGAACTGCCAAATATAGTTGGCGTTCTGGTTCAATTTGATCTAAAGCATCTCGATAGTTTAAAAACTGCCCCAACGCAGTATGAAAATCAGAGACATTCGAGGGACTCAGAAAACTTTTAATCTCCACTGCTATTTTTCTGCCCTCTTGTTCTGCTGCTAAAAGCTGTTCTGCTGCTAAATCAATCTCAAAATCTACATCATCTACATTAATTTCATAAGGGTCAGCAGTAATCTTCCAACCGTCTTTTTCTAAAGCGTTTCTGACAATATAATGAAATCTATCTTTTGCCATAGCAGTTAAAAGCACCTAGCACAGCACCATCAAAAATAATTTGTGGCTGCTGTAAAGCCATAATTCATCCCAGCCCAGGTTTATTTTATATACACTCTCACAATCCCACAAGGGAACATTATTTGTTTTGGCATCGTGATGTACATTTAAATATGGCGGACATATTGAACTGTTCATGACATCTATTCTGCTGAATAATCGCTATCAAGTTATCCAGGTACTCGGTGCTGGTGGATTTGGGGAAACCTTTTTGGCAGAAGATACCCACATGCCTTCTCGCCGTCGCTGTGTGATTAAGCAATTAAAACCAATTGCCAATGATCCTCAAACCTACGCCTTGATTCAGCAACGTTTTGAAAGGGAAGCAGCCACGTTAGAGTATCTGGGCGAAAGTAGTGACCAAATTCCTCGACTCCATGCTTATTTTTCGGAAAATGGGCTGTTTTATCTGGTACAAGAATGGATTCACGGTGCAACGTTAACTCATGTTGTCGAAACGAAAGGATGCCAAAGTGAAACCATAGTCCGAGAAATTCTCTTGAGTCTGCTATCGGTGTTGGATTATGTGCATAGCAAGGGCATCATTCATCGTGACATCAAACCAGATAATATTATTCTGCGCTCTGTTGATAGCAAGCCTGTGTTGATTGATTTTGGTGCAGTCAAAGAAACCATCCGCACAGTAGCAGTTAAACCAGGATATCCAACACAATCAATGGTGATTGGTACACCAGGATACATGCCGAGTGAACAAGCAATTGGGCGGCCTGTTTACGCTACAGATATTTACAGTTTGGGTTTAACAGCGATTTATCTTTTGACTGGGAAACAGCCTTCAGAATTACCCACACATCAACAAACCGGGGAAATTCTCTGGCAAAATTATGCGCCGCCAGTGTCACCCCAACTAGCAATGGTGCTGAATCAGGCAATTAAACCCCAGGCGAGCGATCGCTACAGTACGGCTAGTAAAATGCTTTATGCTTTAAACTCTACAGCTAATCTGCCTCCATCCCCTACTATCAATCCTCGTCCAACCGAACTCCCATCAACTCAACAAACCCAAGCTGTTTCTCCTCCCCCAAAAATTTCACCGCAAAATTCTCAAAAACCAATTTGGATATTTGGTGGTTTAATCGCCTTTGGTTTAATGACTGGGATAGGACTAGCTCGCTTAACCCGTCCCCAACAGTCGCAAGCACCCATCACCAACAATTCCGACTCTCCATCATCTCCAATTTCATCTTCAGAACCCCAAGAGCCACCAGCCACCCCATTTTTGTCTACACCTAGCACTTCCCCACAGCCACCAATCAATTCAGATACTTTATCCGCCAACAATGGCACAACAGATTCTAACTCTCCAAATGAATCTCCAGAATCTCCAGTCATCACCAATGAGCAACCTGTAAATTCAGAACCTGACAATTCCCCAACCACAACTGATTCTCAACCCACAGCCAGTCCCACACCAGAAGCACCCCCGGTAGAGCCAGAAAAACCAAATAAATCAAAAAAAGTTAGTACCACTAGCCGTCAAAGCGTTCCCGCATTCCCTACAGGGACAGACAGAAGCACCGTAGAAGCAACTCTCGGCAGACCCAAAAGGGATTTCAGAGGTTTGTGGGGTGATACTCGCGCTGTCACTTACAAAGTCGTCCCAAATCAAATCGACTTGGGCTATTTATTCGACCGTAATTCTGGCAGGTTGGTGCAAACTGAAGCCGCATTTGCTCAATCTGTAGACCCACAAGTGATGCAAAATACTTTAAGTGGAATGCTAAACGGTCGAGTCACTCCCGAAATTCAGCAAAAACTCACACAACTCCAGCAGCGTCAAAAAGATGATTTCAGTTTTAATTTAGGTTCTGTGAAAGGACAAGTTGTCCGCCAGAATTGTGATTTTATTTATATCAGCATCTGGGAAGCTGACTTACATCCCATTGGCGACCCATCGTCTGCTAAACAATGTTCGTAAAATTTGGGAAAGGGACGAGGGGGACGAGGGGACAAGGTGGATAAGGTGGACAAGGTGGAAACTATATTTCTTCTCCCTTGTCTCCCCTCTCTCCCTTGTCTCCCCCCTCTCCCTTGTCTCCCCCCTCTCCCTTGTCTAATACCACTCAACACTCAGCCCTAAAACGGATAAACAGGCAACGTAAAGTGAAACCAGGCTCCACCGTTAGGTGTAGAATCTACCCAAATTTGACCGTAATGCGCCCGAATAATTCGCTGGCATAAACACAAACCAATGCCATATCCGTCAGTACCTTCATCTCTTTGCAGGCGGAAGTGGTTCTCAAAAATTAATTCACGACTTTCGGCGGGAATACCAGGGCCAGTATCGCCCACGCTAAACTGCACTTTTTGGGTGGTGCGGTGCAAGCCGGCAACAGTAATTTTACCGCCTACTGGTGTATATTTGATAGCATTATCCAAGAGGTTGACGACGACTTGGCGAATGCGTTCTGGATCGGCATAGACGCAAGGCAGGTCTGAGGGAATATCTGTTTCTAGGGTTTGGGATTTGGCGGTGTAGCGATCGCCTAATTCCTCTAACACTTCTAAACAAAGTTGTCCAAGTTCAATTTTTTGCGGTATAATTGGAAACTCTTTATCACTGCCTCTGCCTACCTGCAACAAATCAGCAATTAAGCGGTCAATTAACTTGGTTTGAGTCCGAGCTTGTTTTAACAAATGGGCGGCCATAGCTGGCTTGAGACGTTGAAAGCTGCCTGATTCTATATTGTAATTAGATTGCAGTGTTTCAATAGCGATCGCTGCCGCCGTTAAAGGATTCCGCAAGTCATGAGCCAACATCGCTATGACTCGATCTTTGAACTGTAATTGCTCCTGAAGTTTTTCCTTTTCTTGTTTCAAATGAAAGATTTCATCAGAAAGTTTAATCAGTTCGGCGGAAACAGCAACAGAATTAATTGTTGATTTGGGTGGTGATACCCGACTATTTTCATCGATACGTTCTTGAAAATCTTCTTGCAATTTTAAATAAGCGTCTACAGCAGTTTGCCAACGCGGCCACCAGTTTTTTAATTGAGCAATAATATTACTTCCAGCCAGAACTTGCCTTGGTTCTGGATGAATTTTAATCAACGCTGGCGTAGCTACTAACTTAAAATGTTCGGCTAGATACGGTTGTTGACCGACATCAATAATTTGGACTTCAAAGTGATACTCTGCCTGCAACTCTTTTAAGTAAGAGCGTATTCGCTGTACCTGTTGTCGAGACTGGGGTCTGCCATCGACAAACAGCAACAACTGTAGAGGAGCCTCAAAATAATTAGGCTGATCCTGGGAAACTTGCATGTAATCGTGTTTCAGCACTGGTAACAACCTGGCAACGCTTTGCAGAAGATGAAATTGACTAACGGTTGTCGATGGTCGTTGTTTTTATCAATTTAATATCTATTTTAGATTTTTCATACTCCTACCCGCCCTAAGTTTTGGATGTAAGATACACCTTTTTTTCAATTTTTGCTTTCTTTTTAACTAACTTGCTGCTCAATCAACAACCTACCTGTTATACCATTTTGGATTTTGGATTGGGGAAGATTTGATTGGTAAGCTGTTCAGCAATCTATCTGTCACAATCATTTTGCCACTTGGTATAAGTATAAGTGCGTATACAAGTCTTACCACAATGTAGGAGCAGAGTTAATTGGTGAAAACTTTTATACAACTCAAGTTAGCTTTGGTGGTTTGCACTCAGGCGGCTCTCAATGAACTAGATATGTTCATACCTAGCTATTTATCTGGGAATGATGAATTTTCCCAGCCAAACTTTAGCAGTTTTGCTTAACTATCAGCACTCAAGCCGATTTTTCAGAACAGCTTCCCCTTAACTTAAGCAATTTACTAAGCTACAGAAACCAATTTACTGCTTTTTGTCAACTTTTAGTCAGGATTTATGCAAAATTCTCGATGACTAAACTAATTGCATTCTCAACAGTGTGAATGGATATCATTTAAAATGCAATTTTTATGCTGTTCTTAACCCTTGTATAAAGTTGCGGTCTTACACAAAGCAGCAACCGTGATGTAGAGTCGGGAACTTTGATTTAGTAAGCAGCACCACAAAACATCAGCACTTGTAACAACAGCATTTGCTTCGCTTCTAATACCCAGTTATTCTCTAGAATGCTGCCACCAGAATAAATGAATGCGATCGCACTCCTCAAGGCAGTTATTTTTACTTGCACAAATAGGAAGAGGTTGTTGATAGTAGTGCTAAGAAACTTTTTCTGCTCTTTCACTGATAGAACCAGAGAAAATTTCTACCTGACTTAACATTCTTGTTTTTTGGTGATCCCTAGTGGGGATATACTCCTTAGTCTAGCACTGTACCGCCAAGAGGACTAACTTTCTTTGGCAAATCTGGAATTTTCACGATTTTACAATTGTTTATTTACGTGTCTGATTGCGAAACATAGGGGATTATTTGCTAGTCATCCGTTATAGTTTTGCTGGGGATGGACAGCTAGATAGCTGTCACATCTAACCCTTCTTAGCCAACTATAATTCAGCACATTACAGACACAAAAATGAAATATCAAGGTTTTCATTTTTCTTCCATCAAAAGTATTTACTCGTTTTCTGGAAGAAACCTGAAATTGAATTTATCCTTAAAAGCCGGACTGACAGCTTTATTATTAGCTGCAACTGGTTCGACATTATTGATAGGGACAGCAAATGGCGGTGCTTCGCCCAGTGTGATAGCGCAAGCACCAGCAGCAGCAAAAGTAATTTATGTCAACCCAGCAACAGGTCAAGACAATGCAAGTGCAGGTGCAACAGCAGCCGCACCATACAAAACTATTAGCTTTGCACTCACCCAAGCTCAACCAAGTACAATTATTCGACTTGCGCCAGGAAATTATAACCAAGAAACTGGAGAAACATTTCCACTGTTAATCAAATCAGGGGTGACGTTACAAGGTGACGAAGCCAGCAAAGGTCAAGGGATAATTATTACTGGAGCAGGCTATTACACCAGCCGCACATTTGCGAGACAAGAAATTACCATTTTAGCTGACAACAACAGCGCGATCGCAGGTGTCACCGTGACTAACCCGACTCAACGCGGTACAGGTATTTGGGTAGAATCTACTAACCCGGTGATTCAAAACAACACTTTTACCGCTAATGGTCGAGAAGGCGTATTTGTCACGGGTACAGGAAATCCCAGAATTGAAGGCAATATCTTTGTGCAGAACAAAGGTAATGGGGTTTCTATTGCCAGAGCCGCTCAGGGTGTAGTCAGAAATAACTTATTTCAGGATACAGGTTTTGGTTTAGCGATCGGTGGAACTTCCACAACTTTAGTAGAAGGAAACCAAATCATTCAAAACCAAGATGGTCTATTTATCTCCGACTCCGCTAAACCCGTACTCCGCAAGAATGTCATTCAAAGTAATAAGCGAGATGGTGTAGTCGCCATTACCACTGCTCAACCAGACTTGGGTACAAACGAAAATCCTGGTGGTAATCTGATTCGTGGTAATACTCGTTATGACGTAAACAACGCCACAAAAACTAACACCATTGTGGCTGTTGGTAATGATGTTGATCAGAAAAAAATCTTTGGTCAAGTAGACTTTGTAGCAGCCACAGTCGAACCACCAACAGGCGGCGCTGTGGCCTTTAAAGATGTACCGAGCAATTTTTGGGCAAAAAGCTACATTGAAGCTTTAGCCGCACAAAATATTATTGCTGGGTTCCCAGATGGCACATTTAAACCCAATGACCCTGTAACTCGCGCCCAGTTTGCCACAATTATTACTAAAGCTTTAAATCCCACCGCTAAACGTAGCGCCATCACCTTTCAAGACGTTCCTAGCAATTTTTGGGCTTTCGCTGCAATTAGATCCGCTTATCAAAGCCAATTTGTTTCAGGCTACCCTGATGGTACATTTAAACCACAGCAACAAATTCCCAGAGTACAAGCACTAGTAGCCCTAGCCAATGGTTTAGGCTTAACCGCCAATAATCAAAACGTGCTGAATTTCTACAATGATGCGGCGCAAATTCCTAATTATGCAACTGGCCCAGTTGCAGCAGCCACTGTCCGCCAATTAGTAATTAACTATCCTACCGTTAAACAGCTTGATCCTAATCGGCAAGCAACCAGAGCCGAAGTAGCAGCTTTTGTCTACCAAGCCCTCGTTAATGCTGGACGCGCTCAACCAATAACCTCACCTTACTTGGTGACAGCTCAGTAAAATTCTCTGTTGAAACTGGGTGTAAGGGTGTAAGGGTTTTGAACACCTACACCCTTTTATTACGTAATTTATCAATAAAAATAGCAATTTTTATGACTACATTATTAACAGTAATCATTTCTAAGGCATGATTTTAATGAAGTGAGTTATACAACAATCAGTGTATATTTAGTAAGTTAATTTACATACTATCATTTGTTTCTATAAGTTTAGGACTTACGCAACTAGCATATTTTTTCTGTAGGGTGTGTGACGCAACGAGAAGATTTTAACGTAGTCATCAGATTTATAGCGTCACGCACTAACCACCAATTGCGACACTTACGTAAGTCCTGAAGTTATATAGAACTAATATTTGATTTGGGAAAAATCAGTGAACTTAGATAAGGCTTTTTTCCTACTCTCTAACTACACAAGTAAATTTAGAAAGCAAACCGAACTCATCCATATTCCAAATTATTAAGTAATGAAAATTGTTGCCTGACGATGAAAATTGTTGGGAACTAACAGTAAAGAAATACAGTCGATGTAAATAAGCCAAGCAAGATACCAATTGATAAATATTAGGGTTTTGGTATCACCACAGATAAATGGAACTCTGAAATTCAATTGACAGTCTTCTGCGGAGACAGCAGATATGAGGCTATAAGTAAAACTCATAGTCTTAAATTACTGCTTTTAGATTTGCAGATGATGTCTCATAAGTATTGCAATTCAGGCAATACAGCTATTCACGCTGCTAATAAATAGTAGCTTGTGAGTACTCACGAAAGTATTTTTGTAAATACTTTTGGCAATTTTTTGTGGCATTTTTTTCAAAATCTGCCATGAATTTTGTATTGCAATTTTTCAGGAATAGAGATGGTGATCACAGATTTTATGGAAAATATTTACCGAAAATTACAATCACAAATCTAGTTCCTAATAATTTCTAATTACTCAACTGAGGTGAGTTATGAACATTCAAAATATCAGGAAAACATCTATCAACTTGGCAAAATCTTTTTTTGCAGGTGCAGTACTAATTACAGCTTCTGTTGGCCCTGCTTTTGCTGCTGACAAAGTTGAGATTCTGGGTGCAGAATATGGTGGTAATGGTTGTCCTGAAGGTTCTGCTAGTGTAAATGTGAGTCCTGATGGTCAAGAGTTAAGTATTCTCTTCGATCAGTTTATTGCTTTAGGAAATCAATCATCAGAAAGGCGTAAAAGTTGTAATTTGAGCATTCCAATTAAAGTGCCTCAAGGATTCCAAATTTCTCTCTATGATGCTGATTACCGTGGCTATGTCGCTCCTAGTACCACTGGGAGACTTAGAGCCGAATACTTTTTTGCTGGTCAACGTGGCCCTGTTTTATCTCGGACATTTCGTGGCGAAACTGACTACAACGTTCGAGATCAGTTAGTGACTGTTGCTGATGTGTGGTCACGCTGTGGCGATAGTGTAAATATGCGTGTCAATGCAGCGATGACTGCTAATGGAGCAGGTATGGCGACTGTTGACTCCTTCGACTTGGCTCACCGGGGATTGGTGTATCACATCAAATATCGTCAGTGTCGTTAGATAGGCTGAAAGCGAGGATAGGGGAAAATCAAGTCAAAAATTCTCTGACTTTTGAATTTTGACCTCTGTAAGGGTGTAGGTTTTCAAAATCCTCATACCCTTATAGCTCAATGGTGATGAGGGTTGATTGCTTAATTTCTGCTCTAGCTACCAGACAAGGAGTAAGATTTGGGGGATTCTCCCCCAAGCCCCCGATTGGGGGACGGTTGCGTCCCCCAAACCCCCTCCAAAATCATTCTTTCGTTTTTTGTAGAGTCATTATTTGTTGGTTTGGTGGTGATTTAGTTTTCTGATTTTAAAGGTATTGTCTTATACCTTAATATATTTCAGTTAAGACTTTGTTGGGTGGAGCGATAGCTTAACCAAAACGTATTTCTTTATACTGAAGTCATAATGTCATCAGGAATGCAGTGGACTTGATATGAGTTCTGGTTAAATACAAATGACAAAACCGCCCACACATTACCTGAAAGAATAGCTAACAAGGTATGGTTGTGGCGGTTTTAAAAATCGCTGTTGGGTAACTGGTAGCGATGCTAACCTATAAAAATTTTGGAAGATTGGCACTGTTCGGGTAAAACAGCAAAGGAGTTAAATGTGCAGTATCAAGCACTACCTGTAAAAGCAACTTCTGGGAACTTCAACTGAGCTTCTGCCATTGGACGGTTTCGACCTTCCTCTTGCCAGTAGTTGATCACTTCTGTTGCTTTGTTAAGCAATTCTACGCGATCTAGCTCAGTAATCCAGTGTTTGGATTCGAGTTCCTTTTTTAACTCTTCCCAAGCATCATTTCTGGGCCAGAAAAAGTACTTTGTTAAGGGACTGGTACCTTTACCTACAACTTGGTCAACTGCTAGGGCAACGTTATCTTCCAACCAAAGAATTTTTAGAATGAACTTGGTCAATCACACCTCCGGGATACATCCGGGCATAGCTTACTAAGTTTGCGATTGCTTATTGTAACTTAATATCTAGCCGAATGACCAAACTTTTCAGGGAGTAGGGAATGGGGAGTGGGGAATTATCGAAAGAATTCAGGACTCAGAAGCCAGAATTCTCCAATTAAATTCTATGCGGCTGATTCTGAATTCTTCTTCAAGGATGCTTATCCAATTTAAAATCGGAAAAGTTTAAATTGTGATCCACGCAACCATGACTGCACAAGCTTCAGCACGAGCAATTGTCGTTTTTGATATTGATGGCGTTGTGCGCGATGTCGGCGGTTCTTATCGCCGCGCGATCGCTGATACTGTAGAGTATTTTACTAACGCTGCATATCGTCCCACACCGTTAGATATTGACCAACTCAAGTCTGAAGGCGTTTGGAATAACGATTGGGAAGCATCGCAAGAATTAATTTACCGTTACTTTGAGTCTCAAGGAAAGACAAGAGAACAACAACAGCTAGACTACAACTCTATTGTGACTTTTTTTCAAGCCCGTTATCGTGGCCCAGACCCGAATAATTTCACGGGATATATTTGTGATGAACCTTTATTATTAAGTTCAGATTATTTACAGCAGTTGACTGAAGCTAATATTGCTTGGGGATTTTTTAGTGGTGCTACCCGTGGTTCTGCTAATTTCATTTTAGAAAAACGCTTGGGTTTGCGATCGCCAGTGTTGATTGCAATGGAAGATGCACCCGGTAAACCCGATCCGACAGGGTTGTTTGCCACTGTTGAGAAGTTGGAGAATGAACCCAGCAACACCACCGTTATTTATGTGGGTGATACTGTGGCTGATATGTATACAGTCACGAAAGCGCGAGAATTGCAGCCGCATCGTCCTTGGGTTGGTGTTGGAGTGTTACCGCCTCACGTCCAAGAAACAGCCGCACGCGCTCAAGCATACAGTGAAAATCTGCAAAAAGCTGGAGCCGCGATAGTTGTGAGTAATGTTGAAGAGTTAAATCCAGCCAAAATAGCAGAACTATTGTCGTGATGAAATACAAACTTGTTGGTATTGGGAATACTTAAACTGAGAAAGCGATCGCTTTTTTACTTCATGCTGCATTTATGAAGAAGAATTCAGCAATCAGGAGTCAGAATTCAGTATGGAATTCTGTATGAAACTTCCACAAGCGAGAGTGCATTGCTGCGTGATGAATATTGCTTGATATCCTCGTCCCGTGTGGGCGAAATCGAAATCAAACTTTCTTCTTCATTTCAACTCCATCCCTTTATGTGCGGAGAATCCTGAATTCTGTCTTCTGACTCCTTTTTATTCCCAATAGTTCAAAATCTAGTTATTTATGACAGTCAATCGTCTACTTACTCCCATTGAGGAGGCCTTGGAAATAGTTAATCAGACTGGTGGTTCGTTTAATGTAGTGACAATTAGCCGAATTATTGGGTGTTTAGACGAAGAAATCCTGAGAAAAGCTCTTGATATTGTCCAGTTACGTCATCCTCTGTTAAATGCTCGGATTATTAATTCCCTAAATCGTCTGTGCTTTGAAACAGGAGCAATTCAAATTCCTCTGCGTAGTGTTAATAGCCAGCATTGGCAAGAGGTTGTGATTGCAGAAATGAACGAAAAAATAGCGAGTGATGCAGGTTTAGGAAGATGTGTGTTAGTTAAATCGCCGAGTGAGAATCATGTAAATTATCTAATTACAATCTTGCACCACGCTATCTCAGACGGTTTATCTAGCATCCAACTGCACTCAGAAATATTAACTTATTGTCAAAAAATCGCAGATGGAGAGTTAATCAATTCTGTTGAAAGTTTACCTGTATTACCACCTATTCAAGAACTGCTACCAGAATCAATGCAGGGATGGTGGGGTAAAATCAAAGGCATTTTCTTGTTATTAAATTTGCAATTTAAGCAGTTATGGTATCAACCAAAAGCTCTAGATTTTGAGCAATGTGTCCCGATAGAATCTCGTTGTTGTGGGTTGGTTCACCGACAACTAGACAAAGAACTAACAGAAAAGTTAGTGAATTTTTGCAGACAGGAAAAAACTACAGTACAAGGCGCGTTATGTGCAGCGTTAATGTTTGCAGTCGCTAATCAAATTTATGGTTACGAGAGGAAAGATATTTGGTTAAATTGTTGGTCTCATGTTGATTTGCGCCAAAGGTTGCGATCGCTTGTGAGTGAAAATAATCTCGGTGTGTTGTTTTCGTCCATCACTTCATTTCATCCCCTCACAACCAAAACAACCTTCTGGGATTTAGCACGGGAAGTCAGACAAACTATCATCGCAGGGTTAAATTCTGATCATCTCTTCAGCATCATTATGATGTACAAGCAGGTACTCAAATTCTTACTGAAGAAACCTAATCAAGCACCTGCAAGTGTCTCTGTAACTAATATTGGCAAAGTCAAAATTCCTAAATTTTACGGTCAATTGGAATTAGAACAAATCAGCTTTTTGCCAGTACAGGGTGTTTTTGGTGGTGTTGTGACTTTGGCTGTGGCAACTTTTGACAGCAAAATGAATTTAAACTTTGCATTTTCTCTACCTGCAATTAGCCAAAATGCGATGGAAGAATTGGCAGACAATTTAGTTGTCTGCCTGAAGAATGCTTGTGATTTTTAGACTTCCCTGATTATTCCAGTTTCAAGAACTTATCTAAAGCAGCCACCATACTAGGGGGCCATCGGCGGATATTTTTCACCCAGTTGATATCTTTGTAACGGTTATCCAAGCCATAAGCGGCTACCCAGTTGCTTTCGGCTTCACCTTTTTGTCCGTTTACCCAGTAAGCGGCGGTTAAAGCGGCACGCACATCAGCAAATTTGGGATATTTCCGGGCAATATTTCTCATTTCGCGGATTGCTGGCTCTATTTGACCAGTTTCATATAAAGCGATCGCATAGTTAGCACGGGCAAAGGCAAAATTCGGGGCGACTTCGGTAGACTTTTTATAATCTGCGATCGCATCGTCCCATTTTCCTAAACCTGCTTTGGCATTGCCGCGATTGTTATAAGCCATTGCATCGTTAGGATCTAATTCTAAAACGTGGTTGTAATCTGCGATCGCCTGATCCCATTTTCCCAAACCTTCTAAAGCTGTACCCCGATTTAAATAAGGATCTGTCACATTCGGAGCCAATTCTACAGCTTTGTTGTAGTCTGCTAATGCCTCTTGCAGCTTATTTTGACTCACCCGCGAATTTCCGCGATTACTCCACGCACCCGCATTGGTGGGAAATTTCTCAATAATCTTTGTCCAGTATTTTTCAGCCGTGGCAAAGTCACCCTTATTTGTCGCTGCAAACGCTTGATTTGCCCACTCATCTCCTTGTTGTATTTCTTCTGGCGTGAAGTTGGGTTGTTGGGATTGTGCCATGACTGGTTGACCCCAGCCAAACACAAGTAACACACAAAGAACAACACTAATTAACTTAATCATCTGGGTTTACCTGTGTCTATCTGCGGTGGAGATTCCACAATTTATCATGGCGAAAACTGTCTCAGACAGCAAGCTAGTAAAACAAGGCAAAAGTAAAAGGTCAAAAGGCAAAAGAAAGAATATTTATACCACGAGCTTTTTAGCAATTACAGATGGTCACTGAGTTTCGGCTTCGCGGTAATCGAGCGAAGCGATGCACTGAGCTTGTCGTTCGCGTAGCGTCTCCGGTAGGAGAAGTGTCGAGATTCAACTACCGCGCCGTCGAAGTGTGGTCTTTTTATTTACGTCGACTTGTAAGCATAAAAACAAAAAATTAAGGGTGTACACAAGGGTTGATGTATCCAACACCCTTACACCCTCACACCCCTAAACCCAATTTCTACATACAATCTTAGTGCGTAAGTCCTTTAGTTTATTTTCCCACCGCTTCTAACCAAACCTGCACATCCGCAAGGCTACCAAAATCTAACAGTGCTTCGCTCAAATCTTCCAGAACAGGTAAAGGTAAAGAAGAAATTGACAAATACATTTCCTCTGATAACTCGCCAAACCGCTTAGTTAAAATTCGGATAATCAAGCTAACAGCTTCTTCTGTTCGTCCTTCCTCACGTCCTTCTTCTTTGATTTCACGGTAAACTCTTGTTTCTTGGAGCGTTATTCCTAACATCGACTCTACCTCGGCTCGACTTAAGATTTCAAATTTGTACACCATGATCGTCGTTATCATCTCTATTATGGCGCGGCTTGCCCTTTCGGATGTTTCTTGACTAGCTCTGGTTAACAAATACCTGGCTTCTGTTGGTGCTTGTTCTGGTTCTACTGTGGTCAGTACCATCAACGCTACCCATAAAGGTAATTGACGAATGTCGCCTAACTCGTCTAAATACACCCGATGAACTTGTTCTCCATTTAGCAGGGTACGATGAGGATAAATATCACTCTGTTCAATACTGCGCGATGGATAGATAATTACAGCCTGCCAATCGCTGAACCTGGGACGATTGCGGTAGAAATATAACGAGGATTCTGCAAATACCCTTTCATAAAGCTGTTCGTCTCTTTGAAATTGTACTTCACAGAAATATACAACCCCAGCACCTTCATTGTCTGGAGGCAGAAATACGCCATCGATTTCAAATTTCGGTTCTTTGACAGCTACCGAATCAAACCGATACGCTCCTGCATTGTTTGGGATATTTGTCAATAGTTCAAATAATAAACTAGGGGATTGTTGAAAGAGTTTGTAAGCCACTGCGTTGGCGAGGTTCCCTCGCTTAAAGCAAGTGGCGCACCCGGAGGGTAAAAGATTGAGTCTCGGCGCATGAACCATTCTATGTGTTTGTTTTAGTCTGCGATCGCATCATCCCACATCCCCCACAGCGTAATGGCGATCGCACTTTCTCCCTTCACAAAAGAGATAACTGCTCATTCGGTGGCGTAAAATTCATGTGCTTATATGCAGCTTTAGTTGCAATCCGACCGCGTGGTGTGCGGCTTAAATAACCAATCTGCATCAGATAAGGTTCGTAAACTTCTTCAATGGTTTGCGGATCTTCACCTGTGGCGGCAGCGATAGTTTCTAAACCCACTGGGCCACCATTAAACTGCTCAATAATCACACTGAGCATTTTCCTATCTGTCCAATCTAAGCCGCATGGGTCTACTTGGAATAGATGGAGTGCTTCTGCGGCGACACTTTCGGTAATTTCTGGCTGTTTTTTCACTTCCGCGAAATCACGTACTCGCTTGAGTAATCTATTCGCAATACGTGGTGTACCTCGTGAACGACGGGCAATTTCTGTTGCGCCATCTGGTGTAACGTTGGTTTGTAGTAGCTGCGAACTGCGGAGAACGATTTGGCTCAGTTCCTCTACTTCATAAAAGCGTAACTTCTGCACCAAGCCAAAGCGATCGCGTAATGGTGAAGTCAAAGCACCCACGCGGGTTGTCGCTCCCACCAAGGTAAACTTCGCCAAAGGCAAACTTCTAATCCGGGCGCTGGTACCCTTGCCAATGGTAATATCTAAGCGATAATCCTCCATAGCTGGATAGAGAATTTCCTCAGTCATCCGCGAAAGACGATGAATTTCGTCGATGAAGATGATATCGCCGGGTTTTAGGTTAACTAATAACCCAACAATATCTCTAGGGCGTTCTAACGCTGGCGCACTCGTAATTTTATAGTTGACCCCCATTTCTGATGCTAAAATCATTGCCATTGTCGTTTTACCCAAACCTGGTGGGCCGTATAACAATAAGTGATCCAGCACTTCCCCTCGTGATTTTGCGGCTTTGATGGCAATTTCTAGCACATCCTTTAAATCTTTCTGCCCAATATAATCGGCAAATCGCTGCGGCCTGATACTCTCTTCTTGCTTACCTTGCTCGTCCAACACGGCTTCGGGTTGCAAAATTTTTTCTTCGGCAGATGCTTTGACTGATTCTTGTTGCTCCTTGGGTTTTTTATTGGGTTCTGGAGGCTGTTTTTTTGAGGAGATTATCGCCATAATTCAGCAATTAATTGTGACTTGAGGAATGATTGAGTGCCATCAATATCGCAATCCTTGAGAATAAACCTCAGATGCGAAAATTTTGGTTTGGGAATACACGTACCAATTTAAAATTTAAATTCCGGGCAATGAAAGAAGGAGTTAAGAATTTACTATGTTGTCTAAAAGAATCTTACCTTGCTTGGATGTGAAGGCGGGACGGGTTGTAAAAGGAGTTAACTTTGTTGATCTCAAAGATGCCGGTGATCCTGTGGAGTTGGCGAAGGTTTACAACGATGCTGGGGCAGATGAGTTAGTATTTCTGGATATTACAGCCACTCATGAAGACCGAGGCATAATTCTGGATGTTGTTTACCGGACTGCTGAACAGGTCTTTATTCCACTCACTGTAGGCGGTGGCATTCAAACCTTAGAAAATGTTAAAGCTTTGTTACGAGCCGGAGCAGACAAGGTTAGTATTAACTCTGCGGCAGTACGTGACCCAGACTTGATCAATCGGGCAAGCGATCGCTTTGGTAATCAGTGCATAGTTGTTGCCATTGATGCCAGACGCAGAGTAGACCCCCAAAATCCCGGCTGGGATGTGTATGTGCGTGGCGGCAGGGAAAACACGGGTTTAGATGCCCTAAAATGGGCGGTTGAAGTTGAACAACGTGGTGCAGGAGAACTGTTAGTTACAAGTATGGACGCAGATGGGACTCAAGCCGGTTACGACTTAGAGTTAACCAAAGCGATCGCTCAATTAGTACAAATTCCAGTTATTGCCTCCGGTGGAGCAGGCAATTGTGAACATATCTATCAAGCTGTAACTGAAGGCAAAGCCGAAGCTGCATTGTTAGCTTCGTTACTACACTATGGGCAATTAAGCGTTTCAGAAATTAAACATTATTTGCGCGATCGCTCCATACCAGTACGTTTGTACTCTTAACGCCAAAGATAACATTAAAATCCCACTACCTGCCACCGAAATTAACTACACTTCTGAAAATCGATGTTAATATTGATTTATAAGTATTAATAAATATTAAGAAATATGTTGATTCCTATTTTATTATTTGATGTAGCACTGGTGGCATGGTCACTACATTTAATGGAAAAAGCCTATGAAAACAAAGAATTCTCGCTCATGCTGGCTGGTACATTAGTAGCTCTAGCTGCGGCGGCGATGTTAGTAGTTTACTTTCTTATGGGTCACTGTATGACCTACTTGTTACAAGTCTCGTAGAAATTACGATGTATTAGATTAGGTTTTTACAACCATTTAATATAGATAATTCATCAGACTTGACAAAAGATAAATTATTCAGCCATAATAAAAAATGGCTTTACGGGGTTATAGCTCAGTTGGTAGAGCGCTGCAATGGCATTGCAGAGGTCAGCGGTTCGAACCCGCTTAGCTCCATGTTGTACATTAAATATTTATTGTCAGTTTTAAAGAATTCTTGTCCAGAGTTGAAACCAGTTTTAAACTGCAAGAAGAAATGAATCCAATTATCTGGTGTCGCTACATTCGCATCTCTACGAGCCACCTTGTTAGGTGCTTGACGAATAGCGTCTATCCAGTCCACCTTTTTTAGATATTCTGGAGAATCAAAGAGATTTTTGATGCGTTCAGGGAATCACTTATGGCAGATATTGGCTTGACTCATATTGCACTGGGAGTAACCGACATCAATCAAAGCATTGCTTTTTATCAGAAGTATGCTGGTATGAAAGTGGTGCATCGCCGCACTGATGAAACTAATAATTTTGAAGTTGCTTGGATTAGTGATTTAACTCGACCATTTGTAATTGTGCTACTGCAATTAGATAAGTCACAATGCCAACCATCATCGGGCTTTCATATTGGCGTAGCTTGTAAAAGCCGTGAGGAAGTAGATTATCTGTGTCAGCAAGCAAAATCAGAAGGTTTATTGCAAGAAGGGCCGCATGATTATGGTGCGCCTGTGGGTTACTGGGCGTTTATTTGTGATCCTGATGGTTATCAACTTGAGGTTGCTTATGGTCAGGAAGTTAATTTTACAATTACCCAAGCACAACAACAAGAATAAGGATGAGCGATCGCTATGATAAATCCTGGGAGTTAATTGCGACCCATCACCTAAACCTTAGTTATATTCTTCTCAAGAAATAGATTAATTATGCGCTCATTACTCTTAAATTCTGACTACTGAGTTCTGAATGCTTACATTTAAGCTTCTTCTATTACTTTTGTGGGTATGCTAATGACAAACTCAGTTCCTCCGTCTGGTATGCAAACACAATATAATTCCCCACGGTGTTTTTTAACGATAATTTGGTAGCTGATGGATAAACCCATCCCGGTACCTTTCCCTACAGGTTTAGTGGTAAAGAAGGGGTCAAAGATGCGATCGCGGATTTTGGCATTGATTCCGGGGCCATTATCGGTAATACTAATTTTGATGCGATCGCTTGCTTGCAATTGGGTACGAATTTGAATTTGTGGGTGAGTTATGGTAACTTCTGCTAAAGCATCAATGGCATTGGTTAACAGGCTCATAAATACCTGATTCATCTGTCCAGGATGACACATGACCTGTGGCAAATCACCATACTCTTTAATCACTTCAATTCCCGTAGATTCTGGTTGGGATTTCAAGCGATTTTGCAACAGTAACAAGGCATTATCAATCCCTTCGTGAATATTCACCAATTTCATGCCTTCTTCGTCAACTCTTGAGAAGTTGCGTAAAGATAAAACAATCTGGCGAATACGCTCGGCTCCAATATTCATCGAGTCGAGAACTTTAGGCAAATCATAGCGAATAAAATCTAAATCAATGGTATTAATTTCTTGGTGAGCTTCTGGTGTCCGGGGGACAAAGTGCTGTTGATAAAGTTCAATTAAATGAAATAAATCCTGTACATAATCATTGGCATATTTCACATTGCCATAAATAAAATTCACCGGGTTATTGATTTCATGGGCAATACCCGCCACCAATTGTCCCAAACTCGACATTTTTTCTGATTGAATGAGTTGAGACTGGGCTTGTTTTAGTTCTTGCAGTGTCTCTTCTAACTGCTGAGTTTTAGTGCGAAACTTGGCTTCTGATTTTCTTAAAGCTTTTTCTATCCTCTGTCTGCGAATTTCTTCATGTTTGCGGACTGTGATATCGTGACAAATACCAACAAAGTAAATAATACTACCAGTAGTATCTTTGATGGCTGATAAGTAGCAACTGTGCCACCGCCATGTGCCATTTTTATGTTTGACGCGATATTCAATCGTATCTTGCTGTTCACCTGTGATTAAAGCTTTGGTGAAATAATCTGTACAAGTTGATAAATCTTCGAGATGTACAAAAGAGGCAAAGGGCTGACCTTCAACTTCTGACACCTCATGCCCTAAAATTTCACTCCAGTTAGGCGACACATAAGAAAATAAACCATCAGGGGTAACCGCAGAAATAATGTTGTTGGCATTTTCTACAATAGTCTGAAAATGATCACCACACTCTAAAAAAGCTTCTTGGACTATGTGAGTAATATCGCGCAACAACACAATAATTTCGGTTGATTCTACTGGCAACAATTGAGCTTCACAATGAGCTTTATTGTTGCCTACATGCAAACTATATGCAAAACTAACTACCGATTGAGTTTGCCGGACTTGATTGATGGCTTGATGAAAACGAATAGCAATAGATGTTGGGAAGCACTCGAATAATTGCTTACCTGGAGCTATATTAGTTTGATTGAGAAAATTATAAGGTTTATTTGCTTGATATTCTAAGATAATGCCTTGGGGATCAATACGAAAGTAGACATCCGCCAGCTTTGGCAAAATTGCCTGCATTTGGTAAGTTGGCTGACTTACCATTGTCCCTTCTAGCTCATGATTAGCGGCTGGGCGTGCTATATTAATTAACTTGCGATCGCTTGCATTTTTTTGACTGCGCTTCTGCACGACTTTCGCGCTTTCATCTTTATTATTTAACTTCTGCACCCTTTCAGAGAACACTTTTACCTGCCTAGTTATGAGGAGACTTATATTATAGGAAACTTGTCAAAAAATATATTTAGTTTTCGAGAAAATAATGATTTTATAATTTTATAGACTGCACTGAAACCATCAACTCTAGCCGATATTTATGTTATTAACTATCACCCCAGTAAAACATCTATCTGAAGAATGGTCATCAAGTGGATTAAATAGTATTTTGAGTAAATAAAATCTATCATAATTTTTGGGCTGCAAAATCAATTATGCTTAAACTTTTAAGTATTAAAATTGAAATTTGTATGAAAATAAGCCAAAAGTCACAATACCTGATACTTGATGCCAGAGATTTACAGAAATTAAAGTTTTTTGATATTGATAATTACAATGGGTGACTTTTAACTACATCAATATACAAGTTTCCTATAATACATGGATTTTTCTCCGCAGCCACATCAAAATCACCTGCTATGAAACTGCCGTTAATTTAGTCTATATCTTAACCCCACTCCCTAAATTTAATTTTTAGAAATAATATTTTTATCTACTTACTGAAAATATTTTATACTGAAAATCACTAATTTATCAGTAGTGCTTAATCCCTCCTTGATTTTTGCCATAATTCTTTAAAACACAAAAATTATCAAAAAGTGATTTTACTAGAGTGCAAAGTTGTGCATCCAGACTCATACATTTGAGAATCTAGGTCAAAAAGTTAAATTTTGGTTAAAAATTACTGGAATTGAATTTTTACATAGAATAAATATCTATTTGCTTGAGAAACCTTAGAGCGTTTTTTATTCCAATGAGGTACATCAATCTAGCCTCTAGCCTCTATCCCCTATCAACTTGTACCGCACTCAATCGGAAAACGCCATATACCTAAATGCTACCCAATTCCCAATCAATAATCAGCATCCCGTTTGATTTCCAAATTTACTTGTGTTGACATCAATCAGATATGACTAACTAAAATCCGAGACAACATAACATCTGCTATCAACTTTTATGTTATAAAACTCACATAAATTTTATTTTTAACGGTAACTATTCTATGGAACTAGAAAGACTTGCATATTTTAAAGAATACGGTGAATTTATACTGCAAAAAATTAACTCTGTCCCGCAGTATCCTTCTCAACAAGAAGACTGGGTTCCCGCGAGTTTGGATGAATGTCTGGCGCGTCTCAGAGAAACTGCGGAAAAAACCATAGAACTGGCCACCTCACCAGTCAAAATTGGCGTGATGGGAGAATTTAGTAGTGGTAAAACCTTACTTTTGGGCAGTTTAATTGGCTATGCCGATGCTTTACCAGTCAACGAAAACCCAACTACGGGGAATGTTACAGCCATTCACCTCGTCGCCCAAGATGAATTTGCGACCACCCAAGTCGGGAATTTTACGGTGGAGTATCTTTCTCACGAAGGGGTGAAAGAGTGTTTGCGGTTTATGTTAGCAGAAGCGAGTCGCCGTTCCGCCGCCGCCGGACTTGTACCTGTACAACTGGCGCAGTTAAATTCTGGTAAAGAAATTCTGGCTTGGTGTGAGCAAGCGTGGAACCAAAGTAATAATTTAGAGTTGCGCTATTTGCTGCGGGAGTTGGTGTTATTTGTGCGTGCTTACGCTTCCTATGGTGAGGCGATGTGTGGTGGACGCTATCAAATTGATCATGCCACAGCCCAGGAAGGTTTACAGCTGCCAGAACAGCCAATGGCTATCCAAACTTTCCGGTTTACAGACTTACCGCCAGCGCATATCCGCTTACCCAGTCCACCGCATAAATTAGCATCAAAGTTATTACAAAATAGCTTCCCCTTAATTCGCCGCGTTGATATTGAAGTGAAAATTTCGCGGGAAATTTGGGATGTGACAGACGCTTCCGAATTTATTTTGTTAGATTTTCCGGGTTTGGGTGCGGCGAACTCCGGCGCGAGGGATACATTTTTATCGCTGCGAGAGTTGGCGGAAGTCCAGACAATTTTAATCTTGCTCAATGGTAAATCGCCGGGGAGCGATCGCGCTCACAAAATTTTCACCATGATGCAGCAACAGCGTCCGGGACAAGACCTGAAAGATTTGATTTTGGTTGGTGTCGGTCGTTTTGACCAACTACCCCTAGAAAGTGAAGGCGGCGAACGAGAACTCGACCAATTCATTGCTGAGAACATCGCCAACACGCCTTTATCTGAGGATGCTGTTCTCAAAAAACTCAGAGTTCTGCAAACAACCATTGATGGCGCGAGTGCATTCACCACTCAAAAAGACCGCATTGTGTTGTTATCGCCCTTATTGGGACTAGCGGAATTAGCGAAACGTTCCAGTAGTGTCAAAGCTGGTTCGCCAGAATTTTTATCTAACTTAGATTATCCCAATTACCTGGAAACCTCGAAACGGTTGCAGCAAAAATGGACTCGTCTCAGCGAGAGACTACTAGAGTCGGATGCACGTAGTCAACTGGGGAGACAATTAGGTTACTTTGCTCAAGATGGCGGTATTGCCAAACTGCGAGAGTTAATTCAAAATCACGTTGCTATGCACGGACTCAAGCAACTGTATGAAGACACCCGTCGCGCGGCTGAAAGTCTCCGTCAACAACAAGAAAACCTGAAAAATATCATCGCCGAAATTCACGAACAAGGCATACCAACTCTCGATAGTCCCACATTAATTGATTTGCGTCATGCCATTGATAGTTTAGATAAAACCTATCGGAATTTCCAAAAAGAATTAGGCAAAGAACCACTCAAAGACCGTCGCGGAACTGTCGTGAGTGAAGTAGTGAAAGACGAACTCACCTTTAAAATTGTCAACTGGAACCAGTGGACTTTGTTATTTAACAAAGCCAACAACGGTGCTATTACTATCGCCGAAAGCAAAGGTGCAGCCGGTAAGTTATTTGAAAGAGGAAATAGAACTAATCATGCTTTGCCAACTAAAAGCGATGATTTCTACCCCACCTTTGAAAAAACTGTGCAGGAAGTCGAGATATTTGCCCGCGATCGCATCCGTCAAGCAGTGGTAGATTTATTAAATAAACTCTCCAATCAAGTAGCCGAAGCACGGGACTATCTCAAATCTCTTCTCTCACCAGAAATGGAACAAGAAATCGAAATTGGTTTTGGAGGAGAAGAAGCCGACTTATTTTATAAATTACTGTTAGGCTGCGACCCCAACCAATGGAAAGAAGCTATTCTCGCAGAACTGAATAGTAAAGACAAAGAAATTGCCCCCGAATTGATATTTCCCCTCGCACGCCAAGACGAAAAACACAACATTGGTCAAATATTTGATTGGTCTCCCGAACGAAATCAAAATTCGCCCAGAGCCAGCCATCATCAAATGTTAGTATTACGTTTGCGTGATGAAATTACTGCCAGTGCCAGTTTACATTTAGTGCAGTATGTCAGTGAAGTGAATCAACAAGTCAACTCAGAAATCGAAGGCATTTTAGACCAAATTATTCCCACACTGCAAAATATTTCCAAAAAGGAAGCATTGCTGAGATACCTTGCTGCTGGCGACTCACCACCAAAACTTGCTATTCCCACTTGGTTAAATATTCTCGCAGAAATCGCCACCACTTCTGATTTAGATATCCCTGGTTACTAGATAATTTATTTCCTAGTTCATATCTTCTTTTCCTTCTTTCCTTCCTTCCTTCCTTCCTTCCTTCGTGTCCTTTGCGCTCTTTGCGGTTCGTTTAAAAAATGCAGGTAGTTTAATGGTGAGATAGTAAATTTATTTATTCGAGAAATTATACCTTCGCGCGAAATAAAAGAAAGGAACTAAAAAATGCCAGTAGAAATTCGCCTCCCTCCACGCTTTCAAGTTCAAGTTAACGACAACGAATATTTAGAACTTCCCACCATTCAACTAGTCGCTATTGGGAATAATGTACCCCACATTGCCCGAATTAACTTCTCCGTTAAAGGCACACCCAGCGAACTAATCACCCAAATTCAAAAAGCATATAAACCCTTTGATGCTGTCACCCCAAAAATTTCCCAAATCGGACAACTAGAACAATATCCTTGTAAATTAGAGAAACCTTTAACAGAAGCAATCAACTGTAACTTACACGTCATTGTTGAGTATTTTGATTCCGACTTTTCAGGGGAGCCAGTATTATCTGAACCGCGACAAGTTCAGGCTGTTTGTTATTTATGGACACCATCTACTGCTGAAGCGCAAATTATGAATTCTGAGTCACTACCAAACCCACCGGAAGAACCTATTAACTATCAACCAGTCAAAAGATTTCCGGGATGGTTTGCTTTAGATTTTGGTACGTCGAATTCTACCGTGACTTTGTTCGACCCGATAGAAATTCCCATTGCCGAAATTTTACCACGGGAACAGGAATTAAGATTGCGCGATCGCCTGTCGCAATGGCTCAATTCTCCCGCTTCCGAAGCACTACCAGAAATCAGCGAAGTTGAGTGGCAAAAATTTATTATTGATATTAGTAAAAACTTAGAAATCGAACCCAGCCGTTTAAGCGAAATCTTTGAAAGTGATAACAGAGAAAGATTTTTAGAAGCAATTCGCCAAATCGAATTATCTTTAGGTAATAGCGAAAAATTTCAACGCGCCGCGAGTAAAAAATTATATCAAATATATCATGAAGTTTTTCGCGTTCCCACCTTAGAATCGCAAAATTTAATTCCCGTAGTTCTCGATATTGACCGCCGTGATAGCGAAATCCCCAGCGAGTTAGAAATTGCCAACTTAGAAGTATTAAAACTGAAAATGGGGCGAGAAGCAAGAGATAATCGCAAAAAAGCGATCGCCCAAGGTACTAGCAGTTCTTTAAAAGAAATTATCAGTCGGTTTCATCATTCACCGAAGCGGTATTTTGGACAGAATAAAACATTCCCTGTAATGTTAAATGATACTGAAATTAATATTAATGTTAACCAATTAATTCAAGCAGCTTGGGCGCATTTAATTGATTTAACTGAAGATTACCGCCAACGTGCCAGACGTAGATTTTCTGAAGGTGAACTGTTAACAGCAGTTGTTACTTACCCCACTGTTGCACCGCCAGTAGTTCGTAAAGAAGTTAAGCAATTAGTTGAACAATTAGGTATTGATGATGTGCAAACAGCTTATGATGAAGCTGTTTCGGTAGCGATATTTTTCCTATGGCGAGAATTTGGCGGTAATTTAAATATTGGCATTGAATCTTTTAAAACTCGTTGTCGCCGCGATGGCAATAAATGGTCACAAAATGTATTAGTTTTAGATATTGGTGGCGGCACAACAGACTTAGCATTAATTGAATTAACCTTAGAAGATAAAACCCCATTTTTTGCCACTAATGAAGACCGAGGCTTAGGTGGCAGGTATTATAAACTAACGCCAAAACTATTAGGTTCATCAGGACATTTACAACTCGGTGGCGAATTAATTACACTGCGAGTATTTAGGTTATTAAAAGTTGCGATCGCAGATTTTCTCTTAACAGCAGTTACCCGTGGCGATATCGATAGCGAAAAACTCGAAGACTTAATTAGTTCCGAATTAAACGAGCGTTTTCTCGACCAAGGAAAATTCAAAACAGGCAGCTTATTAAAATGCCTAGATAGAGAAAATCCCGAAGGCGATACAGCTTATAAAGATGCCTTAGATACAGCCGAAAAAGTCTTACCAACCCGTTGGCAACAAGCACCCCAACGCCTACAAACCTTCTACACACTGTGGGATTATGCAGAAGCCGCCAAACTCAAACTCGGACAAAAATTACCAGCAGATAATTCACTTGTAACCTTTACAATCTCTGAACAACAAATTGCTGAACTTCTCACCCAAAGCGCCATTAAATATCAAATTCACAACCCCGATAATATTGCCGTCACCCTAGATAATCAACAA
The DNA here is from genome assembly GCF_014698045.1 of Aulosira sp. FACHB-615. Lineage (GTDB taxonomy): Bacteria > Cyanobacteriota > Cyanobacteriia > Cyanobacteriales > Nostocaceae > Nostoc_B. Next base: position 85,093 of record NZ_JACJSE010000008.1, read on the forward strand.
TTTGAACGTGTTGCCACTTCTGCTATTAAAGAAGCCATTGGTATTGCTAAAGGCTTAATGGAAAGCCGCTTACGTTCAGACGATAACACCATCGACGCTTGGAACACCCACAAAGTTGACTGGTTAATTCTCTCAGGAAAAACTTGCAATCTCGACTTAGTACAACGCCATATTTATCAAGAATTTAGCAAGTCTCCCTACTTCGTTTGGAACCCAGAACGCATCACCTTCGTTTTAGAATTTACTAAACTCGCAACCTCCGCAGGTGCGTGTTACGCCGAAAAATTACGCCGACTCAGATTTGACCCTGAAGAATCAAAAGCACTGCTACAAAAAGGTGCAAATCAATTAGAAATTGACGTTAAAAATCTATTTTATTACTTACCTTGCAACTTCAAACGCAAAACCCAAAGCAACGAACTACTACCAATCTTTAAAGCCGGACAAGAACTCCATCAAATTGCACCTTGGGAAACAGTCGCCAAAGTGCGTACAGCTTGGCAAGGTATACAGTTAACTAATATTATTTATCGCCAAGACTACGAAGACGGTGATTTAAGATTGTGGGGAAGCTTCGACGGTAAACATCTCATGGAAAAATTAGGGATGGAAGAAGCCGAGTTTCTCAAAAAAATCAAAGTGCAATTTGAAATTGACCAGACATTACAATTTAGTGTTTTATTATGTCAAGGAAATCCCCATTATTTAATCGATGTTCCCGGTATTGATGTCGGTTCCGCAATCTTAGCAGCTTCCGAAACCTCATTATTTGCCGATGGTAAACTAAAATGGAACATCGCCGTAGAACGACCAAATAAAGACTTAACCGATGGCGATATCGCAGTTAACGTCATCGAGTCAGCAACCGTAGATCAACCAAACGCCTATCATTTAGTCTTTGAAATCGACTCAAATGATAACCAATCTCTACACGAATTTCATTACCTCCGCGATGGTTCACCCCAACCAAGTAAAGGTTTAATTAGTAATCCCTTACCACCCTTTCCTTACACTGGACAACACACATTTTACGTCTATCAAACCGATACAGAAACTAACAGAAAAAAATGGATACGTATCGGTTCACTCAGTAAACCATCCGTCACCACAGACTACCCTTGCCAATATCGCGTCACCCTCGACAACAAAGGTATTTTGCGGATGCACCCCGGCGAAGTTCCCTACTGGACATCCACCAGTCAAGAATGTTTAAAACAAGAAGGTTGTGTTTATCGTGCCGAATTAGAATTGCAACCTAACGAAGTCGATAAAGAACGAGATCCCTTCTGTGGAATACATTAATAATGAATTGTTTCGCGCATAGACGCTGTAGCGGCTTCCCGCAGGGTAGGCGCAAAGGCGCAGTTTAAAATAATGCAAACCCCCACTCATCATGCAGCATCTACGTCAGCTATTAGAAACAGAAAATTCCGAATTAGCCAGGTTATTGCGGTGTAGCCTGTATGGACTAGAAGCTGCATTAAACCAAGCCTATACAGAATTACCCGATGATCCTGGTACTGAAATTTGTGCAGAATTGCTGCAAGAAATCCAAGATTTGTTGCAGCCTCCACATCAAGAAGCAACGACTATTATCCAATTTTCAGATGAGTTAAAACTAAATCATCTGCGTGATGCTTGGAATGCTGACTCAGAACTCAGCTTATATTTAGGTGATGCAACCTTACAAAGCCAAAGTGATGCTGATTTATGGCATAAAATTCACCGTAAATTGCTACGAATACCTGATGATTTAGCTACATTTTGGCAACAACGCACCTTAGATTTAGCTCAAGAAATTGGTGCAGTAGAAGATGATTCTAATTTCTACCAACTTCCCTTTATCAGAGATGAAATCATTTACCCTGGACTCAAAGGTAGTGTGAATATTCAGGGGTTATGTTTATCACAAAAAGCACTTTTAAAATCAAAAATTTTTCCCCTTCCCGAATCGGAAGATTTAAAATTACTCGCAGGTTTTTTAAATTTATATCTCAAATTTATAGAAATAGAACCAGATTTACATCACGCCTTAAAAAGTATTTTTAGCTTTGATATTATTCCTTTCAATTCCAAACCAGAACAGCAACAACAATATATAGAAGCTTTAACAGACCGCTTTCACCGCACCCAAAAAGCCGAAGAAAATAATGATATTTTAGCCATTGTACGTGCATGGATTGATATAGATGAAGCCATACATTCTTTAGTATTCATTCCCCCCGTTGAACGTTATTCATGGTGGGGAAAATTACAACAAGAATCACGACGAACCTTAAAGAAAATTGCAGACAAAGCCAATAAATCAGGACACAATGTCAGAATTCGTCAACTGTCAGGACTTTATGCTGATATATGTGCTTTCTCAAAAGATGATTTACAGCTAAATTGTGGCGGTATTCCTGGAGAAGTTTTAACTTGTTTGCGAGTTTATGCACGCATTAATCAAGAAGAATTTCCCGGACGTGTAATATTTCGTTCATTACGTTAATAGAATTATTTTAACGAGCCACAGAGAACACAGAGAGTAAGGAAATACTCTTTGCGTCTTTGCGCCTCTGCGTGAGAATTAAAAGTTTTATTATCCAGAACCTATTAATAATAGTAGGTTGGGTGTAGCGATAGCGAAACCCAACAAAGTATGCGTGAATGTTGGGTTCCGTTCCTCCACCCAACCTACGCCTACGCCTAAGATTTTTAATCAAAATTAGAGCGATTTTTACTTGCTTAGAAGACAAATTCATCCGCGTTCATCTGCGTCCATCTGCGGTTAATTATTTTTTTGGTGTTAGAAACAATATTACTATTCCGAAAAAAATACAGGTAGGAGAAATGCAACAGCAACTCCAATCAATACAAAACCTTCAATAATTCTCAAACTTAAATTATTATCTAGCAGTTGATTAACTCTTTCGCCAAAGTTAGTTTGCAAGCTACTCCACCAAGTACGGTAACGAGTCATCCATTGATTTGGACTATCTTCTGAACGAACCTGCCAAGAAAACATAGACAATAATAATGGCACACCACCCACTTTAATAGACATTAAAAGATGAATAGCTAAACAGCCGACTATCACACACCAAGCGATAAGATGTAGGGTATACCAAATCTGATTAATTTCTCCAGCAGGAAGCCATTCTTCTTTCATCATCCTGCCAGAAACTACAGAAAAAACTGAAGCAATTAGCATGAGAGTGTTAGCTAGTCTTTGCAAACTCACCCACCAAATTGGTTTACCAACTTGGCGCAGTTGTTCCCATGAATTAGCTTGGATAAGTCGCCTATTCCCAGCATGAAAGCTGTAAAGTGCAAATGCTGGCAGTATAATCAAGAAAAATAAGGCAAAAGTGCCATGAATCCCTTGAATATCGCCAAGTTGCGGAAATGGAATTTTACCAAATCTACCATCGTAAGTATTGTAAACTAGAAATCCAGTAATGATAGCTGCGATCGCAAAAATTCCACTCACGCCATGCAGTAGTCGCAACCACAACGGTTGATAGGGAACAGAACGAGACATAAAAACATTTATTCTCTACAACAAATATAAAGATATTTTAAGCCAAAGCGCGATTTTTTACTTATGCTCAAAAGTCCCCTCCGCTATCCTGGAGGTAAATCTAAAGCGATAAAACAGATTATTGAATACTTACCAGATAATTTTTCAGAATTTCGAGAACCTTTTGTTGGCGGTGGTTCTGTATTCATTTATTTAAAGCAAAAATATCCTGATTTAAAAATTTGGATTAATGATTTAAACCCAGAACTATTCTTATTTTGGAAACTTGCACAATCTGATATATCTGTATTAGTTGAAGAAATACGCCAAATAAAAAATCAATATACAGATGGTAAGTTATTATTCACAGAACTCACTACCATTGATGTAAAAGAACTATCTGATTTAGAAAGAGCAATACGTTTTTTTATACTTAACAGAATTACTTTTTCAGGAACTATAGAATCCGGTGGTTTTTCCCAAGAAGCTTTTGATAAAAGATTCACTCATTCATCAATAGAACGATTAGAAAAGCTAGAATCTATTTTAACAGCAGATATCAAAATAACTAACTTAGATTATAGTTACCTGTTAAATGAAAAAGGTGAAAATGTATTTTTATTTTTAGATCCGCCATATTTTAGTGCTACTAAATCTAGACTCTATGGAAAGGATGGAGACTTACACACCTCTTTTGATCATCAGAGATTTGCTGAAAGCTTAAAACAATGTCACCATCCTTGGCTGATTACTTACGATAATTCTCCGCAAATTCGGGATAATTTTCAATGGGCGAATATTTATGAGTGGGAATTACAGTATGGGATGAATAATTACAAACAAAATAGTGCTGCGAAAGGGAAAGAATTATTCATTACTAACTATGAAGTAAGCAATAATTGAGAAACAAAATTATAAAACTTACATACCACCAAGCTTGTATCCCTGTAACCTGTAACCTGTAACCTCTCACCTGCTATATCTGCTCATTTTCCGGTACGATAGCTGCCATATCGCCTTTTAGAAAGCCTTAGCGATCGCATTTTCATCACTTAAAACCCTAGCTATGACAAGTTCCTCAGAAATTTCTACAAGCTGGTATATTCTGCTACAGCAATTAATAGACGGTCAATCTTTGACACGCCCCCAAGCTGCGGAATTAATGCAAGGGTGGCTGAGTGAAGCTGTTCCCCCAGAATTATCAGGAGCAATTTTAACCGCCCTCAATTTTAAAGGCGTTTCCGCCGAAGAATTAACAGGTATGGCTGAAGTCTTACAATCTCAAAGCTTGGGGAGTCGGGAGTCGGGAGTTGGGAGTGGCAAAGCACTCAGCACTCACACTTCGACTTCGCTCAGTGTACAGCACTCAGCACTCAGCACTATCATAGACACTTGCGGAACTGGCGGTGATGGTTCATCGACTTTCAACATTTCCACGGCGGTGGCTTTTGTTGTCGCGGCTTATGGTGTCCCTGTAGCCAAACATGGCAATCGTTCCGCCTCTAGTCTGACGGGTAGCGCGGATGTTTTAGAAGCATTGGGTGTTAACTTAAGCGCACCTAGTGAAAAAGTCCAAGCCGCCTTGCAAGAAGTCGGGATCACCTTTTTATTTGCCCCCGGTTGGCATCCAGCCTTAAAAGCGGTGGCTCAATTGCGGCGCAATTTGAGGATTCGCACTGTTTTCAACTTACTGGGGCCGTTAGTTAATCCCTTGCGTCCGACTGGGCAAGTGGTGGGGTTATTTACACCCAAACTTTTAGAAACTGTGGCTCAAGCCTTACATAATCTGGGCAAACAAAAAGCGATCGTTTTACACGGGCGGGAAAGAATTGATGAAGCCAGCCTGGGGGATTTAACTGATTTAGCTGTGTTATCTGATGGCAAAGTGCAGTTAACAACTCTCAATCCTCAAGGGGTGGGTGTTACACCTGTGTCTATCAATGCCCTTAAGGGTGGTGATGTCCAGGAAAATGCGGAAATTCTCAAAGCAGTGCTGCAAGGCAAAGGAACCACAGCACAACAAGATGCTGTAGCCTTAAATGCTTCCTTAGCTCTACAGGTTGCAGGTGTGATCCCGTTGTTAGATCATGCTCAAGGCGTGAGTGTGGCTAGGGAAATTCTACAGAGCGGGAGTCCGTGGCAGAAGTTGGAGGATCTAGTTCAATTTCTATCGAATTAGCTTCAGAATGCGATTGGGGACGGAATTCTACAACATTGCGCTTAATGGTGACATCGTAATTACCAAAAAAGTCATGTCCCAATAAGCCAGTTTCTAAATCTGTCCCAGCGATCGCTACTGGCACTCGATTCACCCTCACCCCGCTAACTGCCATCGAATCAACATAACCCACCGGAAATTCTACGGCTCTAGAACTCGCAGTATTCGCCTTGGCTTTGCCCACAGGTATAATACCTAACACATTCGCCATCTCCTGGGTAATCACAGTGCCACTGGCTCCTGTATCTACGATCATGTCGAATTTCTGCTGACCATTAAAAGTGACTTCCACAATCGGCGTACCACCCACGCGGCGTTTAATCGGCGCAACAAACACATTTTTTTCCCGTGGCAGAATTTCTGTTGAGGAAAAAACGCGCTGTTCTGGCTGTTGTCTGGTTGGGACAGTTTGTTGTGGCACAAATTTAGCCACAGTTTTTGGCGAGGGAACTGCCACGACTACGTTTTGATTGTCAGCTGATGGCTGTGGCAAATTCGGATTCGCCTTTTGCCGCGCATACGTTACCTTACGCTGGTATTCGACAATTTTGCCTTGAGCCGACACATAATCAGGACTTTGGCGGCTGACTTGTTCCATGAGAGCGATCGCCTCTTGAAACTGATGTACCACCAAATTCCAATCTTGAATTGATTGAGCCGATTGGCTGATAGCTACAGCTCCTGCGGCTTTGTCTAGTCCCAACTGAAAAGTATCGGGTTCAAGCGCCGACGGCGGCAATGCTGCTGATTTTGGGCTGGTGACTGGGGCTGTTGATGCAACAGGTGGTGTCACTGATGAATTGTCAGTGACCACAGATTGTTGATTACTAACAGTCTCAGTAGTCTGTTGGTCTTCACTACAGGCAACGCCCAACACAGCTAAAGCACTTGCGAGAAAAATCGGGGCTGTACGAGATAAAAAAGACTGAAGCATAATTGATATCTATTTTACCTAGCCAAACAACTGCAAAACTACTCCTGCCACCGAATCACCCTGGGAAAATAATTCAGAATTATGAAGTATGAATTATGAAGTATGAAGTGTCAGACTTTGCATTTGATGATTTACACTTTTTTAGGATGAAGACGCAGTGTCGAAGTAAAAATCTCAAATTTCAGACTTAATACTTCAGACTTCTTACTTCAAACTTCTTACTTACCCCATCCCTAATCTATCGCCTATGTCCCTGTCTGACGCAATACCCGCTTTACTTGTCTTGGCAGATGGCACTGCTTACCGTGGTTGGTCTTTCGGTGCGACGGGAACCACAATCGGGGAAGTGGTGTTTAACACTGGCATGACTGGCTATCAAGAAGTTTTGACTGACCCTAGTTACTGCGGTCAAATTGTCATTTTTACCTATCCTGAATTGGGCAACACAGGCGTTAATCCTGAAGATGAAGAATCATTGCGGCCGCAAGTGCAAGGTGCGATCGCTCGCAATATTTGTCATAAACCGAGTAACTGGCGATCGACCCAATCTTTACCCGACTACCTCAAACAAAATCAAATTCCCGGTATCTACGGCATTGATACCCGCGCTCTCACCCGCAAAATTCGGATGTTCGGCGCAATGAATGGTGGAATTTCTACAGAAATTTTGGATGAAGCCGAACTGCTAGAACAAGTCCAAGCATTTCCCAATATGGCTGGCTTGAATCTCGTCAAGGAAGTCAGCACACCCCAAGTTTATGAATGGTCAGAACCCACTATTCCCGAATGGGAATTTAATCCCGAAAACATTACTAATGGCGAAGAAACATTTACAGTTGTCGCCATTGACTTTGGGGTGAAGCGCAATATCTTGCGGCGATTGGCTAGTTATGGTTGTCGCGTGATTGTTGTCCCAGTCAACACACCCGCCGCAGAAATTCTCAGCTACAACCCAGATGGCATCTTTCTTTCCAACGGCCCTGGCGATCCCTCTGCCGTTACAGAAGGAATTGAAACCGTCAAAACCCTATTAGAAAGCCAAAAACCTATGTTTGGTATTTGTATGGGACACCAAATTTTAGGTCACGCCCTGGGTGCAGAAACCTTTAAACTTAAATTTGGCCATCGGGGGTTAAATCAGCCTGCGGGTTTACAACGGCGGATCGAAATCACCAGCCAAAATCACAGTTTTGCCATTAACCCAGATACTTTACCTCAAACATTGGTTGAGATCAGCCACCTCAACTTAAACGATCGCACTGTTGCTGGTGTCCGCCATAAATCTTTGCCCATCTTCTCGGTACAGTATCACCCCGAAGCCAGCCCCGGCCCCCATGATGCTGATTATCTATTTGAGCAATTTGTCCAAGCAATGCGATCACTACGCACAGTTTAATGGTGAGGTTAAGTAAAAATATAAAAAGTGCTAGATGGGATCTGTAAAAATTAAAAGTTAAAAGGCAAAAGTCAAAAAACTTTTACTTTTTACGTTGCCTAAACTCTGCTATCTCAGCAGGTTGTAGACAATGTGCATAAAAACCATCTATACTTGAGCGTTCACTTTAATTATGAGGAGGGAATTATTGCTGAGCCACTTAATCTAACCGTAAGCCTCAGAGGCACTCGTGAAATCCGGGATAACTGTCAGCTATTCCGCCTCACAGGTTTGTTAGATGCCTTTTCTGAACCGACATTTCGCAAGGTACTAGGCGGCAAAATTGACGAGGGGCCAAAGCACATTATTCTGGATCTCTCTCAAATTGACTTTGTTGATAGCTCTGGCTTGGGAGCCTTGGTACAGCTAGCCAAGCAGGCTCAAAACGCTGAAGGCACCTTGCAAATTGTTACAAATGCCCGTGTCACCCAAACAGTCAAACTTGTTCGCTTAGAGAAGTTTCTCTCTCTGCAAGCCACAGTGGACGCGGCTCTCGAAAATATCAAAGGGTCTTGATAGTTTGACTGGGGGTGAAATTCAGCTATCCGATAGTTTATCTGGATAGCTTAATTTTTATCAAAACTGGACGCTAACCTCTCTCCTCGTGAGAGAGGTATCAAAGCCAGCCATTTTGATTGAAATCTACAAAACTGACATATTTCATAAATCCTTTTATCGCAAAAAGGGTGTAGGTTGTATTTGTGCAAAACCCTTATACCCTTACACCCCCACACCCCTACACCCAGCCTCAACCATTCCTCTTCTTAAGAAATTCCAACTCCAGTAGAAAATCTCCCCTAAAAAGATAGAATTAATTGGGTAATCCTGATAGTATAGATTGTGCTACGTAAGATATTTTAAATATATTCAAGAAAAATTAATCGTCTAAAAGTATTCTGTTAAGGAATGATAAATTTGTGGACTCCGAGGAGGAAGAACCAATAGATAGACAAGATGAACCTCCTACATCTGATGATTTATCTTGGGTGCAAGCCTGTCTAGCCAGCAATGTACAACTACACCAAACAATTTCCCCAAGCCAAGTGCAGCAAATTTCTCCGGCTGCTCTTGCTTATGTAGGAGATGCAATCTATGAGCTTTATGCTAGAATGTTCTATCTATTGCCATTACAACGGCTAGAAACTTATCACCGTTTGGTAGTGGCTCAGGTGAGAGCAGAAACACAAGCCCTACATTTGCGATCGCTGATTCCTCATCTGAGGGAAGCCGAACTAGAAATTGTCCGCAGAGGACGTAACGCCTCGACCGGACGGCCTAAACGCCTTGCTCCCGAAATTTATCAACAAGCAACTAGCTTAGAAACTTTGATTGGTTACTTGTATCTTACCGATATCCCACGCTTAACCGAATTGTTGCAAAAACTTCATCTCGAACAAGAGTGAGACATTTCACCTGAGCATTCAAAAATTGGTGTGTTCGGTTCAGCACCTTTAAATATTCAGGATGCCTACTTATAAGCTCATACATAGAAACTCATTATGACTAGCAAACCCAAAAAGCTCCAGACATCTGGTGAACCCAATCGTGGGCGGACTGTGAAAATTAAAGGCAAGCGTTTTAGTGGTAGTCCAATTCGGAAAGCCAAACCAGGAGAGCGTGAAAACCACGCCACACCAAGCAATTCCTCGGCAAATCATCAGTTTTCTTATCAATCTCCCATTCTCAAGAAAACAGAAGATAACGAAAATGATTTAATCTACGGTCGTCATCCAGTTTTGAGTGCTTTAGAAAGTCAACGGGAACTCAATCGTGTGTGGGTAACAGCCCGGTTACGCTACGATCCCCGATTTCACAATTTGCTACTACAAGCAAAAGAAAATGGCACAGTTATCGATGAAGTAGAACCCAAGCGTCTTGACCAAATTACCGAAGGCGCTAATCACCAAGGAATAGCAGCCCAAATCGCCCCCTATTCCTACCTAGAATTACCAGACTTAGTTGCTCAAGCTAAATCTGCTGTCAATGATCCCGTGATTGTTGTCGCTGAGGGGATCACCGACCCACATAACTTGGGAGCAATCATCCGCACTGCGGAAGCAATTGGCGCTCAAGGTTTGGTTATCCCCCAAAGAAGAGCCGTAGGGATCACTTCAACAGTCGTCAAAGTTGCCGCCGGCGCTTTAGAAAACTTTGCAGTATCAAGAGTAATTAACCTCAGCCGCGCTTTAGAAGAACTCAAAGAAGCTGGTTTTTGGATTTATGGTACCGCCGCTACAGGAAGCGAACCCATACATACAATACGTTTTAGCGGGCCTATAGTTTTAGTCATCGGCTCCGAAGGCGAAGGATTAAGCATGTTAACTCAACGTGCATGTGATGTTTTGGTGTCAATTCCCTTACAAGGAAAAACCCCTAGTTTAAATGCCTCTGTTGCTGCTGGGATGGCACTTTACGAGGTTTATCGCCAACGTTCTTTGAACACTTTGTATCTAAATAAGTTACCAAAACCTCTTTGAAAAAAAAGAGCAAAAGAGTATAAAGAAATGTAAAGCAACCACAATCACAACGTAGTATCTAACAACTACTACCAGATTGATCAATCAGCAACTACCATGAAAACCATCGGGTACGACATGAAAGAAGCTTTAATCAACACATTTAATAGTCTCGGATTAGCGTGGTGGGTGGAAATAGTAACACAAAACCCCCGTTGCACTTACTACTTTGGGCCATTTCTCACTTCTGCTGATGCCAAATTAGCCTTAAAAGGCTATGTGGAAGATTTAGAACTGGAAGGGGCGCAAGGAATACAAGTGAATGTCAAACGCTGCAAGCCAGATAATTTGACAATTGCCGACGACCTGGGGGAACGGATTGACCGCAAAGTAAAGCCTGCCTTTAGCGGTCAGATTTAATTCAGGCAATTAATTTGGGATTTTGGATGTTAGATTAACTTGCAATCCAAAATCGCAAATCTAAAATCTAAAATTTTCTTGGTGCGCTTCTAACCAGTGGTCGATGTCGCTCAGTACTTGATGCGGAATTTCCCACGGGAAAAGATGTGCGGTGTCGGGGTAACATTGCCACTGACTATTTTTGAGATGTCTAGCGGTTTCTAAACTAGATTCGGCTGTGATGTGGCGGTCTTGAGCGCCTGCTAGTACTAGGCTAGGGCAATTAACTTGCTCTAGTTCTGCTAGACGATTGTATCGAGAGCGCAAAGCATTGGATAAAGCACGAGTCGCAGCAGGTGAGGTTTGTAAATAAGCTGGGACTGCTGCTTGGGCAATGTATTTATAGGCAGTGGCATTATGCTGCTGAATCAGGTAACGAAACAGCGATCGCTTACCAAATGTATCAATATTCCATTGCCAACTAGGCTTAATTAAATTTAACAAAGCTGCAATGCCTGTATACAAGTTATCCTGCCAAGTAATCGGCGGATGACTACCATAAGGTCTAGCGGCTGTGGCTATCAAAATTAGCCCCGTGACACGCTCTGGCATCTTAAAAGCTAATTCCATCGCTAAAATTCCACCTAGTGACCAACCCAATATCAAGCATTTTTCAATGGCAAAGCGGTCTAAAAGGGCTTCTAGGTCAGTTAAATGGTCGGTCATGGCAAAATTACCTTGATAGCGGCTTTTGCCATAACCACGCAAATCTGGAGCGAAAGTTTGAAAGCGTTGAGATAAGTGATTAGTAAATACAGAAAGACTACGACCAGAACCAGGATGACCATGTATTGCTAAAATTGGAAATCCTTGACCTTGAACGTAGGTGTTAAGGCTGACAGTACCCACAGTTGGAACCATGTAATTTGAGAGTAAAAATTCAGAAGTCAGAATCTAGAATGATTAATATATATTGAAGGAAGAAATCAATCTTCGCCTACCTTTGTATATTGATCAACGGCTTAATTGAGCAGCAATTGAACGACTCCAAATCAACACAGAAACATCAGTTCTAATGATTTGTTATAGCCTTTCTGAATGCGGCTGGAAATCTAGTCTGGTGGTAAACTGATTTTGCCGTTATTATAGTTCTCCCACAATTCAAATCCCATTTTGAACCTTTGTTTAGAAGTATCCATATATGCTTTAACTTCAGACTGCAACAACTTTTTCATCACAGGTTGCTTTGATAAATTTAACAATTTCTTTAATTCATCTTCCGAAAAATCAGCTTCCAATCTTGCTGCATAGGCATCTTTGAAGTATCTCCAACCGATTTCTCGTACAAACATCTTCCTAAACCTTGTATAAAGCTTAAAATCGTCGCCCTTACCTATTAACGTGCCAATCAAGTGGTCAAAATGCAGATCGTATCTTTGTGCAATTCCTATCTCTAGTAGTACCTCAGTTGCTAATTTATACTTGGAGGTTGCTTTGGGAGGTGTTTTTGATTGGTATTCAACTAAAGGGAGTTGTTGAGAATTCGCTACATATACCGTGAAGAAGGTAAAGCAGACGATAAGCAACAATCCGAGAAACCTTGAAAATTTTAACTTTACTTTGAACATAGGAATTGAATTACCTGAAATTCGATATAAAATTACGCCAAAAGTCTAATCCATACTGCGGCTCAATTATCCTGTTATATTATGTTTTTTGTACATGAACCTGACCACTTGTGGTTGCCTAATTTTGGCTAAAAACTGACAATTTTAATGGATGTATCGGTTTGGCATAAATATTTATTGTACTGTCAGACTTCAGATTTCAATTGACGTGAAAACTAAAGTTAAAACTAGCCCAATGATTCACATTTAATGTATAAAAATCATTCGCTGTTGCATTGGTTTCGGCGGTGGTAAGGCTGGCGTTATGTAAATCTTGTAAGATGGCTTGGGCGATTTCCCAAGGATTGACTAATGCACCGATTGGTTGTTGGTCGCCTGTGGGATATTTAGCAGTTTCTAAAGCTTTGAGGGTGGTGGTGAAGGGTGCAAGACTCAAAATTAATTGGTGTTCACATTCGTAAGCTGGCCCTGAAATCGGCCATCCAGATGTAGCTGTATTGTTTGGCAGAGTTATGGTTTCGCCAGCCGGGATGATTACTTGTTGGAGTACGGGTTTTGTTTCGGAAGTGTTGGGTTCTTCCACAGTTTGCCAAGGGTAAAAAGCGATCGCAGTTCTATGATTTTTCAATCCTATTAGCATTAAATATACTGTGCGATCGCCTTTATTGTGGATGCGGTATTGAATCCGACTACCAATCGGCACAATGGAAGTGCTGAGTGATTTTTTGGGTAATGTTTTTGTGTCAAGAGTGCGTAAGGTTTCTCTTTGTAAAATGACCTTTGGTGATATCCCATTCACTATTTCTAAACTGCCTTTGATTGGTAGGCGGGAAGAACCTTCATTTTCTGTGAGTCGCCATAACTTGGCTGCTAGTAAATGTGGCAATTTTGTAGCTAACCTTGTAACTGCTACCTTCACAGCTTCCCCAACTTCCCCTGCGCCATTGGCAATTAATTGTCCAGCCGGAGCTAATAAACCATAACGGCTGGGAGTTTGCGAAAGTTTACCAAATATATAATCGGGTGGTTGTTCTCCAGTGACGACACTAACCATAGATGCCATTGCGGCAAAGGCGCTAGTAGCATCAACTCTTTCAATTCTTTCCAACCCAGAATCTAAACCGATATTTAAACTAACATTGCGTGGTAAAACCCTAACTGCTTCTTGAATTAGTTGCCCGACTTGCAGAGGTGTTGCTAATTCTAAACCAGAAATTTGAGCTTTGGCCGTTAACCCTGTACGCGATCGCAATATTAGCTGTTCTCCATTTGCAGAAGTCAAGCGAGAATTGACACCGTAGTTTTCTAATACTTGTGGTGGGAGTCCTCCTAGCCAAATTTGGACGGTTTTACCATCTTCTTCTATGTTTAAAATTGCTCCCTCAGCACCAAGATTTTGATCTAACAGCAAGCTTTCGCTGGTTACGGCCTTTTTGCTATTGACTAAACTCGGATGCTGTTTACTACCCCATTTAGACATTGCACTGTCTACATGAGCAAGGCTAAATTGCAGTGTGGTAGCGGGAGTGGTTTCCCAGAGGTACTGAGTTAAAGCATAGGTAAATAAGCCAGCACTAAACCCCGAAAATAGTCCTTCTTGGGCTACTTGTTTGGGATCAGTAGTGGCAGATAAGATAACTGCATTGGTCAATGAAGCTTTCGTTTTGAGTTGTTCGAGAAATTCAATTTCTGCGGTGGCTAACTTGGCGGCTAACTCTTGACGGGCGCGAATTCGCCAACTTGTGGGTTGAATTGTACTAGGCAGATCATAACTAGTATCTAAGATTGCTGTGACCTTTTCTGTAGGGAGCGATCGCAGCAACAATAACAGAGTCTCTTCTAAAATATAAGTAGCTATCTTCTCATCTTGAATTTCTAAATTTTCGTTGGTTGGCACTAAAGCATTTTGTAGTGTTTCATCAGACTCGTTTATCCTGATGCGCGTACCATAGCCGCTAAAGTGAAAAACAACTACATCATCAGATTTGACTTGTTTACCAAGATGATCTAAACAAGCCGCCTCAATAAATTCCCGACTCGCTTGTTCATCAGTTAACGTCAAAATGTTGGCAGGTACAAAGCCAAACCGATGAATCAACAGTTCTTTCTGCAATTCCACATCGGTAAGACAGCCACTCAGCGAAGGACTTTTGCGGTATTGATTAATGCCGACTAATAAAGCTAGTTTTCGGGGCGTGGGTTGTGCTAAAGCTTGGTAGTGCTGACTCCAAGTAAACAATTCCGCTTCCGTGACACCCAACACCGCCAGTATTGAGCCAATCCGTTTTAAAAAAGTCCGACGCTGCATAAAGTTAGCTATCAGTCCTCAGCCTGTCAGCTAACAGCTTAAAGGGCTGAAGTCGTGACTGTAAAGTTAAAGTTTTTACTATTTACATCTTGACCAAAAGAATGGGATACAAGCCCCGTCCTTCTAGGACGGCTTTTGATTGTTAATATACTGTTTCAAAACTTCAATCGGAGCTCCTCCCACAGAACAAGCAAAATACGAAGGACTCCAAAGATGTTCTGGGTGGGGTGAATCTGTAAACTGCTTGCGGTACATCCTCGAAGAAACACCCTTGAGATGGTTCACCAGTTGAGATACAGAGTATCTTGGCGGATATTCAACTAGTAAGTGAACATGGTCGCCTTCCCCATTTACTTCAAGGATACTAAAATCCATCTTCTTTGCTACTTCCAAGAATGATTGAATCAATACCTCTAGTCGCTCTTGCTCAAATATCTTTTTACGATACTTAGTAACGAAGACCAAATGAGATTTGAGAGATGTAACACTGTGTTTGCCGTGCCTGTATTCTTGATTCATCTGGGTAGACCAAATGATATAATCTTACGATGAAAGCACGTTATCGTTACCGAATCTATCCGACGGATGCCCAGCAACTACTATTGAGTAAGTTGTTTGGGTGCGTTCGTGTGGTGTGGAACGATGCACTTGCTCACTGCTTGGCTGAATATCAAACAGGTAACAAAAAGCCAAGTGGTACACACTTACAAAAGCTGTTCATCACTCAAGCCAAGAAAACGGTTGAAAGGGAATGGTTGTCTGAGGTATCAAACATCCCCTTACAACAGTCCTTAAACGACTTAGAGCAGGCATATCAAAACTTTTTTAAATCATACAAAAAGGAACGCAAAGGTAAGTCTGTTCGACCTCCCAAGTTTAAAAAGCGTCGGGCGGCTCAGTCTGCTCGTTTTCGTAAGGGTGGATTCAAGGTGTGCCAAACCTCGGTCTACCTGGCCAAAATTGGGCAAGTAGAAATTGTTTGGTCAAGGGCATTACCAGCCGAGCCATCATCCGTAACTGTTCTGAAAGATGCAGCAGGACGATATTTTGTCAGCTTTGTGGTCGAGATTCAGCCGTCACATCTACCAAAAATAGATAATGCTGTTGGTGTAGACTTGGGCATAACCACTTTTGCAACTCTCAGCACTGGAGAGAAAATAGATACACCCAAACCTCTCAAAAAGCGTATTGGGAGACTACGACGACTTAGTAAAAACTTATCTCGAAAAACAAGATATTCAAAACGATACGAAGTAGCTCGTCAGCGCAAAGCTAAACTACAAGCCAAACTTAAGGACACTAGAACAGACTTCCTACACCAACTATCAACTAAGCTAATCCGTGAAAACCAAACGATTATCTTGGAAGATTTGAACGTCTCAGGAATGCTCAAAAACCGTAAACTATCCAGAGCTATTAGCGATTTAGGGTGGAGACAGTTGAGAACATTCTTGGAGGGTAAAGCCGAAAAATACGGGCGTACCTTCACTGTCATTAGCAGGTGGGAACCGACAAGCCAAACCTGCTCATGCTGTGGATTTAGAGGCGGTAAACTCGACCTTTCTATCCGTGAATGGATTTGCTTCAATTGCGAATCTACACACGATAGGGACGTGAACGCCGCAATTAATATTAAAGTTGCCGGCGGACATTCGGAAACTCAAAACGGACGTGGAGGAAAGCGTCAGACTCCCGCAAAGGTAGCAGCATCCTGTGAAGCGTCAACCCGCCAAGAATTCATACAGTTAAGTCTGTTTGATTAGATTGGAATCCTCACGCCTTCAGGCTGAGGAGGATGTCAAAAGTTTAAAACTTATGGCAATTCGATGAGCAGCTATCCCTAATAAATCTTGTAGAGTCTTGCATTAGGCGACTGGAAGTCGCGGCTACACAGGTAAAACCCGCCTATGCGGGTTAAGAACCTTGATTTTCTCTCAGTCCGCGCAGGCGGACTTTGTTTGTATAGCCCCGATTTCTAATCGCTAGGGCTAGATGCAAGATGAGAGTCTCTACGCCTCATCTATTGATTAAGTCAAGGCTGGAACAGGAATGGGAACTCGCATCGCCCGCGCCAATTCGGCTGCAACTTCTGGGCGGGAGAATTCTGGTGGGGGTAATTCACCGCGACGCAGCATTTCTCTGACTTTTGTACCTGAAAGGTGAATACGTTCTTCTGGTTTGCTGGGACTGGTTTTAGTCGTCGCCATTTGCTTGGTACGTGTGCAGTAGAAAGCGTGTTCAAACTTCATCGGTACAATTCCGATTTCACTTGGCTCAAATTCATCAAAGATGTATTGAGCGTCATAAGTGCCATAATAATCGCCAACGCCAGCATGATCCCGCCCGACAATGAAGTGAGTACAGCCGTAGTTTTTGCGAACTAAAGCATGGAAGATAGCCTCACGGGGGCCAGCGTAACGCATTGCGGCTGGGTTAATTGCTAAAACTACGCGATCGTGGGGATAATAATGCTCCAGCAAAATTTCATAGCAGCGCATCCGCACATCAGCAGCAATGTCATCATCTTTAGTTGCGCCTACCAATGGGTGCAAAAATAGAGCGTCTACAGTTTCCAAGGCGCACTTTTGGATATATTCATGAGCGCGGTGGATGGGGTTGCGGGTTTGGAAACCCACAACAGTTTTCCAACCATTTTCCCGAAACATTTGCCGTGAAGCAGAAGGGTCAATTTGATAAGTGGGAAACTGAGGATGGGGATCTCGTTGCAACAGCCAGATATCACCAGCAAGATGTACAGAACCTTGGTTATAAACTACCTGCACACCAGGATGATTTGCGTCATCTGTGCGGTAGACATTGACAGCTTCGCGGATTTTGTCGTAAGTATATTTTTGTGTGAGTTGTAAAACCCCAATAAACCGACCTGCGGGGTTATCTAAGCGAATTAAATCACCTTCTTTTAGGGGAGAAGCAACTTCTTCTGCTACCGAAAGTGTAATTGGAATTGACCATACCAGACCGTTAGCCAGACGCATTTCAGTGACAACGCGATCGTAGTCCGACTGGTTCATAAAACCAGTGAGTGGACTAAAAGCACCGATCGCAATCATTTCTAAATCAGAAACCGCACGCTCGTCTAGTTGCACACGAGGCAAAAATTCCGCCTGAGACAGAAACTCTTCTCTTTGTTCCGGTGTGGCGATGCGATTAACTAACTCTCCACCGTGCGGCGCAATAGCATCTTGATGGTGACTCAACGTAATCCCCTCTTAGCGATAACTGTAATTGTTGCAAACTATGTATTAACTAACTTATCAAATGCTGGTACAGAGAGTAAAAATACTTCTGTAAAATTAGTCAAAAGAAGATTGAAAAAAGTAGTTATTGCCCATCAAGTATGTTTGACCCTCTCAAGTACGCTGATGAACTCATTGATTCAAAACAAGAAAATGAGTTATTGAAGTGGCTGCGACAACTTAATAATGAGGAAAAATTTACCTTTGTTTGGCGTGTATTAAACGCAAATCCTTGGCAGGGATGTAAGTTAGCCAAGCGATCGCAACTCAAACCTATTTTTTTAGAAGTGATTCTCGCAAATGGTTTAGTCTATGGTGACGCAAGCACGGTGGAATGGTATATCAAAGCTGTTCTGCCCAATTTAGGTTACAAGCGAGTACTTGAGATTATCAAAGCTCAGATAGATATTGCGCCATTGTGTGTGTATAAAACTCTCTACTGGCTACCTTGGTTATACCGTAATCAATCAACGCAACTAAAAAATGAGATATGCACACTTATTGAAGAATTCAATCAAAAGTATCCCAATTATGAACCACGTAGAAGCACGGGTACTCATGCTTAACAGCTAAATACCGACGATGAGTAGAGACATTGAATTTTAACGTCTCTACACAAGCATTTAACTAAACTGCTCAATAATTCCGCCGCCTAACACTTTTACCCCGTCATACCAAACTGCTGCTTGTCCTGGGGTAATGCTGAACTGGGGTTCATCAAATACCAAGCGGACACGGGAATTTTCCAGAGGAATTACCGTCACTGGTACAGGCTGAGAACGATAGCGGACTTGAACTTCAGCTTGAATTGGTGTGGAGGGTTCAGCGATGGAAACCCAATTTACTCGCCCGACTGTACATTCTGGCTGAGTTACTTTGGTGCGATCGCCTACCACAACCCGATTATTCACAGCATCTAATTCCACCACATATAATGGTTCAGCCGCCGCAATGCCCAAACCTTTGCGTTGACCAATGGTGTAATGATGGACACCATCATGTTGTCCCAAAACTTTGCCTGTGGTATCCACAATATCGCCTTTTTTGGGCGCAAGATATTTATCTAAAAACGCCCGCATGGAACCGTTACTTTCCACTAAGCACAAGTCTTGACTTTCTGGTTTGTCGGCAGTCTTCAAATTATATTCCGCAGCAATCCGGCGCGTATCTGTTTTTTCTAGTTCACCTAGAGGAAATACGGAAGCTGCGAGTAAATCTTGAGACAAATCATACAAAAAGTAAGACTGGTCTTTGTTACGGTCAACTGCTCTTAGTAACTGATAACGCCCACTTGCATCATCATAATTAATCTGGGCATAATGACCAGTGGCAATGCGATCGCATCCCAATTGTTCACGAGCATATTCCACCATCGGGCCAAACTTCACCGTTTTATTGCACTGGGAACAAGGTAACGGCGTAATTCCCGCACTATAACCAGACACTAAATAATCAACAATATTGCTCTGAAAGACATCCCGAATATCCACAACTTGATGGGGAATACCTAGTTGTTCGCAAATATCAGCCGCGTCGATCATTCCTTCAGAGCAACATTGCCCTTTGCCTTTCATTAGCCAAAGGGTCAAACCAATTACTTCATAGCCCTGATTATGTAAGATAGCAGCAGCAACAGAACTGTCAACGCCACCGGAAAGACCAACGACAACTTTTTTCATATCTTTAATGTTTTTAGACTAGCAGCTGCTGACGACAGAAATTAGAACTGTTTCCATTAATTCTGATGGGCTGTAAGATATCCGACTAGCGGATCTAAATACCCTGACTGAGCGATCGGCTTTTTTAAAGACAGCTGCGCGACTGCTCAATTGTAGCATACATATCTCAAACCCTTGCTAGTCAAGCACTTGGGTGACTAATAAATATTGCTAGTCATAAATTGTGGCTATACATCAATACATTTCAGTTAAGGCTAAAAACTTATACTGGTGTAGCGACTGTCTTGAATGTCAAAATATTTGCGGAGCATCCCTTGTGGGATGAAAATTATGGTTGGAAGAATATTTTAAAAAATTTACGTCTGATTGTTCAACCTTTAATCTTTTTCAATTTGATTAAACCTTGGCTCAAGGTATTTCCTATTCCTCAACTTTCTACAGGATTTTCTTACTTGATGAGCATCATGAATACCTTGTAAATTATGTCATGGAATACCGCAGAGCAAAAGTAGAAGGAGGTACTTTTTTCTTCACTGTGGTTACTCACAAGCGCCAGGAATTTCTCTGCGAACCAGAGAATATTATTTTATTGCGACAAGCATTCAAAAAAGTGATTGCACAACATCCATTGATTGTAGATGCGATCGCTATTTTACCAAACCATATCCATTGTCTTTGGAGTTTACCACCAGGAGATAGTGATTTTTCCAATCGTTGGCGATTAATTAAAAACTATTTTAGTCATCGTTGCGATGTTAAATATCATGGAAAAATATCAGCATCGCGTCAAAATAAAGGCGAATTAGCAGTTTGGCAACGCCGATTTTGGGAACATCAAATTAAAGATGAAGCTGATTTTATTCGCCATTGTGATTACATCCATTACAACCCCGTTAAACATGGCTATGTCAAAGCACCTAAAGATTGGCAATATTCCAGTTTTATGTTGTATGTACAGCGAGGAATATATCATATTGATTGGGGTGCAGAAGAAGATATAGAATTTCCCCAAGACATAGGAAATGAATAATATTCGTAGGTTGGGTGAAGGCGCACAAGAGATATTGAAAAGAACACGGTAAATCTATATTGCGCCGTAACCCAACACCAAATTATAATATTTTGAGAAAATATTGTGACAGGTAAAATAATTGCAGCGTGAATTTTACCGTTTGAATTGAGATATTTTGGTAGTTGAAAGTTTTGTAGTTTTTTTCGTGGCATTTGTTGGGTTCCACTTCGTTCCACCCAACCTACAAGATCAGGCGATCGTACTCACTCAAACAGACTCCTTACTCAACATCCAAAACGACGGCAAATACTACAGCAGCAACAAAGTCACTTTAGTCAACACCACCCCCAACAGTAACCTTATCCTTAACCAACCCCTCACCTTTAAAGTAGACCTCACAGGCATTCAAGCAGGAACCGCCGCTACCCTCTACTTCGACCTCCTCGGTTTCGGTGCCAGAGATGCCAAAGTCGTCCTCGACAACGTAATGTTGCTGAACAACGACTTCATAGCACCAGTCGCCAACAACGACACCGCCACCACCAACCAAACCCAACCAGTTACAATCAACATCCTCAGCAATGATACCGACGCAGACAGCAGCATCAACCCCACAACCCTGACCGTTACAACCAATCCCAGCAACGGGGCGATCGCCATCAACCCAGATGGTACAGTTATATAACTCCAAACCTCACCTTTGTCAGCACAGACACCTTCAGAAACAGAATACAAAGGCAATTCGCTATGTTTTAGCTAAGGTTAACGTAAGTGATATCCTAAATTACTCATCCAAAATCGTATATGGCGGAAGAATTAAGTTTTCAAGGCGATGGTAGCGATGCCTACGGCAACCTCTCCGGGCAACGCCTACCACCCCAAAATATTGAAGCAGAAGAAGCGATTTTGGGGGGAATTTTACTAGATCCAGAAGCGATTGGTCGAGTTAGCGATCGCTTAGTTCCTGAAGCATTTTACATTAGCGCCCATAAAGATATTTATCAAGCCGCCCTGCGTCTCCACGCCCAAAGTAAACCCACAGATTTACTATCTATTACCAGTTGGTTAACTGATAATGATTTACTAGCGAAGATTGGTGGGAGAAATAAACTAGCCACCCTAGTAGACAGGACAGTTTCTGCTGTTAACATCGACGCTTTAGCAGGCTTAGTCATGGAAAAATACCTGCGGCGACAGTTAATTAAAGCTGGTAACGAAATTGTCCATCTTGGTTACGAGACAGAAACCGAATTACCCATAGTTTTAGACAAAGCAGAACAAAAAGTTTTTGGGGTCACCCAAGAACGACCGCAATCAGGTTTAGTGCATATTTCTGATACTTTAGTCAATACTTTTCAAGATATTGAAACACGCCATCAAGGTGTCGCTTTACCAGGGATTCCTTGTGGCTTTTATGATTTAGATGCTATGACTAGCGGTTTTCAGCGTTCTGATTTGATTATCGTTGCTGGCAGGCCGTCAATGGGAAAAACCGCATTCTGCTTGAATTTAGGTCATAATATCGCTGCTTTATATAAATTACCAGTTGCTGTTTTTAGCTTAGAAATGTCCAAAGAACAGCTAGTACAGCGACTATTAGCCAGTGAAGCGGGAATTGAATCTGGTTATCTGCGGAGTGGACGTATTAGCCAAACCCAGTGGGAACCGTTAAGTCGGGCAATTGGTATGCTTTCCGAGATTCCACTTTACATTGATGATACGCCGAATATAACAGTCAACGAGATGCGATCGCAAGCCAGAAGATTGCAAGCCGAACAAGGCGCAGATTTAGGCTTGATTGTCATAGATTACCTGCAATTAATGGAAGGTGCAGGCGATAACCGCGTACAAGAATTATCTCGCATCACACGCAGTCTTAAAGGTTTAGCCCGTGAGTTATCTGTACCTATAATTGCATTATCACAGTTAAGTCGCGGCGTAGAAGCACGTACCAACAAGCGCCCAATGTTATCTGATTTGAGAGAAAGCGGCAGTATTGAACAAGATGCGGATTTGGTTATTATGTTATACCGCGATGAATATTATTCACCAGATACCCCCGATCGCGGCATTGCTGAAGTCATAGTAGCAAAACACCGCAACGGCCCAACAGGTACAGTCAAACTTTTATTCGACCCGCAATATACCAAATTTAAAAACCTAGCCAGACCAAATTATTAACTATGAAGTATGAAGTCTAAAAATTTTCAGACTTCATACTTCATACTTCACACTTTATTTAACACCAAGCAATTCCACATCAAAAATCAGGGTAGCGTTAGGTGGAATTACGCCACCTGCACCACGGGAACCATAACCCAACTCTGAAGGGATAATCAACTCACGCCGACCGCCAACTTTCATTGTGCTGAGTCCTTCGTCCCAACCTTTGATTACCTGTCCAATGCCGATTTTAAACTGGAAAGGTTGACCGCGATCGCGGGAACTATCAAACTGAGTTCCATCTTCTAAAGTGCCAGTGTAGTGAACTACAACTATTTGGCCAGGTTCAGGAGTCGCCCCAGTTCCCTCTGTGATTTCAACGTATTTTAGTCCAGAAGGAGTTGTGACAACATTTTTATCAGACATAGTGTTATTCGCTATCAGAGTATCGTTTTTTGTAATGGTAGTGGGGGATGATTGCGCTTGGGTCAAATTAGCCGCAACAGCAGTCTCAGGTTTACCGCCTAATTGTGCTAACACTAAAACCACCACACAAGCCAGCATGACACCCACGCTGAGTAAAATTGCTTTCAAAATTAGTCCTCCATACTGAGGTCGTTTGGTAAAAGCAATACCAACAGGACACATTTTAGTTTAAATCAGAAAGCACATTATTAACGCCAAAGCTTATTTTCTAAATCCCTTACTTGACGTTCTAAACGGTCAATTCTCCCCCGGAGTTCATCTACCTCAGACTGACGCGCCACTCCTAAATCTTGCAACATATTCCGCATTTGTCGTTGCATTTGAGCATCCCAATTACCTTGCTCTGACTTTAGCTGCTGTACAATATCGTCCATTACCGCCTTAGCTTGCTCAGGATTCAGCTTACCGTCTTTGACTAATTCATCACTCACCTCACGCAGCTTTTCTGCTACCAAAGACGTTGTACCAATTCCCACCATCATTAGCTGTTGCAACCAGTTGTTGCTATCCATACGTCCTTCCTGTTATTTATTTCAAACCAGCCTCCTTGCTCTTGAGTGTATGCAATCAAGCTATGCTGGAAGCGGAGTTAATTCTAGCCTACATCTCTATTTTGGCAAATTCGCAAACATCAGGAATCAATGAGTGTGGTTATAGAACTGCTAAAATTTCAAGTTGACCCAAATCTGCGGGAAACTTTTATCCAAAAGGATGCAGAAATTTGGACAACAGCATTAGCAAAGTATCCAGGCTTCCTCAGCAAAGAAGTCTGGATTAACCCAAACAAGCCCTCAGAAGTAACTTTTATGATTCGTTGGGCAACAAGAGAACAATGGCAAGCTATTTCTGAAGCAGACTTAGCCGCGATTGATAGTCAATTCGCACAAGTAATGGGAGATAATTTTCAGATGATTGAGTCAGCAGAATATCAAGTCAGAAAATTTCCTCATAAGTGAGATTTTATCTGTAGATCACAAAATACTCATAGTTTGTAGGAGTCATTTTTAAATGGCTAAAGTGTAGTCCGATACGTACTGCGCTTAGTTGCCTACAATTCCCACTAATAATTAGGCTTATTTCGGAAAATAGATTTTGGTGTATTTTATTGCTGTTGTAACCAAGCTACTAAATCAGCTTCATTAGAGAAATCTAGTAAAGCTTCTGCTAAATCTTCTAACTGAGTTAAAGATAATCCCCGCAGTTGCTCTTGTAATTTAGGAGTAATTGTACCGATGCGTCTTGTTAATTGACGCTGAATTACTTTCAATTCTCCTTGTTGCAGCCCTTGTTGTATCCCTTCCTCCATCCAACTGGTGACGATTTGCATAACTACCTCTTGTTGAGTTGGTTCAAATTGGGCAATTTCCGCCTGGAATATTTGATTTTCTTGGGCATTTAGCCGTAGATAACTGTCAATAAACCCTGAAATTAACTGCATCCGTGCTGGATCTAACTGCAATGTAGCTAATAGGCGCAGACACTCCGATTTTACTCTAGGACGGTCTTGTGGCGCTATGTTCATCTTCGCCATCAGCGCACTAGCCACAGGATTTTGCTGTTGTAGATACTCTCGCCAATTCAAGCGATTTAACTGAATCACATCATAGTTGAATTGCAAGACGACTTTATTGGGAAATGCAACTTGATGAAAATCTTGTTCGACTTTTTTGGGGCGATCGTAAGAAAATAAGGCAATGGGATAAACTGGCAAGCCGTATTTCTCATACAATCTGGCAAAGTAGCGATACATCCGCAAATCAAATGCTTCTTGATAATAAGCTTGATGTTCCAGATGTATTAAGAAACAGGATTCTTGTCCTCTAAATTTTGCTTTTACTACTATGTCAGTTTCATATTTTTCACCAGCCGTAACATCAGTAAATATTTCTTTATCAAGGAAGGTGATGCTGTCTCTTTCCAGATAAGCAGTGATTTCTGGGAAGAATAACTCGATGAATTCCCAGAAGAAGGTGGTGAGTAGTTCTTTGAACAGGCGATCGTGGTCTATCATGATTAGATTTATATCATGTTACTGATGAGCGATCGCTCAATATTTGTGAAAATAGGAATGCGATCGCTTGTTATCTTTTGGTGGATCATCTCATAAAGATTACTATTTCACGTTTGCATACCAAATTCTTCTGGGTCGATATCCCAATTCACCCAGCGAATTGCCTCTCTTGCTGATTTCATGTAAGGTGGGACTCGCAACACATAAATAAACCCAGTACTAGGACAAGTCATTTTTAACAGATAAATTTCTTCAATATCCACAAAAGCATCTATTTTTAATAGCACATATTCATGCCAACAATCTAATTCAGTAGCTTGTAATTCTTGACAGATTTTACTATATCCAATTCCTTGAATTAATGCTCGCCTTAGTTCAGTATTTTTTTCTTCTAATAGCCATTTTGCTTGCCATTGATGAGGATGTAATTTTCCGTATCTTTCTGGTAGCGTAACACCATGATAAGAATAAAAACTATAGCCATCAGCAAATCTAATTGCAGTTTCACCTTCAGCATGAAGACGGTTTTGAGAATCTAAATTTAAAGCTATAGGGCGATTAACTACGAGTAAAATTTGATTGTAAGCAGGAATAATACAGCCAACTTCTTCAATCATAGACTGCATAATTGGCCATTTATTAAAATCATACTTCCAGTTAAACACTGAGATACAATAGTCTAATCTAGCTACATTTTGTACAAATATTCTCCATTGATACCAACCATAACCAATAGGACATAATATTCTAAAGTAATGTAAATTCACCTTAAGTTTTGTGCTGTGTATTCTAGATAATTGTCTTTCTGTTTGTTCTAAAATAGGATCATAGAATTCTCTGCTTAATTTACGTTCCAAAGATTTGCTTAGATAGCAATTTGTATTATTTAGCAGATATACCCTGAGTCTAGCCAGTATATCTGTATCAATATTTAAGATTATTATTCGAGATAGTTTATAGTATGTTATTGCAGATAAAGTGCAACCTAAAACAAATATTAATCCACTAACGTAATCAGATTCAATTTGTAGTGAATAAAAACATACTACTAATGGAAGGATAATAATAAATAAAGGAAAAGATAAATAGGTTACTTGTTTTTGCAAAGTGTATAAATTCTTTATATCTTCAAAAGCATTTAAGGGGCTACTGACAAACTTGATTTTAGGATTATTGATAATTCCACTATCAGCAAAAGCCTGCTTGATTATTTCGGTAGCTTTTTTAGTCTCAATTTGTTTATTTGACAATGCTATTTTTCGCCACTTATCACGATAAACGGGAATTAAGGCTTCTTGTTCTGGAGTCAGTGTTTCAATCATTATATGATTCTAAGTTTTACACACAAAAATTGTTAGCTGCGATCGCTCTACCAATATTATGGAAATATTCATTTGATAAAGCTCTAGGAAATTTAGCCATCACAAATACAGTTTGGCTATTTATACTTAAAAATTTTAATCCTTTGCGTCTTTGCGCCTTTGCGCGAAAAAAATAAAAAAACTTGCCTCAGAAGCATCACACCTCCAAGGCAAGTTAATTTTCTAATTCTTGACTCTGCGCCCTCCGCGTCTTGGCGGTAGCCTACGGCAAGCCGCTTGCGCGTCTACGTTAAAGTTGCTTCACTTCCGAAACCAACTTCGCCACCATATCTTTCGCGCTACCAAAAAGCATTGTGGTTTTATCTTTGTAGAACAATTCATTATCTACACCAGCAAAACCAGCACTCATCCCGCGCTTAATTACGATTGTTTGCTTTGCCCGATCTACTTCCAAAATTGGCATTCCGTAAATTGGGCTATTGGTATCGCTACGCGCCGCCGGATTTACCACATCATTCGCGCCAATGACTAAAGCTACATCAGCTTGTTCAAATTGGGGATTGATATCATCCATATCGTACAACTGGGTGTAAGGCACATTCGCCTCTGCCAATAATACGTTCATGTGTCCGGGCATTCTCCCCGCTACAGGGTGAATGGCATACTTCACATCTACACCCATACGTTCTAGTTGATCTGCCAACTCTCGCACGCTGTGTTGCGCTTGGGCAACTGCCATACCGTAACCAGGAACAATGACGACGTTCCGGGCATAACCCAACATCATCGCACCTTCTTCGGGATCAATACTGCGGACGGTTTGATCTGCTGCACCAGCCGCCGCCGCACCAGCAGCACCGCCACCTGAACCAAAAGCACTGAACAGCACGCTGAACAGAGAACGGTTCATGGCTTTACACATGATTTCCGTCAGGATGAGGCCAGAAGCTCCCACCAATGCGCCGGCGATGATTAACATATTGTTCATCACCACAAACCCCGCCGCCGATGCAGCGACACCCGATAAGGAGTTTAACAGCGAAATTACCACAGGCATATCGCCGCCACCAATGGGGATGACGAACATTACACCCAATACCAAAGAAACCCCAACTACTGCCAAAAATATGGGTAGGCTATCTGGTGTGACAATTAAGTAAGCACTACCAGCTAGATAAGCACCTAACAGCAACAAGTTAAATGGTTGTTGGAAGGGAAATGTAATGGGGGAACCGCTAATTAAACCTTGTAATTTGGCGAAGGCGAGAAAACTGCCCGTGAAGGTAACACCACCAATTAACACATCCAACAACATGGAAATGTTGACATCTAAAGGGATGGGTTGGGAGTGTTCTAGTAAACGCCAAAATTCTGCCACAGCGACTAGGGCGGAAGCTGCACCACCTAAGCCATTGAGTAAACCCACCATTTGGGGCATTTCAGTCATTTGGACTTTGTAGGCTGCGATCGCACCAATGCCTGAACCTATCGCCAAGCCTAACAAAATCATTTCATAATTCAACACATGCTGATCTAGCATGGTCGCCACAATTGCCAGCAGCATTCCCACCGCCGCAATCACATTTCCATTCCTGGCTGTGGCAGGCGATCCCAGTTTTTTCAAACCAAAGATGAATAAGGATGCAGCGACTAAATACGTCAGCTGAATTCCAGTCGGTAAAAAGTCACTCACGCCTTAATCTCCTTTTTCTTGAACATTTGTAGCATTCTGTCGGTGACGAGAAAACCACCCACAACGTTGACTGTGGCGAGTACCACAGCAATCAAACCCAAAATTACCGAAACACTTGTTTCCTTAGCACCAGACGCTACTATCGCCCCCAGTACCGCAATGCCAGAAATCGCATTGGAACCAGACATTAAGGGCGTGTGTAGAGTTGGTGGGACTTTGTTAATCACTTCAAAGCCAATAAATGATGCCAACACAAAGACAAATAATGCCGCAAGTAACGCATCTGTCATGTTTAAATCTCCTTATATGAGGGGTTAGGGGCTAGAGGTTAGGAACTTCCCATTCCCTACTCCCCATTCCCTAATTAACAGCAGGTTGTTGAGTATTGATAGTTTGCAGCCCATCCTTGACACGTTGATTGCGGATTTCGCCTGCGTGGGTAATGCAAGCCGCATCAATGATGTCGTCGGCAAAGTTAATCTGCAAAGCTTTTTCTTTGTTGATTAATAGTTGCAATAAAGATGTGAGATTCTTGGAATACAGTTGGCTGGCGTGAACTGGCATAGATGAGGGGAGATTAATCGGCCCAATAATGGTTACGCCATTCCAGACAATATCTTTACCGGGATCAGTGCAGGCGCAGTTACCACCTTGTTCTGCGGCTAAATCGACAATGACTGAACCTGGTTTCATCTGTGCCACCATTTCTTCTGTGACAAGCAGTGGCGCTTTTCTCCCAGGGACTTGGGCGGTAGTAATCACGACATCAGAGTTTTTGATATGTTCTGCTAAAACTTCTTGAGTTCGTTGTTTGCTGGCTTCGGAAATTTCTTTGGCGTAACCACCTGCGGCGGTGGTTTCTTCGTCGAGTTTGACTTCCACAAATTTTGCGCCTAAGCTTTGGACTTCTTCTTTGACGGCGGGACGAATATCAAAGGCTTCCACAACAGCACCCAAACGTCTGGCGGTGGCGATCGCTTGTAATCCCGCGACACCTGCACCCATAATCAATACTTTAGCTGGGGCAATTGTCCCTGCTGCTGTTGTCAGCATCGGGAAATATTTAGGTAAGGCGGCAGCAGCGATTAATACAGATTTGTAACCGGCGAGTGAAGCTTGGGAAGACAAAGCATCCATACTTTGCGCCCTGGTAGTTCTGGGGATCAATTCCATACTCAAGGCTGTAACTTTGCGATTAGCTAACTGTTGGGCAACTACTGGATTTCCTAAAGGATTGAGAAAGCTAATTAAAACCGATCCTTCCCGCAGTAAATCAATTTCTGATCGTCCATCTTCTCGCTCTTGGGGTGGACTAACTTTTAATAAAATATCTGCTTGGTTCCATAATTGATCAGTATCACTAATAATTTCTGCACCTGCGGCTTGATATGCAGCATCACTAAAAAATGAACGCTCTCCTGCACCTTTTTCTACCCATACTTCTAAACCTTGTTTGACAAGTCGCGCCACAGTTTCAGGATTTAAAGCCACACGACGTTCGCAAACTTCTATTTCTTTAGCAACTGCTATTCTCATGAAATCTCCTAGAGATAAATACTCACATCTCTGCAAAACCTTCAAATATCCCGATTTCGGGACATTGTGTACTCATAGTGAAGCTGCAATTATTACCAGCAATCGCTTGATTTTGTAGATTGAACCTTGAACTTTATCTTTCCTACTGTTAGTTCTCAGGCTAAAGCCGGATTTTGCTTTTATACAGGTCAAACTTGCCGATATTGACCTATAGGTTTACATATTGCTAATGCTATGTTGATTCCCAAGTTTACATCTTTAGTCTTTAGGTTATTTTCCAGATTGCAAGATTTTGCCTTAATTACATAGTGGAATCTACTTGAAATTTTTAAAGCTTAATAATTTGATGTATTTTTAAAGATTACTCTTTAGATTGCTGCTGACTTATTTTTATTAATCTAGCCCAATCTTCATGGCGATCGCTAATTTTATAGCTCAATTTTTATAACAAAACCCGCAAAAGTTATATACAGTTGTACATATTTAGCAACATCCACACATTTTCCAGTTCTGAGTACTGAGTTGAAAATGTTGAGTCACAATACTAATCATGAGGTTCTAGCCTCTCTAACTCCTCAGCTATGGCACTTTTTATTTTCCCTAATCGTCCATAGTCAAGAATTCGGTAGTAAAGTTTAGTTAAGAATACTCAACAAGAGTATTTACATAAACAGGTTATATCTGCTAGAGGAGCCTAACTATGCAACGTCCACTGTTCAGTCATTGGCTGATACGCAAGCCACAATTCGCAATTCTTTTCGCTTTAGCTGTAACTAGCTGTCTTTTAACAGGATTGACTACTCAAGTCTCTGCACAAAGCTTACCTGGATTCACATTATTTAGCGGTATCAAAGCCGAAAATCAGCTACCTTTCCGTTTGGATTTTGGCGGACAAACAAACAGTAGAGATAGATATATTCTGAGGATTCCTCAACAAAAAATGAAATTGGCGGTGGCGCAATTTGCCATCACTTACCCCAACTACTACAAAGGCAGTTTTGATCCCAAGAGAGTAGAAGTCAGATTTAGAGGGAAAAAAGTACCGATTTCGGAAGTGAAATGGGATAAAGAAGCCCGCATCATCGAAATATTTCCCGAAGAACCAGTCCCCGCAGGCGGCCCTGTGGAGTTAGTTTTATCTAATGTAGAGAATCCTTCATTTGGGGGAGTTTTCTATTTCAACTGTCAAATTCTCTCACCAGGTGATACTCCATTACTACGCTACATAGGAACTTGGATTTTGAGTATCAGCTAAATCTCAAGTCGATCAATTTTAGATTTTGGATTTTAGATTTTAGATTGACTGCACCAATTCCGGGATGCAGCTTGGGGATGAATCAATTTTAGATTTTGGATTTTAGATTCAACCCAGCAATCCAAAATCCAAAACTTAAAATCTCAAATTCGGTGA
Organism: Aulosira sp. FACHB-615; assembly: GCF_014698045.1. Lineage (GTDB taxonomy): Bacteria > Cyanobacteriota > Cyanobacteriia > Cyanobacteriales > Nostocaceae > Nostoc_B. The sequence goes on from NZ_JACJSE010000008.1 coordinate 116,543, forward strand.
ATCAAGGCTCAACAGTCAAGGGTTTTAGACGATAGACTTTTGACTCTTGACTACAAGCAGTGGTAAGATTATAGATTGTGACTTTTTATAAGAATCGCCTTAGAGGACAGCAGTATGAAAAGAACCCTGCGTGGTACTTGCCGTAAGAGAAAAAGAACCTCCGGTTTTCGTGCCAGAATGAGAACACCAGACGGCAGAAACGTCATCAAAGCTAGGAGAAAAAGAGGACGTTATCGTCTGAGCGTATAGAGCATTTTCAGCAACTAGAGGGGCTGTGGCTTTGCCCAAGGCGAATCGACTAAAATCTCGCAAAGATTTTCAGGCAGTTTTCCGCGAAGGAATTCGGCGACAAAGCTCTCATTTCACTTTGAGAGCTTTAAAACCAAAAGCTACTCCAGAATCTGCTGGAGATACTGCCGCTACCACTAAACTAGCAACTGATACCAAAAAAGTTGATAGTACAAAAATTGGCATATCGATCAGCACGAAAGTCAGTAAAAAGGCTGTCGTGCGTAACCGCATTAAACGACAAATGGCAGCAGCCTTGCATCAGTTGTTGCCAAAATTATCTCCAGGATGGCGGTTGGTATTTGTGGTAAAACCAACAACAGCAGAATCTAAGTGCGGAAGCCAACAATTTCTGCAAGAATTAGAGCAGTTGTTGGCACAAGCTGAGGTATTAAATGGGCATTCGTGAAGAAATTTATTATGAAGGCGGGCCTCACGTTGGGGACTTAATTCTCAACTTGCTGATTGGACTGACTGTTGTTGGTATTCCTTTAACAGTTGGAGCGATTGTCAGAGCATTGTGGCTGCGCTATCGCATTACAGACCGACGGATTTCAGTAACTGGCGGTTGGATGGGACGCGATCGCACTGACATTATTTACTCAGAAATTGTCAAAATCGTCAAAGTTCCCCGTGGTGTTGGCATTTGGGGAGATATGGTAGTCACCCTCAGAAATGGCAGTCGCTTAGAAATGCGGGCAGTTCCCAATTTCCGCGAAGTATATGACTACATCAATGAAAAAATTGCTGCCAAAAATCCCACTTATAGCGCGGCTTAATAACAGGTAGGGAGTAGGGAGTAGGGAATAGGGAGTGGGGAATTCTGTATAAAATAAAAAATTCAAAACTTCCCACATATTAAGAACTGCACACCACTCCCAACTCCCCACTCCCAAATTTTGCCCTGGTGCGGCTATCCGTAGCGAGAGATAGTCGCAGCCGAATCACGATTTAGATAAATTAGATTCAGTTAAATTTACAGTACCTCAGGTTGAATTCAGAATAATGGACTTTGGTATCGGCTTCCTCTCAAACAACGTCATGTTGCCAATCATAGACTTTTTCTACGGCATTTTGCCGAGCTATGGATTGGCGATCGTGGCCTTGACATTGATAGTCCGCTTTGCGCTTTACCCCCTGAGTGCTGGTTCAATCCGCAATATGCGGCGGATGCGAATTGTGCAGCCTCTCATGCAAAAGCGGATGCAAGAAATCAAAGAACGCTATAAAGACGATCCGCAAAAGCAACAAGAAGAAATGATGAACGTCCAAAAGGAGTTCGGCAACCCCTTGGCAGGATGTTTACCATTACTGTTGCAAATGCCTGTATTGTTAGCTTTGTTTGCTACTTTACGGGGATCACCGTTTGCCGGCGTAAATTACTCCGTCAACCTGCAAATCTTGCCATCTGAACAAATCGAACGAATTCAACCACAAGCCTTTGCGACTTCCCCACAAAACATCTACGTTGCTGATGGGGAACATCATAAAGTAACTGCTATTCTCCCTGGCGGTAGCAAACTAGCCGTCGGAGAAAAAACCAAAATTCAATATCAGACATTAGAAGGTAAGCCTTTTGATGTCTTATTAACAGAACACCCAGAAACCAAACTCACGCCCGAATGGAAAATCACCAAAGGCGAAGAAAGAATCAAAATCGATGCTGAAGGTAATATTGAAGCCTTACAACCTGGAGATGTGACACTGCAAGGCACAATTCCTGGACTAGCAGCCGACAAAGGATTTTTATTCATCGATGCCTTGGGTAGAGTTGGTGCAGTTGATCCCGACGGTACCATCCACTGGGATATTGTAGCGATGGTCATTTTCTTTGGGATCAGTCTCTACGTCAGCCAAATCCTTTCCGGGCAGAACTCCAGTGGCGGCAACCCCCAACAGGATACAGTCAACAAAATCACCCCAGTCATCTTTTCTGGGATGTTCTTATTCTTCCCCTTACCTGCTGGGGTGTTGATGTATATGGTAATTGGTAATATTTTCCAAACTCTGCAAACTTACATTCTCTCTCGTGAACCCTTACCAGAGGAACTGCAAAAAATTGTAGCCATCCAAGAGAAAGAAGCAGCAGTGGCAGAACAAAAAGCATTACCTTTTGAACCAAAAAGTTCTAAGAAAAAGCCTACAGGTTGATAGATGACTAACAGTTCCATGCAGCGAGGTCAGCAGTGGTTAAAATCACTGCTGGAACTCACTGGGGTCTCTGCGGAGATTCGAGGCAATATAGAAGTAGCCCCGCCTCAAGATGATGATGCCCCAGAACCGGATAATTACTGGTTGACAATTGACGAAACCAACTTAACTCCAACGCAAATCAAAGTTCTGATTGGTGCTGATGGTTCGGTTTTGGACGCAATTCAGTATTTAGCTAATTCCGTCCTTAACTTGAACCAAGCACAAGCAGAACAAGCATCCTATACCATTGAGTTAAATGGTTATCGGGTGAAAAGACAAGCGGAAATTCGCGCTTTAGCGGAAGCCGCAGCTGATGAAGTGCGGAGTTTTGGTCGAGAAGTGGAAATTAAATCTCTCAGTTCAGCTGAACGGCGGCAAATCCACACGTTTTTGAAGGAATTTGCTGATTTAGAAACCTTCAGCCGTGGCAAAGAACCACATCGGAATTTGGTTGTGCGTCCGGCTATGGAGTTATGAAAGCTCTCTCAGTTAACAATTGCGACTGTGCTAAGAGCTAAAATCAAAATGTAGTATCAGCAAAATCGCTGATTAGTAACACAAATTTGAGTGAGGGTATCTCACAAATCCTATGGACGCAATTTTTATTCCGCAGCTCACTAAAGCCCCGGAGCGGACAGAGGAAATTCAGGTTCAAGAGTTTCTGCCTGGGCTAGAAACGTTAACACCAATTCGAGGTCGTATTCGTGTACAGCATCACGGTAATTACCTAGAAGTGTCCGGTCAGGCAGAAACAATTATTACCTGTACATGTAACCGATGTTTGCAGCAGTATAATCACCGTTTAGCGGTAAAAACTAAAGAAGTTATTTGGTTGGATGAGGTAGCTAATCAACCACAAGACTTGCCTCTAGAACGAGAAGTAGCTATGGAAGACTTGGTAGAAACCTTGTCGCCCAATGGATATTTTTTTCCTAGTGAATGGCTGTATGAGCAGATATGCTTAGAAATGCCTCAACGTCAGTTGTGTGACTTAAATTGTCCAGGTATTTTGGCTAGTGTGGATGAGAAGCCAGAACAGCCTGTTGATAGCCGTTGGGCTGGCTTAGAAGCTTTGAAAAAGCAACTCCCTGGATAGTGCGGAACTTTTGTAGCCAAGGGTGGAAAGAAAATCAATTAGCACTATGACATATATCTCACCGCAAACCCTGACTGTTGAAGATTTTCTCTCGCAATACCGAGACAATCCTCGCTATGAATTGGCCAATGGAGAACTAATTGATATGGAACCCACTGGCCCACACGAAACGGTAAGTGGCAAACTTGCAACCCAAATTGGCAGTCACTTAGTTACAGAAAAACTGCCTTGGTTTATTCCTCGCACTTGTCTAATTTACCCTTTTGCTGAGGCTGCTACAGTTCGTCGTCCTGATGTTGTGGTGCTGGATGAAACGGTTCTTGACCGTGAACCTTTATGGGAGCGAGAACCAGTAATTACCTTGGGGCGCTCGATTAAATTAGTGGTGGAAGTTGTCAATACTAATTGGGAAACTGACTATGCACGCAAAGTTGAGGAGTATGCACTCTTAGGCATTCCAGAATATTGGATTGTTGATTATCGGGGATTAGGTGGTGTTGCATTTATTGGGAAACCGAAACAACCCACCTTTACAGTCTGTACACTGGTTGATGATACTTATAGCCAACAACAGTACCGTCTGAGTCAAGCAATTAATTCTGTGCTTTTACCCCGTATCCAACTCCGGCTGGATGATGCGCTACCTCGTTAAACTTGTTAATTATTTATAAAAATATACAAATAGGTTGTTAGAAAAAAGTTTGGGCGATCGCACCCTAAAATAAATATTTGCTCAAGTTATACATCTGTTTGTTGCATTAATCTCTAACTATCGTTAGAGTGACAAACCCTAGCTCTAAAATATGATGAATTAACAGCAATTTCTGGAAAAATCAGCACTCCTTATTTTAGGAGTATAAGTATACTTAATCATTTATTGCATCTTATCTCAGTTTAGGTTTTAGATTGGAAATTGCGATCTCAGTCTTGCCAAACCTGTTGTCTGTTATCTGCCATCAAAGTTGTAGCAGTCAAAGTATAAGTTAAGACTTCAAAAAGCACGAATGCTAGTTATAGTAAGACTTTTACCTCCTGCCTCCTACCTCCTCCTATAACTGGCGAATTGGCAACATACTTATTCTCGGTTTGGTTATTCTCTGGTTTGTGTCTAGAGATAGTTGGGTAAAAAATTATCTTAGTGACTCAGAACACTTTTTGTATCAAAATTTTCTGCCAAGCTATTAATATTCCTGCTACACAGCATCTCACCTCTGCAAGTTTTTCTACCAAACTCCATATATTTATTTAGGAGGTCTCAAAATTTATTACCTAACCCTTGAGTCATACCAAACTTAGAGTTAAAGATACTCTCAGTTGACTAGCCAAGCAAAGGCGTAAAGAACATTAAAGGAGATTCAAGCTTCTGCACATCATAGGTTAGGCTACACATAGCTAGTAAACGCGATATCCGTAGCTTTTCTGTGGTTGACTAGTACCAAATTTGGGTTACTCTTAAAACGGATCGCCGTAAGCTATCATCTTTAATGACAGAAGTATATGAAGAAACAATAATTTTTAAAGTTCTGTCTGAAAGATTAAACTTGCAAACTGAATAGTTTGATACGGCAAACTGAACAGTTATCTCATACCCTAAGCTAGGTAGTTAATTAACTACTGCAAATATAACCGGGAATTGTAATGGATAGTTTACAATACCAGTGGGTAAGAAAATCTAAAAAAAATATAAAAGTGACTAAAATGACTGTGGTGTCTGGAGGACAAACGTGTTTCTGAGATTAGCACATCAACATCGGCAATTTGTTCAAGACTTGGTAATGAACCTACAAGCCTTGGCAATTGTACTAGAACGGCGTGGTTATCCTGCGTCTTGTTATACCTGTGGCGACCAGATGAACAGTGCTTCGTTTATGGTGAGCCTGGGAAATAACCATCTGATTCGATTTTTGGTATCAGATTATGGAATTACTTGGACAGAAATGCGGGATGACCGCGAATTAATGAAATTAGAAGGAGCGGAAGCAATTAACCAGTTACAGGAACTGGCAAATCTTGTGAAGCAATCTGTACCAGCTTATACAAGTGGTAAGACCTTAGCCAAGAAGAGTTAAGGGTTTCGGGATCTGATGGGTTATTTTCAAACAAACTCCGAGAATAAGTTGCTCATTAACAATGGCTCACTGGTAATTGGTAATTGGTAATTGTGGTAGGGTTTTTCATCCTCCATTACCTATTAACCATTACCTTCAATAAGATTGGCAAATAGCTAGGTTGTGAAATGTTTTGTTTCTGTGAACTGAAGATAGAAACAATTTTGCGAATTTTGTGCATCTGCGACATTGATTGAAAAAAAATTGGGAATTGACCAAGCAAGAAACACTTGGTGATGTCATTGTTCTGTGTGACATTTAAAATCATTAAATTGTTGGTTGCTACATCTGTGATATGAGGGTCAGGCAACTGAGAGATATTTTGGCTGATGGTGATTTAAATTATGACATGCGATCGCAGGGTGATTTTGGCAGTCCTGTGGCATAGATGTCTCATTTTTGTGATATTCCAGAGGTGGAAAACCATAGTTAGTCACAAACTGGAAAATGTCTGAATCACAACCAAACCCAGCACTACCACCAACCGATGCTATTGAAGTTACAGAGAGTCGTGCGTTTGAGAGTTGGTTTGAATATCCGATTAGAGTACAACCCCATCATACTGACTATGCAGGTATTGTCTGGCATGGTACTTATTTAACTTGGATGGAAGAAGCAAGGGTAGAGTGTTTGCGCTCTATCGGGATTGAATTTGCTGATTTAGTAGCACTAGGCTGTGATTTACCAGTGGTAGAAATTTCAATACGCTATCACCGTTCCATTCAATTGGGTATGCAGGCTATTGTCAAAACTCGGATGACGGAAGTCACTGGTGTGCGGATTAATTGGGATTATGCAATTGTTTCTGTTGATGGACAGCAATTGTATGTCACCGCTAAAGTCACCTTAGTCGCACTAGATAGAGAAAGAGGTAAGATTATGCGCCAGCTACCTGCAAATGTTAAGGATGCGCTGGCGAAGATTGCGGGATTACATGGTAATTAATCAGGACTGAGGCGCAAATATAATCTGTGGAAATTGGGTGTAGGGTGTAAGGGTTTTGAATAAGTAAACCTCACACCTACACCCTTATACCCAAACTGTTTGGACAATCTTGGCGCGTAAGTCCTGAGATAATTGCGCCTGTATTCTGATTATTTATTCAGGCGAATTTGCAAAAGATTTTGAGTAAACTGAGTGATCTGATGCCAAATATCCATCGGTGTAATGCCAAAACCTACCTGTAATAAAATAATAATTGCCGCAATAGTCAGGGCATTACTCACAGTGGTTTTGATAACTTTCCATAATATTGTAAATACAATCCAAGCAATAATTAAAGTTGGGATCATAGTAATTATTTAAGAAGAATTCAGAATAAATTAGGGGATAAAATTAGGTAAAAACTATTGTGGTAATGATAGCGGAAATTACTGAATAAATTTCTGTTTACGCCTATTCTTTAGAAAAAATTTATAAAAAACAAGATACCAGACTTATCAAAGAAGCCAGGTATCTGAATTACAGAATTGTTACAAATCAAAGGATTGTTATATCTGAGTTTTTAGTGCAGAGAAATCATCTGCGGGGAAGTTACTAAATTTTTAGTTGCGGTTAAAACTTCTTGTCTTGCCCATTGATCTGCTGCCAAAATGTCATCTAAAGAAGGATTTGTACAGTTATCATTTTGATGGCGATCGCATACCCATTCAATACACCGGGGAATATCTAAAAAGCTAATTTTCTCTGCTAAAAATAAAGCTACAGCTTGCTCATTAGCTGCATTCAACACGGCTGGCATCGAACCACCTGCTTTACCTGCGGCATAAGCTAACTGCATACAAGGATATTTTTGATGATCTGGCTCACGGAAGGTAAAACTGCCAGCTTTGACTAAATCGAGACGTTCCCAGTCTGTGTAAATGCGATCGGGCCAAGATAAAGCATATAACAGGGGTAAACGCATATCTGGCCAGCCAAGTTGGGCTAATACAGAGGTGTCTTGTAACTCAATTAACGAGTGAATAATGCTTTGAGGATGGATGACGATTTCGATATTGTCGTAGTCTAAGCCAAACAAAAAGTGAGCTTCAATAACTTCCAATCCTTTATTCATCAAAGTCGCTGAGTCTACCGTAATTTTTCTGCCCATCGACCAGTTAGGATGTTTGAGGGCATCGGCGACGGTGACTTCTGGCAACTTTTCTACAGGCCAATCACGGAAAGCACCACCGGAGGCTGTCAGCAAAATCTTCCGCAGTCCGCCTGTGGGAACACCTTGCAAGCATTGAAATATGGCTGAGTGTTCCGAATCGGCAGGTAAGAGTTTTACCCCATGTTTTTCCACCAAGGGGAGAACTACAGGGCCGCCGGCAATTAAAGTTTCTTTGTTGGCGAGGGCAATATCTTTACCTGCTTCAATGGCAGCGATGGTGGGTAATAAACCAGCACAACCAACAATCCCGGTAACAACAGTCTCGGCATCGCCATAGCGGGCAACTTCAATCACTCCGGCGGTACCAGCCACTAAAATGGGTTGGGGATTGAGGTCTTGGATGGCGGCTTGGAGTGCAGGTAATTTATCTTCAGCTGCGATCGCTGCTATACTTGGTCGAAACTGCCGAATTTGATCCGCCAACATCTCGACGTTATTACCTGCTGCCAATCCAACAATCCGAAATTTATCTGGGTACTGAGCGACAATATCTAAAGTCTGAGTACCGATGGAGCCAGTGGAACCAAGAAGAGTAATAGCTTTCACAATTGCTTAATAATTTAGAGATAACTCCCACTATAAATTGCTTGGGACTGATTTATAACAGCGATCGCCACAATTAATCATGAAAAATGCTGAGTTATGAAACTGCATTTGCAGTACAAAAAAGTGTGAAAATATTGGCATTGTTACTCAAACACCAAATTTTGGTATGGATAAAAATTTTTATCTCAAGTATGCGGCTGTTGAGGATCAACATTGGTGGTTTGTCGGTCGTCGCCAAATTGTAGAAAAACTGATTCTTCAACTCAAACTGCCAAACAATGCCAAAATTCTAGAGGCTGGCTGTGGTACTGGTGGCAATTTAAGGATGTTGGCGCGTTATGGTGAAGTTGCAGCGATGGAGTTTGATGAAACAGCTTGTCAGTTAGCGAATGAAAGGCAAGTTACTACAGTCCAACAAGGTAGTTTACCTGATCAAATTCCCTTTAACGACCAATATGACTTAATTGTTATCTTAGATGTTTTAGAGCATATTGATGATGATTTAGCTGCTTTAGAAGCATTGTCTAGCAGATTAAAACCAAATAGTTGGTTATTAATTACAGTGCCGGCTTATCAATTTTTATGGAGTTACCATGATGAAATTAACTATCATAAACGTCGCTATACATTGAAAAGATTAAAAAGAGTTGTGAGACTAGCTGGTTATCATATCCACTATGGTAGCTATTTTAATACTTGGTTATTTCCCTTGGTAGCTGGAGTACGTTTATTAAAAAATCTGCTCAAACTTGATAAAAAATCAGATGCCAGTGGTGATTTAAATTTACCCGCAAAACCCATCAATAAATTTTTAACTTTTTTATTTGCTAGTGAACGTTATTTTATGAATTCGTTCAGTTTACCTTTTGGGGTCTCTGTTGTCCTAATGGTACAGAAAAATTAGTCAAAACTATAAATTTAGCTAAACATTTTTATGCGATCACCAGCAAATCAAACTATATTTTGGATAATCGGTATAAATGCCTTAATTTTATTTGTATGTAGTAGTATCCGACATAATTTATTTCAGTCAGCCTCTGCTGACTTAGGAATTTTTGATCAGGTAGTTTATTTAATTAGTCAGGGAGAAAAGCCGATTTCTTCCCTCTTGGGATTTCATATTCTTGGTGATCATGCGGCTTGGTTATGGTATCCTTTGGGTTTATTGTACAAAATTTACCCAGACGTACATTGGTTATTTGCCGTCCAGTCCGTGGTTTTGTCGTCAGGCGCTTTACCAATTGCGCTATTAGGAAAACAGGCTGGCTTGAAAAAAGAAATATCTTTAGCTGTAGCGATCGCTTACCTATTATACCCATTACTTTTCAACATTAATTTATATGATTTCCATCTAGATGTCATCATCCCCAGCGCCATTTTATGGGCTACTTGGGCAGCGAGAAACCGAAAATATTGGTTATTTTGTGGCAGCATTATTATAGTTTTGGGATGTAAGGCTGTATTCGCCTTAACTATTGCAGCAATGGGAATTTGGTTAATATTTTTTGAGAAGCGGCGTTTATATGGTTTAACCGCGCTACTGGGAGGGATTTCTTGGTTTGCGATCGCTACTCAGGTTATCATCCCATATTTTGGCGGCTCTGCTGCATCCCTAGAGCGTCACATCCATCGATATAGTCATCTAGGAAACTCTTTTTCAGAGATAGCTAAAAACTTATTTTTCAGCCCAGGATTGTTTTTTCATAACCTGTTTTCCTTAGAAAACTTATTCTACTTATTCCTATTAGTCATCCCGGTGGTTTGGGGTCTTTCTTTGAGTAGTATGGCTCCTTTAGTGGGGGCTATTCCTTGTTTAGGAATTAACTTATTGGCTGATTCTTTGCAGCAAAAAGATTTGTTTTTTCAATACTCTTTACCCATAGTACCATTCATGTTTTTGGCAGTGATGCAAACTTTGGTGTATGGTAGAGGTCTATTACAGACTAAAAAAGCAATTATTTTATGGGCTTTAGTAGCTTTTTTAGCCTTAGCAAAGTATGGTTATTTTTGGTCAATATATTTAAAATCTTTCGATACTTGGTCAGCGATGCGTGAAGCTATTGCCCTAGTTAAAACACCAGCAGGTGTCTATACTACTGCTGAAATTACACCCCATTTAACACACCGCAAAATAATTCAATTTACAAATGCAAATTTACCTGAACAAGATTTAAGTAAATTTAATTATATATTGCTAAATGTTCGTCATCCCGGTTGGTTAAGCAACCAAAACTTTGTTAATAGTCTAATTATTAAACTACAAAATAATCCGCAGTTTGTTCTAGCATATCAGCGAGATGATGTTTATTTATTCACTAAATCATAGCTATTTGTATCAATGCTAAAAAAACGATTGTATTTAAATAAAAATTTATTATTTGTTCTGGCTATCTGGCTATTTAGTAGACTGCTCATAGCCACTGCTATGTTAATAATTGCTCCTTTAATCATAAATCCCTCTAACGCTACAAATGTAACTTTTGGTTGGGATGTGTTTTTGAACTCAGATAGTGAACACTATCAAAAAATTGCTACTGTTGGTTACGATTTTTCAGTAGAGAGACAGGAATATTCCGTTGCTTTTTTTCCACTATTTCCGATGTTAAGCCGTGCGATTATGAGTCTTGGCTTGCCATTTATAGTAGCGGGTACAATAGTTAATAATGTGGCATTTTTAATTGCTCTGATTGTTGCCTACTTATGGATAAATGAATTTTATGGGATTAAAGTAGCACGATGGATGATAGCGGTATTGGTATGGTTTCCTATGTCATTGTTTGGCACAGTTATTTACTCAGAAGGCTTGTATCTGTTATTCAGTACAGCAGCTTTACGAGCATTTGATAAACAGCAGAACTTAGAAACAGCGATTTTTGGCACGTTAGCTACTGCAACGCGTCCAACAGGGATAGCATTAGTAACTGCTTGTTTACTGACTGCTTGGAAAGAAAAAAGAGGAATAAAAACTTACATTGCTAGTTTAGCTACTAGTGGGGGAATACTTCTCTACAGCCTATATTGTCAAGTTAAATTTGGTGATGCTTTAGCATTTTTTCATGCACAAAAAGCATGGCGACCCTCATTAGGTTTTTACTGGCAAGGCTGGTTAAAAATGCTGATGCAAATTACAGTGGGTCAAAGAAATTGGTCAGCAGGCTATCTGAAAGATCCTTGGCATCCACTGTTATTTCTAAGTATTGTAATTTGCAGTTTTTTATTATGGTACTTTCGGAAAAATTTAGATGTTCAGAAATTAGACTTTGGTTTTTATGCCTTAATTTTACTTTTATGGCTATTAGCTGGTGATCCTTTAATCAACACTATCACAATTTTAGGCGGCACTTATCTGTTATGGCATTGTCGCAGTCAATTAACACCAATTACCTTAATTTATGGCTGTTGTTCGTTAGGCTTAATTTTTGCTTCTGGTGGAACTTGGTCACTGAATAGATTAGCCTATGGCGTTATTTCTTTAACTGTAGCTTTGGGTCTAGTTTTGTCTCGTTATCCGCGTTGGGGATACGCTACTGTAATATTTTTCGGTATTTTGTTAGCTAGTGTTTCTGTACGATTTGCTCAAAATTTATGGGTAGCATAGGCAAAATTATAATGGTGCAATTAAGCTAAAATTTTCGGCAGTATCTAAAATTTTATTCACAGGTAAATTTAGATTATGTAAGGCGCTGTTGTCTAGTAGTAAATAAGACTTATTAGCCAACATTTGTTTGAAGACTGGGGCATTTACTGGAATTACTTGGCAATCACAATAAAAATTTAAACTAGGGCGGCTATAAGCAAATGAGGTGTAGATTTTTGTACCTGGGGAGGTATGGGTGCGAATTAAGGCGGCGACGGGTTTAACCGGGAATGCCTCATTTAATTCCCAAATCCAAGATTGGGAACTCATCAATAGTAATAGTACTAAATACATCCCAGAAAATAACACAGGAATAAATCTGCGATCGCATTTATAAATCAACCATGCTGCTAAACTCAGACTCATCGTTAAAATTATAGCCATCCCAACTAATACAGGCTCTTCCTGGGCAAGAATAAAGTAAACACAACCTCCTAAACCAGCCAACGCCATTATAACTATAAATATTGCCCAAACTCGCCGATTAATTACTTGATTTCGCCAAACTTCACTCAGTTCTAACCCAATTGCCAAGGCTAAAAATGGATATATAGGCATAACATACCAAGGCAATTTTGTAGTTATCAAAGAGATAGCGATAAAGTAAACAATCGTACCAATTAAAATTAAGCGACTCCAACTAGCATCGCGTTTCTTCCAAGCTAGATAAAATCCGGCCGGCCAAAATAACAACCAGGGAAAAGCATACTTTAATAACTCAATTAAATAATACCAAGGAGCGCCTGTATTACCCTCAACAGGTTGGGATATGCGGTCAAATGTTTGCGCTTGTAAATTTATCTGGAAGAAATTACTACCATAATGCTGCCATTGGGCAATATACCACGCGATCGCCGGCGCAATTCCCAACACAATTCCAGCCCATAAGTAAGGGTTGTTTAACACAATTAACGGTGATGAAGCCAAGATAAATAATCCAGCAATACCTCCCAGCAACAAAACCAGCATTCCTTTAGTCAGGGTAATTAACCCTAGACAAAATCCCACACCTAAAGCCCAAGGTTTTTGCTGACGTGATTTTAATAAACAAAATAATAATAGTAAGAAAAATGTAATACTGGTACCATCTAGCATTGCCAAGCGTCCATGACGCACGACAGGTAAAGTTGTTAAATAAACGAAAGCCGCAAACAACGCAGGTAAACTATCGTTAAACAACAAAATCCCTACTAAATACAATAACGGCACTCCCAAGGCAGTTAATAAAGCACCCGGTAGGCGTGTTGTCCATTCATTTACACCGCCTAGAGAGTAACACCAAGCAATTAACAAGTGCATCAGAGGTGGCTTATTATGATAAGGTTCACCGCCTAAAGTTGGATACAGCCAATGCAGAGAACCAAAAGCAGCACGCCAAATTTCCCTGGCGACTTGTGCTACTGTACCTTCATCCCAGTCCCGTAAGGGGGAATTTCCTAAACACAGCAACCACAGCAGTAAAGCACCTATTAGCAAGGTTAATAGCCATTCAGTTTCTCGGAATGGGCGCATAAATAAATTTAGTTTAATTATTTTATTGATTGTTTATTGATTACGATCACTAGTACAACAAGGCAAAAGTAAAAGGTTAAAAGGAAAAAGAAAGAATAGTGATCCCACAAGCCTTTTAACAGTTTCTTCTGGTCGGTTTATTTACGCCGATTTGTAATAGATATACGACTCATATTTGATTTATGAAAAAAATCCATACACTCAGATAATGCTTCTTTCCTACTCTCCACTCCCTATTCCCCATTCCCTGTCTACACAACTAGATTCGGAAATCAAACCAGATTCCTATATAATTTTAAGGAATTTTATATCAGGAACGACATCACCAAGTTTATAGTATATATCTATTTGAATCTGTCCTTTTCTTGCTGTCTTGATGAAATAATCTGATAAAAACTGTGATTCAACCAATATACTCTTTGGTCATTCCTATTTATAACGAAGAAGAGAATATCACGGAAATGTACCGTCGGCTGCATCATGTAGCAGAACATTTAGATGGTGAGGTGGAATTTATTTTAGTCGATGATGGTAGCCGCGATCGCTCTTTGAGTATGATTCGAGAACTCCGCCATCGTGATAGTCGAGTTCGTTACCTGAGTTTTGCGCGAAACTTTGGCCATCAAACTGCTGTCACGGCTGGACTAAATTTTGTCCAAGGCAGATGTGCAGTTATTATGGATGCGGATTTGCAAGATCCCCCAGAACTAATTTTTCAGATGGTGGAAAAATGGCAACAAGGCTACGAAGTAGTGTACGCTCAACGTTTAGCTCGTAAACAAGAAAGTTGGCTCAAACGTTTTACAGCCTATGCTTTTTACCGCATTCTTCGACGTTTATCTCATGTGGATATCCCCACAGATACCGGAGATTTTTGTTTACTAGACAGGCAAGTTGTCGATATTCTCAATGCTATGCCCGAACGTAACCGTTACATTCGGGGTTTACGCGCTTGGGCGGGTTTTCGCCAAACTGCTGTACTGTTTGAACGAGAACCGCGTTTTGCAGGCAAAGTTAAGTATACTTTCGGTAAATCTTGGGCTTTGGCTGTCGATGGAATTATTTCCTTTTCTACTGTGCCATTAAAACTGGCAACCTACTTAGGTATGGTAGCAGCTGCGATCGCTCTATTGATGATCATCCTCGTCCTATATTGGCGCTTATTTGACCATGCTAGTCCTTTAATTGGTTACAGTTTAATTACAATTGCCATCTTTTTTCTCGGTTCTGTGCAGTTGATTTGTATAGGAATTTTAGGCGAGTATATCGGCCGAATTTATGAAGAAGTCAAAGCCCGCCCCATATATACTGTCAAAGAAACCGGCGGTTTAATTAAAGTCTCAGAAATGCAGTCTAAATAATGGCTGTTATATCAAGTTAAGCAACAGTCATCAAAATACATAACTGTTCCACATTTAACTTGCATATTTTTGATTGAGGAGTAAAACATCAGACTCCCTCTAGTCTGAATGTATAAATTAGGTGTGTAACAGCTTATGACCCCCCAAGAATTTAGTTTATTAATTGTATCCATTCTCATCAGCACAGCCGGACAATTTTTTCTGAAAATAGGCGCAAATAAATTAGGCAGGGTGAATTTAGGCAACGCCATCACTCACATTCTGGGTATTATCACAATCCCAGAACTATTAATTGGATTAACTTGCTACGGTTTTGGGGCGATGTTTTATATCCTGCTACTATCTAGAGTTAACCTGAGCGTTGCTGGCCCATCTGTATCTATCGGTTACATTTTCTCTGTGTTGCTTGGCTATTGGATCTTGAAAGAGCCTATACCCTTCATTCGCCTAGTTGGTTTAAGCTTTATTGTTGTGGGTGTAATCTTAGTAGTTTGGCGCAAATAATCAACTGTCTATATCGTTGATATTTGATGTCTCAAACAAGTAGGTATCGGGAAAACAAAATTTTTCCGAAAATAGACAATAGACTAAATAGTTGCAAGATATAGGAATCTGCTTTGATTATTGAAATTATCTGTAAAGGCTGGGGGTAGGGAGTAGAAAAGAGCATTTTGTGGGTGTACTGATTTTTTCCAGACATCAAATATGATTCCTATAGTTAGCAAGAATTATTATAGTTTTTTCTAACTATATACATAGAATACAACAATATTAAATTTTATTTAAATTTTTGACAAAAGTTATCTTCAACCCGTAGCATTATTGTACAAAAATGTAGTTAAAATCATGGATTAATCATATCATTGCCAATGAATGATTAAAGAGTATAGAAATTAACGGCTTAATATTGCTTGATAATGAGAAACTAGCTTTTGTTGATGACCACTATATCAATCAAAAGCTAGGAGAAACTATTGTGTATGGAAAAACTTAATTTTTTATTCAAACAGAAAGAATATTTTTTAGCAGTAAAATATACAATATTAAATGCAACTTGCAGGGAACAAATAATCTATGCAAGTAGTTATTAACTGTATGTGGAATTGTATAAATTATGAATTTTATTGTTTGTATAAATCTTACAGGAGGCTTCTTGAAGGTTAAGAAAATGATTAGTAAACTAATACAAGCAGACTGTGATTACTATCAGTATGAGCAGTATTAATATAACGATAAAGAGTGAAAATACTTAAGTAGTCCGAGTGGCTCTGGGCGATCGCTTTCAGAGAGATTACTGATACCATAACCCGCCTCATACGAAGGAAAATTCCAGATAAAATTCTGTAAAACTGAGGCAAATTTTCAGGATTAGTAGAAAGTAATTGGGAATCTAAATTTTAGAGAAAAGTGTGCTATAAATTACCGTCAGAACCATACATAATGGTTCGACCCTTGAAGGAGCTATGAAGTGGAAAACAATAAATCTTTACTTTGGCCGCAAGGTATATTAATTGCGTTGCTTGCCCTAGGTGCTACATTAAGCATTGCTATGATGATGCTTTTGAGGCCAAATGCTTCTGAAGCCCAAAGCAGTCAGAATATAAATATCAATAATAATTTAGTTGCCAAAGTAGGTACGCAAAAGCGCATTGAAGGATTAAAAGCAGCAATGCTGACAACTTGGCAACAAGAAGCACAAGCTAAAGGTCTTGGTTATGCTTTAGCGAAACGCTTTCAAGGAGCAGTTATTAAAGAGGCTAAACTTAGTCCTAATCAAAAAGTCATTGCACTCACTTTTGATGATGGCCCTTGGCCTGAAAGTACTGCTCAAGTTCTAGACATTCTCAAGCAGAATAATGTCAAAGCCACATTTTTTGTTGTTGGTCAAAACGTCAAAAATTACCCCGACTTACTCAAGCGGGTAAGTGCAGAAGGTCATGTTGTTGCTAACCACACTTGGCATCACTGGTATCATGTCATGAATCAACAGGCAGCAGCCTATGAAATTGAGCATACAACCGAGTTGATTTATAAAATTACAGGTGTCAAAACAAATTTGTTTCGCCCACCTGGAGGAATCATGCACAATGGCGTAGCCGCATACGCTAAAAACGCCAAATATGCAATTGTGATGTGGTCAACTGATTCTGTAGACTATTCTCAGCCTGCTGTACCCAAATTGATTAATAATGTCTTTCAACTAGCTAAACCAGGTGGGATTGTTCTGATGCACGATGGTGGTGGAAATCGCTCCCGCACTGTGCAGGCTTTACCAGAAATTATTAATAGATTTCGGAAACAAGGATACAGCTTTGTGACTGTTCCAGAACTTTTAGAAATGGAAGATAAAGCACAAAGTGTAGTTGCCCAGAAAAAGTAATAGTTAAATTACTAATTACCGATTATTAATATAGTAATCAGCTTTGATTTTTAAATTATGTGTAGGGTGGTCATGTTTATGATTGACAAATGCCCACCTTACCAATATCTAGTTTTCTGCACAATCAAATATGAGTTTTATACTGGTCATATAGAGTGCGATCGCAACACTCAGATGTAGGGTGGGCAGATTGCCCACCAAGCTTTCATTACTATCAAGTCGCTTATGCAGAATACAGATTAAGCAATTTTCTATCGCTTTAATTGCTGTTGCCATTCATCTAAACTGATGTATTTATTCTCAATTACATCCAGAACTTCTATCAGACCATTGTTATTAAACACCCGAAACCAATAAATTGTGGAATCATAGTCTGATTGATTTTCAAATATACGAACCGTGTAGTAAGGTTCATTTTCCGTAGGAGAACCATCAACTACCGCCCCTAATTTAATTGTCCCTCTAGAAAGCTTGGCGATTTCCCTGGCTTTGCGTTGTACTTGTGGCAACTTCCAAACCAAATTCAAAGCCGTTTCTTCATCAATTTTGTTAGTCAATTCAGCAACTTTCACAACATTAGCTGGATTTAACTCAGATAATGTTTGTGCAGTAATTAACCCCGATTTAACATCATAGTTGGAACTTTGAGAAAGAGCTACTTGGCATCCCACACTCATCAATAAAGAAGACATTATCGGTAAGCAAATGAATCTTTTCATGGAGCAATCCCTGAGTGTTATGCTGTCGTTCACTTCATGTCATATATACACTAGGGTAACAGTCATCACCCCATATTTGAGGTGATTAATCATTTCTTCTTATTGGTATTAGTAATTGTACTGAGTTAGCATATATAGGAATCCGGTTTGATTTCTGAATTTATTTGTGTAGGTAGGGAATAGGGAATGGGGAGTCGGGAGTAGGAAAGAAGCCTGATCTGAGTGTACTGATTTTTTTCCCAAATCAAATATAAGTCCTATATCAGATCCCCGAATTATTTGAAAAATCAGTAATTTGGCACTTTACTAATAATTCATAACTGCAAAATAACTACTTTAACGGTATTTTTGCCTGTAAAAATACTTGCTCAACTGTAAATTCTAACCCTGGGAACAGTGCATCTTGCAGTATTTCATCCCCCATATATGTTTGTGGTGCTGCATCGGGGAAAAACACAGTAATACTTCTGGCTTTGCTATCAACTACCCACACTCGCAGCACTTTTGCATCTAAATAATCTTTGGCTTTAGCTATCATCTGACCAAAGGTTTGCCCTGGTGAAATAATCTCAATCACCAAATCTGGCGGAACAGAACATACTCCTTCTTCTTCCCAGTCTGAAGGTAAACGCTCGTTAGAGATGTATAAAATATCAGGTACAGGAACCCAATCTCGTCCCCTACGAGTTAAAGAAACAGCCAATTCTGGACATATTTCTCCATTAGCTCCACATAATTGTTCAATCAAGTTAAGCAGGACGCGAGTCAGTTTAGAGTGAAATTTTTGTGGCGACATTTTAGAAATAGCTTGACCATCCACAAGTTCATAGGTAGTATCTCCCTCACCAGAAGAAAGATGCAAAAACTCTTGTAAAGTTAATTGATTTTTGGTTTGAAGAATCATAGCGCAAACTAGCTAATAGCTAGTTTAATTGTAATTAACCTGAGTTATGAATTAGCTTAAACCCTAATTTAATCGTTTTTTCTAAGAATATAGCAATCCTAAATGAGTAGTGAAAAACATAGATATGGAAACGAACCGCCAAGAAAGAGGCAGCGCATTGGACGGGTTTCCCGGCTTGAAGCGACTGTCGTGCCAAGGACGCAAAGGTAAGAAAGAAGAAAAAGATATAGAAATTTTACAAATGATTGTAGTACTTAAGTTCAGATAACATTTTGCACTTGTTCGAGTCACTTTTTTGAGTGTTGAGCCATAGGATGTTACACAGAAAAATCCTGTTTAATACTATCAGGACTTACGCAACTGGCACAGTGCGATCGCTACTCTAAAAGCATTTCCAAAAGCTATATAATCTATCAACGCGCAGCCCAAGCTAAACACAACTGGCGGAAGTCGTCACCGCGCACTTCAAAGTTAGGATACTGGTCAAAACTTGCACAAGCGGGAGACAGCAAAACTACAGGTGCTTGGTGTTGTTTAGCTAATTCTGCTGACCGAGGTACAGCTTTTGCCATTGTTTCCACGATTTCGTAATTGGTGTAACCCACTTCTTGTAAGCGTTGGGCAAAGGCTGGTGCAGCTGCGCCAATTAATAATACAGATGCGGCTTTGGCTTGGATTTTGGCTAACCAACCTGTATCATCGCCGGGTTTGGCTTCTCCCCCCGCAATCAAAATTGTCGGACTTTTCACTGAGGCTAACCCAACTTCGGCTGCGTCGTAGTTGGTGGCTTTACTGTCGTTGATAAAGTCCACGCCTTCCCAAGTGCAGATATGTTCTAAGCGGTGGGGAACGCCAGGGAATTGTTCAATGGCTTTGGTAATTGCGTCGGGTTGAATGTCTGCTAATCTGGCTGCGGCTACGGCCATGAGGAGATTTTGCAGGTTGTGTTCTCCGACCATACGCAATGCAGAGGCTGGAATAATTCTGGTTGGTGTTGAGGTGGCGTTGATTTTCTCAATCACCCAGCCATCTTCAATGTAAAAACCTTTGTCACCAATTAAAAAATCTTGACCTTTGACACTTGTCCAATAAGCATCAGGCCAATGATTCAAACCGACTTTATTTAAATAAGCATCATCGCCGTTAAATACTTGTAACTGAGACTGCTTTAACAGCTTGGCTTTGATGTCGTAGTAATTTTCTAAAGTTTGGTGACGGGCGAGGTGGTCGGGTGTAAATGTTGTCCACACGCCGATGCGGGGTGCTAAGGATGAAGATGATTCGATTTGATAGCTGCTAATTTCGCCAATTACCCAATCGGGAAGTTTGGGGGATAGGGCGACTTCACAAGCTGCATAGCCGATGTTACCGCAGGCGGGAGCATCAAAACCGGCTGCTTGGAAAATGGCGGCGATTAAGGCTGTGGTGGTCGTTTTGCCGTTTGTACCCGTGATGGCTACCCAAGGCTGGGATTTTAAATGTCGCCAAGCAAGTTCCATTTCACCAATTGTTTCAATCCCTAGTTCTCGTGCTTTGACTAACACGGGAATATCCCAAGGTACACCGGGACTAACAACAATTAATTGGGGTAAATCAGTATCGGTTAAATCTAGGGAATATCCTAGTTTAACGGTGATTTGTTCGGCAGCAAGTTCTTGTTGTTGTTGCAGGAAGGTATCAGAGGTGTTGCGATCGCCTAGATCCACCTCCCATCCTTCCCGTTTCAACAATCTCGCCGCAGCAACACCGGACTTACCTAATCCAATCACATGAGCTTTGGACATAGACTGTAGCAGAGACCCCTGGTTAAGCACTCATTATACTAACGCTTATTGGCAACATTTACACCATATTTTGTTGATTTATGCTACAGATTTTTGACGATCGCCCCAAAGTCAGCTAACACTCGCGCGTGATTTCGCAACAATCCGAGCAAATTCAAGCGATTGCGCTTAATATCTGGGTTGGTATCCATAACTAAGACGCTTTCCGGGCCATCAAAGAAATTACTGACAGTAGGGGCGATTTTTGCTAACGCTGCAATTAACAGTTGATAGTTCCGTGATTGCTGGGCAGTTTGGGTTTGGGGTACTAATTCCACAATGGCATCGTAAAATGCTTTTTCGGATGACTTTTGGAATAGTTCGGGATTGATTAAATTTGCTGGTTCTAGCTGTTTGGTGTCTAAATCACCTTGGGCGGCGAGGCGGGTAGAACGGTTGACAGTTTCGTAGATTTTATCGAGAGTACCATCGTTGCGGATTTGTTGCAGATATAAGGCGCGATCGCGGACATCTAATAAATCCTGCAACGCTCTTTCTGTATACTCTGGGTCATTTTCGCCCAATACAGCATTCACCAAATCGTAATCAATTTGTTTTTCTTCTTGCAATAATGTCCGAATTCTTTGCAGGAAAAATTCTTGCAAGCTTGTGACTAATGTCCCTGATTCTTTGTTATATTCCTGAGCAAAATTAGCGGCTGTTTGCTGCAATAAATTATCTAAATTAATTCCTAAATTCGCAGCCCAAGCAATATTTACAATCGCATTCGCCGCCCGACGTAAAGCAAAGGGATCAGATGAGCCAGAAGGAATCATCCCTAAGCCAAAAATACTGACTAAAGTATCTAATCTATCAGCCAAACCGACAACTTGACCTGTTAAAGTTGAAGGTAAAATGTCATCGGCTCCCCGTGGTAAATAATGTTCAAAAATTGCTGTTGCCACTGCGGCATTTTCGCCACTTGCTAAAGCATATTTCTGCCCCATAATGCCTTGCAATTCTGGGAATTCATACACCATTTGGCTGACTAAATCAGCTTTACACAATAAAGCAGCGCGTTGAATATTTTGGCTATCTGTTGCTGATAATCCCAGTTGTGTGGCAATTTGCTCGGCAATATTAACTACACGATTTACCTTGACACGCAGGGAACCTAAATCTTCTTGGAAAGTTACTTTTTCTAACTGGGGTAAAAAGCTTTCTAAAGGTTTAGCGATATCGGCGTTATAGAAAAACTGTCCATCAGCTAATCGGGCGCGGATGACTCGTTCATTACCTTTAGCAATGATATCTGATTTTGTCGGGTCGCCATTAGAAACTGTGATGAAATTTGGTAATAGTTCTTGATGATTTTCTCCTTTAAAAACAGGAAAATATCTTTGGTGGCTGACCATGACAGTTGTAATAACTTCTGTGGGTAAATTCAAAAATTCCGCGTCAAATTTACCCACAACTGGCGAAGGCCATTCCACCAAATTAGTTACTTCTGTTAATAAATCGGGATAGATTTCTGTGGAACCATTGACCGAATTAACGGCGGCGTGAACTTCTTTTGCAATTGTCGTTGCACGTTCATTGTCATCAACCACTACATAAGCAGAACGCAGAGTATCAACGTAATCAGTTGCTTGGTTAATAGTGATAGTTGCGGGATGTAAAACACGATGACCATGAGAAATGCGATCGCTGTTAATTCTATCCGAACCATTCACCAATTCTATCGGCAAAATTGCCTCATTCAACAACGCCACCAACCAACGCACCGGACGCGAAAATCTCACATCGCCATCACCCCAGCGCATCAACCGCTTACCTTCTAACGTAAAAATCCATTGGGGAACAAGTTCGGTCAAAATTTCCGCTACCGGGCGACCAGGAGTTTTTTTGTTAACAAATACAAAATCGCCTTTATCCGTCGGGCTAACTTGTAGCGCATCAAGTTCCACACCTTGCTTTTTGGCAAAGCCGATAGCTGCTGGTGTGGGTTGACCATCTTTAAAAGCTGCTTGGGCGGGAGGGCCTTTAATTTCTTCTTCCCGGTCTGGTTGTTGCTGTGGTAGACCCTTGATAAGCACCGCCAAGCGTCGGGGAGTACCGTAAACTTCTACCGCGTAACTGTTGAGACTATTAGCTGCCAAAGTTTGAGGAATGCGCGATCGCCATTGTACGATAGCATCACTGAGAAAATTTGCAGGTAGTTCTTCTGTACCAACTTCCAATAAAAAATTCGGCATAGGACAAGGTTCACATCAGTCAATTCCACCAGTTTACCTTGCCATCATGTTGAAGTATGCCATCTATTAGCACGTATACGCACTAATATCAGATAGACCTCTCACAAAAGTCATCATTTGCGTGCTTTTCTTTGCGCCTTTGCGCCTACCCTGCGGGAAGCCGCTACCGCGTCTATGCGCGAGATAAACAAATCACCAATTACGCTCAACCACCATCACCTCAGTATATTCAAACTCATTTGGACTTTGCTTTACTAACGGATATCTTTCCTCACCCAACTCAATATAATCTTGCTCACAATCAGGCTTAGAGGAATAATAAGTCAACACATATTCCCGCCCAATTCTATTCACCATTTCTTGCTCTACTTCACCACGCCATTGAGTTTTCGTCACTAAAATAATTAACTGATTTGCTAACTCAGGTAATGTTTGAGCAATGCGACGACGATAACTTTCATCCAAGCTCCCAAATGGAGAATCCATCACAATGGGAAAAGTGCTGCTATTCGGTACAGTTAAAACTTTGCGCTTTTCACTCCATTCGCGGACTTTATCAATAATACTGGCAATAAAAGACAAACTGAGAATTTGGTTTTCTCCTGTAGATGCGGCAACAAGTGATTCGACTCCGGTGGTATTTTCTACTAAAGTGAGTTCATATTTATCGCTAATTTTCGGGAGATAAGGCGCAAAAGATATTGATGTGAATATTTCCTGTAATCGCTGTTCTAATTGCAACCGAAATTGTTTTTCTTGCCGATGTTTGACTTCAGTTAATCTTTCAATCGCGTCTTGAGTGGCGTTGATACGTCTTTGGGCGAGTAATTGCTTTTCTTCATTGAGTTTCTGCTTGGCGATTTGTTTTACCAAAGCATCAATCTCAGTTTTTAAATGGGAAATTCGCTGTTGATTTGCACCTTGTTCTCGGTTTAATTCATCAATTTTACTTTCAATTTCATCTAAGCGTTTTTGTAAACTACTAATTTCTTCGTTCGCATCTTTACGCAACCGTTCTTGAATCGTGTCTAATTCAAGTTCAATTTGTGAGATGTTTTGCCGTAACTGATTAATTCTTGTTTGTTCTCTATCAACTTCTTCCCAAAATGCTACGGCTTGCTTATCAATTTCATCGACTTGGGCGCTCATGCGAATTGCTGTTTCTTCCACAACCGAAGAACCAGCCTTTTCTAACCAATGGTTTACATGAGTATGATGATGACTGCCGGCATTTAATTCTGTTCCACAAATACAGCGATTACTTTTGAGTAATTCGTTAATAAATTCCCGCGAAATACCCGATGTTAATTCGCCGCGTGCTTTCAAATCATTGAGAATTGTCCGAAATTGTTGAGTGGTGTCTGACAGCAAAATTGTATAACCGCGTGCAGAAATGATTTTTTTGAGTGCATCTCTGGTTTGCCGCCATGATTCTTGATGCGCGGCTTTTTGATTTTCTAATTCTTGTCGTCTGTCTTGCAATTCTTTCGCTGCACTCAGTTCGAGTAAACGATTCCCGGTTTCTTTTTTAAAGTTTTGTTGATATTCTAACTCTTGTTTAATTTCTGTTTGTCTGGTGTTTATCTGGGCAATTTCCTGTTCTAACTTGTCTTGTTCTTTGAGAAGTTGTTTAATTTCTGAGTCACCGATGGCTTTTAATTCATTTTCTAAACTTTTCTTGGCTTCACTAAGATGTTTTATAGAACGGTTAATTACCTCCACACCCAAGAAAATTTTGATAGCTTCGGCTATTTCGGCTTTTTTATCAGAACGAACTATTTCTTCAATGCGTTCTCCATCAAAGAAGAAGTATTGATGTAAACTTGCGGGTAAAATCTGCCCAATGATTTCTTCTGGTTTTTGCAGTGGAAAATACCATCTACCATCATCCCCAGCCACTTGCATTAATAATTCTGTTTTGAGAGATTCCAAGTCAGTTTTATCTTTATATATGCGACATTGGCGTTTGGCGTTGTAACGTTTACCTTCATGTTCCCAGTTTACTTCTACCCAACATTCTATCGATTGCCCAGTTTTAGCTTCTGCGATCGCTCTTTTGTTCACCAACTGTTCTGTTGAAGCAAAGGCAGCACTAAACTTCTCATATAATACCCAGGTAAAGGCATTCAGTAAACTGGTTTTTCCCGCTCCATTATTACCATGAATAATTGTGGTGTTGAGAATATCACCGCCAGCCAAAACTATCTCCGGTGTTCTGCCATAAAAAGAGCGAAAGTTACACAGTTTAATGGAAGTGAGCTTCATTGTACGGCTTCCTTGACAATTGCCAAAATATCATCGTTGATGGGGCTATTACTTTTTTTATCTAGCCTGCTTTTTTCTAGGTTCCAGACTCGCTCAATAATCTGCCGCACTTCCGGCGAGGCGCTAGTAATTGGCTCTTGCACATCATCGATATTCTGTTCTGGCAACATCTCAGTTTCGTATGCGTTATGCTTTATTTTAGCCGGATATGATTGATAATTTTACATCCGCCATCTGACTCTTACTCGCATCTTTAATTTAGGGTAATTATGGGGAGGAAAATTTTAAAATTTTTTGACAAAATTAAGGTTAATTATGGGGAATTTACTGATATACTGATTTTAGGTTGAATATTGATCATAATGGAGTGTTTGTCGCTTTAAAAATTTCGCTTTTATCCCATTGTGATCAATATTAATTATTCCATGAATCACCGAGATATTTTCAGGTAGCAAACAAAATTTTACAAAATTAACCACAGGTGGATTAAACATCTAATAATCCATAGCGTTTTTGTAAATCTAACAATTTCATTCTTGCTTCCCCAGCGTTATCGGCTAAATCGGCAAATTCTACAAAGCGCCGCAGTTCTTTTCTTAATAAATTGCGTTCAACTTCTATAGTTTCCCTGTCTAAATCTGGTGGCAGCACAATCATATCGTAAATCGTCGCCCGTTCCTTACTCGGATGGGGACGTAAAACTCTGCCCCGGCGTTGAATAAATTGGCGAGGATTTCCAGAACTCGATAATATCACCGCAGTTTTAATGGCGGGAATATCAACGCCTTCATCTAAACAGCGAATGGCGACTAAACCTTGTAACTCGCCATTTTCAAATTGACGGCGTAAAACTTCTCTTTCGGCTAAAGGCGTTTGGGCTGTGTAGGTACTAACTTTATAACCTAAATCTCCTCCCAAAATTTTCACAACGGCTTTGAGTTGTTGGAGAGATGAACGTCCCGTTTCCAACGAACCATCACTACAATAAAACAGTGTATGAGTAGTATCGCGGCGTGTTGTCATTAATTGCCGTAAGGCGGATAATTTATTGGCGGCTGCACCAATTAATCTCGCCCGTTGCATTAATAGAGGTTTTAAATCTTCGTTGTCTTCAAAGTTGGGTGAATTTTCAGTTTTGCGTTCTCGATACAGTAAAGAACGCCCGATTTTTTTAGTTAACTTTAAATAAGCAATGCTTTCGGTTTCCGTTAACTCTACCAAAATTGGATAATACAAATAATGTACCAAAGCGCCTTGTGCGATCGCATCCCGCAATGTAAATTCTGGTTGCAGCACCGGGCCGAAATAATCAAATAAAGATTGCGTACCGCTATCATCAAAATATCTTTCCGGTGTGGCAGATAAAGCCAACCGCAACCCAACCCGCCGGGGTAAACTTTCTTCTAACTTGGGTGCGCCTAAATTATGGGCTTCATCACCAATAATTAAAGTTTTCGGCGGTAAATACTTGAGTTGCGATTGAAAACCTTCACCAATTAATGTCGAGTTGGTGGTAATGATGGTGATAAAGCCTTGAGAACCAGAACGCAAATTGTAAAGTTGGGTAGAAAGTTGACTTTGCCAACTGCGGACATTCTCAAAGGCTAATATCGGTTGTAAATTAAACTTTTCGCATTCTCGCCCCCATTGGGTAACAAGATGACGATAGGGACACACCACCAACAGCACTTGTAAGTTAATTTGCTGGTACAATTCACAAGCGATCGCCAATGCAGTAATAGTTTTACCACTACCAGTCGCCATTTTTAACGTCCCTCTGCCATTATTCGCAAACCAGTTAGTAACAGCTTGGCGCTGATACTGGCGCAATTGCAGAGATAACGGTGTCCTCGGACAGCCTGGTAGTGCTTGGTGATGGTAATTACCCTTACCTTCCCTAGCAAACGGTATTCTTAGCCGGAAAGTGGGTAGCTGCTGCACTGAATTTTGCGTCAGGTACATAAACAATAATGGGAGTAGTGAGTGGTGAGTGGTGAGTGGTGAACAGTGAGTAGTGAATAGTGAAATTGCATCCCCTACTCCCTACTCCCAATTCCCCACTCCCTATTCAGTTGTATCCACGCCAAACGCCGACAAGAGAACCTTGCACCTGTACCTGCATTGCCGAAACTTCAATCGGGCTATACTTTTGGTTAGCAGGTTGGAGAGTAACGCGATCGCCATTGCGGTAAAAACGTTTTAATGTATTACCGTAACCATCCACCCTTGCTGCCACAATTGTGCCATTTTTTAACTGATCTGGTTCTAGAACAGGCCTTAAAAATACCACATCACCATCAGCAATTAAATCTTCAATCATACTGTCGCCTGTTACCCGCAAAGCATAGGTTTGTGGCGGTAAAGCAAAGTTGCCAAAATCTAAATAATCGGCAGCCTCAGTGTAAGGTTCAATTAAACCACCAGCCGCAATATTACCTAAAATTGGTACACCTTGCTTGGCTGGATGTAAAATCCGAATTGTGCGAGCTTTACCTTCAGTCCATTCAATGTAGCCTTTATTTCTTAAATGTTCTAAGCGGCTTTGAATTGGTGCTGGCGACTTTAAATTCATCGCTTGCATCATTTGGCGAATTGAAGGAGAATGTTGGTGAAGTCGGATATATTCTGCCAACCATTCATATAATTCTTGTTGCGCTTCTGTTAGTCGTTCCATAATAATTATTGCCAGTAAATACAAATGTCCCTAGAACATTAGTACTACAAAAAATTCCAGATAACAAGATGAAATAAAAAAATAAAAGGCAAAAGAAAGAAAAAGTTTACTTCTTTTGCCTTTTATCTTTTTAATTTTTCCTGTTCACTCAGCCCCCAAAATACTAGCCAGTAAGGCTTTTTGTGCATGGAGACGATTTTCGGCCTGATCCCAAACTCGTGAGTGTGAACCTTCAATTACTTCTTCGGTAATTTCTTCACCGCGATGGGCTGGTAAACAATGTAAAACAATTGCATCTTGATCAGCCAAACTCAGCAATTGTTCCGAAATTTGATAAGGTTGAAAAATTGGCATTCGGTCATCAGCTTCTTGTTCTTGACCCATACTTGCCCAAACATCAGTATAAAGTACAGAAGCATCCTTAGCGGCTAATTCTGGGTCATGAGTCAGCAGAACTTCTGTTTTACCAGATGCGATCGCCCTTGCTTGTTCTACAATTTTGGCATCAGGTTCAAATCCTTTAGGAGTAGCAACCCTGACATTCATCCCCGCCAACGCACAACCCAGCAACAAAGAATTTGCCACATTATTGCCATCACCCACATAAGTCAAAGTTAAACCAGCCAAATTCCCAAAACATTCTTGAATTGTCAATAAATCAGCCAATATCTGACAAGGATGTTCCGCATCAGTCAAAGCATTAATTACCGGAATTTTGGCATAGTTAGCGAAAATTTCTAAATCTTCCTGGGCAAAAGTCCGAATTGCCAAAACATCTAAATATCGATCTAACACCCGTGCTGTATCTTGAATCGGTTCACCGCGACTCACTTGGGTAACATTAGGATGAAGATCAATTACCTGTCCACCCAATTGGTACATCGCCACGGTAAAACTCACCCGCGTGCGAGTCGAAGCCTTAGAAAACAACAAACCCAACACCTTATTACAGCGCAACTTTAGCTGTTGAGATTTTAATTGCCCAGCCAATTCCAGAATTTCTTGAAGTTCCGTTGGACTGAAGTCCGCCAGACTTAATATATCTCGCCCGATTAACACTGCCATGTTTTTGATCTGTAAAGAACAATTATCTATTTCTTTACCTAGCCGTGTCAAAAAAAATACAGTTAAACACTGTATTCAATCTTTTTGCGTCCAGCCCAGGATTTTGAGTTAGCTTTTGCTATGAATATTAATTTATCAACTTTATCGACCCATCAAATCAAGGATTTTTTTGCAGCTTCCTCTAGACAACCATTAAGCTTGTGCTATAATTAGAAATCGGTGATGCCTAATTACAACGCCAGCATAGCACAGTGGTAGTGCATCCGACTTGTAATCGGAAGGTCGCAGGTTCAAATCCAGCTGCTGGCTTTTACCAAAATATCAATACTTTCAAGAGCCGGAGCCAGTTTTCGGCTCTTTTGCTTGTTGCGGATGTAGCGATTTAGCATAACAATATTGTACTGAATTATCCTAAATTATGCTCAAATACAGAAAGTATTTAGCTCAGGTTTAGCACAGTGAAATGGACAGTTGAAGCTGTAAACGATCGCCTAAAAGCAGGCAAGGTAGGAGTAAAAGTTGAGCAAAGGGGCGATCGCTTATCACTCCGTGCTACGTTTCCACCCAAACCAGGGAGCGACAAGGATAAACCATATCAGCAGTATTTAGCTTTGGGCATCTACGCAAACCCCGCCGGACTGCAAAGGGCTGAGGCTGAGGCGAAAATAGTTGGGGGACTACTGGCTAGGGGTGAATTTGATTGGGGACGGTATTTGGGTGAAGAAAAGGAACCCATTCAAAACTGTGGGTATTGGGTAGAAAAATTCAAGCAAGAGTATTTCGCTGCCAACGGGGACGACGCGACCAAGCAGCAGACATGGAAGCGACATTACGAAGCTTGCTTTAATAAGTTGCCATTGAATGCAAATTTAACGCCGGAAATTTTAATCACCACTGCCATCAGCACCCCCGCTAACACCTGGACACGGCGGACAATGTGCCAAAAACTTGAGCAGCTTGCTAAGTTTGCCCTTGTGAAGGTGGACTTGAAGAAATACCAAGGCGAGTATTCCAGTAGCAAGCAAATAATTCGCCAGCTACCTTCAGAGGATGAAATCGCGGCGGCGAGGGAGGCTATTACTCATCCTGAGTGGCAGTGGAGCTTTGGAGCGATCGCTTGCTACGGCTTGCGACCTCATGAAATATTTTTTGCAACTATCAGCCCCGAACCACCGCACGCTTGCACAATCGATGATGGTAAAACTGGAGTTAGAATTGCATTTCCACTGCCACCGGGATGGGCTAGTGATTGGCAGTTGTGGGAAAATAAAAAGCCCTCCAAAGTGAATGTGGAGGGTGTGACCTGGAAAGATTTAGGTAATAGGGTATACAAGGCTTTAAAGCGGTACAAGGTTAATTTTCCGACTTATGATTTACGTCACGCCTGGGCGATCCGCGCTGCCACTAAATATCAAATTCCTACAGCTGTCGCCGCCCAGTGGATGGGGCATAGTGTGATTGTGCATCTTCGGGAGTATCAAAGGCATATTACTCAGGGAGATCATCTGGAGATATACGAGCGGTTTACACAGGGTTCTTGAAAAGTTTTTCAAGAACTAAAGTTTCAACTCAAAAATTTTAATTCGTCGCAAATTTTTGAATCATTTCTTCTTGTTTCCGTAGTGCTTATCCACTCTATCCTGGGAGAAAAACTCGCTAAGTGAAGGCGGGTTTGGCTTTTGCTGCATCTTTTCTATTATCTCCTCAAGCAGCGCCATTCTGCGCTCTAGCTCTTCGATACGCTGTTCAGCTACTGTTTTAGGAGCATCAGGAGTCGGCAATTCAAGATAGGCGTAAACCGCTTCAATCATGATGTCGGTGCGTGTTTTACCAGTCTTTTTGGCATAGGCGTTGACGGCGTTCCATAGTTCCTGGGAAACTCGTCCCGATAAAAATGGCTTTCCAGAAGCCCCCACTAGCCTACCCTCCTGAATTCAACTACCCAAACCCAAACATTCTTCAAAAAAGACTCCGCACCATGAATCGACATCCAAAGCGATTCATAAGAAGCGATCGCACTCTTGTATTGATATTCGTTGTTGAGATAATCCCAATAAAGCCCATCTTCAAAAAGAACTCCTTCAGCGATCGCATCCTCCTCAGAAATATCCTGCAATCTCTCAACCCGCACATTTGCCACCTCAAGCCATAGTCGGCAAGCTTTCTTAGGCATGTGAATTGAAGGTTTCCAAGCCATATTGCACCCTTCTGGCACTTGCTTGCCACACTGATACATATTATCGGCTTTGTATGCGAAACACTCATGGGTGTCTGAAAGCGCGGGTCGCCAAGTTTCTCTTACCCAAAGGCGATCGCCTTTGTAGCCATAAGGACTTTTTAGCTTAATGGAATCTCCATCGCCATTAGTGCGATAGAAGCAAGTTCCGTCTGGTTTTAACTTAATTCCATATATTCCCGCCTGCCCATCAGCCGCAACAGTCGGGAAGTGTGGCTGAGGCTTAACAATGCGCCGTGTTTGAGTTTTTCTTTCTTCAAGTATCGCCAAAACCATTGGCGTACTGGATAGGATTGGCATTTCTTTCACTTGGACACCACCTCCCGACTAGTCTTCAAATACTCCAAAAACTCTTGCAACTGACGCTCATTCAACTGCTGCCTAGACTTCACGCTGAACAGTTCAGACAATAAACTCTTAGCCTGTTCAAGTGAAATACCTTTGCGCTTCATCACTGATTCAATCTCGGCATTAAGTAGGTTGCGATCTGGTTGTCCAGCAAGCGTAGCAAGCGTTGGCAGTATTCCGGCTTCTTTTTTAGCTGGCATTTGGGGACGCGGCTGCATCATCCCAGTGGCAATTTTGTACTGTTTGATGAGCAACTGCAACTCTCGATTCATCTCATCAGATAGCTGGGTTCTATTATCCCAGAGGTATTGAATTGTGAATTGCTGATCATCCAGGTATCGTCCCACTCCCCAGTTTTCGGCCGCATTTTTTAATCCTTCAGCCGACAGCCTATCGGGCGCTGAACCTCTGGTCATTTCTTTATTATTTTTACTGAGCATTGAAAGAGGTACAGATGCGATCGCTTCTTTTCTAATACCAAGAATTGTGATAGCGCATCTACAAGTAGCTTCATTGCCCAAATACTGTATTTCTGAATAATCGCTCATCCAATCTGGGGCAACTTCATCAAGTCTGTCTCTGATGGTTTGCCAACGCAGAAATACCCATTTTTTATCCGTCCCTGGCAAGTCTCGCACTTCGTGAAGCTGTGGAGGAAGAGGCTTTTTTAATTCGATTTGAATGCGGCGCAGTTCGTCGCGGATTTCTGGAGTAATCATTTTGCAACCTCATCTACACATCCCATCGCATCACCCAACAAGCAAACCACATCTTTTAGAAAAGTTTTCATCTCCTTTGGATCGCAGTATTTTTCGCACAACCGCTTCCACAAATCCGACTCTGAAATTGCGCCAATTTCCGCGCAACAACGTCCGAGAGTCTTTCGGATATTGTTGACTTCTTCTAGATCAATAACCGGATTTTCTGCTCTGATTTTCCCTAGTTCAATTAGTAATGCGTTCAAGAAGTCGTCGGACTCATAGTATCTGTCGCCTAGCGTGTGTCCACAGTTGTCAATAGTGAACCTATCACTTCCATGCCTGTAAATAGTGATCGCCTCGTTGTAAAAGGTAAATTCTGCCCAAGCCGATTGATTGTAAACTGCCTTTATTTCAACCCCTAATTCCTGCTGAATTTCGAGCGGGATTGCTTTATCAAGAAACAGTCTAAATTCAGCGATCGCATTTTCTACCCACCGCTTTTCTTCCGCTTCCTTTGCCTCTTTTTGAGCTTTTAATTCGGCTTGGTATTTGCTGTAGGCATTGGTGATTAATTCGTCTAAGTTCATGATTTTTTACCTTGTTGATTACTTTGGATTTTAGGGAGGATGTACCTCCCTTTTTTAGTTACTTAGCTAGACTCTGTTGCTGCTCAATTTTCTTACACACAGCCGCATCACCCAACATGCCTGGAACTTTCTTTTTACAATCTGGCTTGTGTCCGCTCGTGGGTGGTTTACCAGTCCAGCGTCGGGGAGTAGATTGGCAAGTTGGCGAACGCCGATCACATCCCCGAAACCCTCTAGGTTGAGCTAGTGCAGATTCATGGATGTTTGCGGACAGGATGAACAGAGAAACAACGATTGGCGGGTTATACTTCAGCATATATGTATGGAAAAATTTTGGTTGGAATGTTAGCGGCGTAGATGTGAGCGCCGCTTTTTTGTGCGCTATTTACGGGTTTTTGTATAAGTCCTGGCTCAGTCTGTTTTGGCTTGCCTTTTGGAGGTGGTTGCTTGCGCTCTTCGGCATAGCTGGGCATGACAAAAAGAAGCACTATCAGCAGCGCATATATGGTATTCTTCATGATGTTCATTTCTTAGGTGGACAAGCGATCGCACTAGATGTCCAGTCGAGGAGCGATCGCTTTTGATTCGGCACTTAATATCTATCCCAAGCTTCTTCATGCTCTTTTTCAAGCTGGACAATTACCTCGTCAGGTAGGGGGGTAATCACAGCACCTTCGATTTGATTTGCAGAGAAATCCATCCTTAAATTCGCTAATACCTGTTCCTTTGTTTGTAGCCACCGAAAGTTACACACCCCGCACCATCCAGTTATTGTTACTTGGTAGCCATAGTCTTTTTTCATCTGTTCTTGCTTGTACTCTTGAAGCGATTCGTATAGGTTGGCTACCGCTTCTTGCGGTGTGGCGAATTTGGTAAAGCTTAAGGCGTGAACCCAGAAACAATCCCAGCCCATAGAGATTTCACCCAACCTGTTGTTGCCATCGCAAACATCCCAAACAACGGCATACTCGCCACCGACTTTTACGCATTTTAAGAGGAAGTTGTCAATAAAATGCACATCGCCAATGGCTGGTAAATTGGCGGGTTGTTGTGCTTCTTCTAATTCTGCTGGTGCAACTAGTTGGGGTTGTTTAGCGAGTATGTCGTTAATACAATCTTTTTTGCTGCGACGATGAGCAATACAAAGTTTGTCGCACGCTTCCCATAATTGAGTTCTTGAAAAGTTTTGCAGGATGTCGCGGGAATATACTTGTTGTGTCATGATTTTAGATAACCTTTTTTGGTTGGTAAGCGATCGCTGACTTCTTGGCAGAGGGGCGATCGCTTTTTAATTTGCGGTGGTGGTTCGCTTGCTTTATGTGTCTAATGTATTTCATTGCGTCGCAAAATGTCAAGGTTGCAACGCACATCTTTTCTTTGTATGGTGGGAAGAACTATAATTCAGAGATATGGATTGCAACGCAATACGGCGATACATAAAGCCAGTAAGCCAGCAATACAGCATGACGGCAATACAGAACAGGTGAAACATGGCACTAGACGCTCAAATTAACTTCCGAACCTCATCGGAAATAAAGGCAAAAATAGAAGAAATAGCGAGAGACAAAAAAATCAGACCATCGCAATTGATCAACGAAATAGTTACGGATTTTCTAAAGCACCGAGATAGGGCAACTCAAGGCTCTCAGAAGATAGACCTAGAGACGGTTTACGAAATGGTTGCCACCCAAGAAAAACGGATAGAAAAACTAGAAAAAAAATCAGCAGCCTGAGAGATGAGAACGAAGCTCTCAGGCGAAAGCACGATCGCGTTTTGCAAATCATGAAAGAAGACCCGCCTCCGTCACAAGACAGGGCGGGTTAAATTTTATTAGGTATTGCGTCGCCTTTTGCGACGCTTTGTATTACAATAACAGGCAAGCTCACTTTATGAAAAGTTGCTTGTCTGAACCTTGAAAATTAAATAACACCCCTGCCTGCACCGAAAGTCCGCAGAGGTGCTTAATTTACTCAAGCGATCGCTTGTCATAAGTCGGACGGCGATCGCCTCCTGAAAAACTTTTCAGGACGTTAACCACAACGTCCTCTCATTTCGCCGTAATACCGTTCAACATCAGAGCGGTTCATAACTTTACTGCCTTCTCGATTGAGGATGTCTTGCCCTGCCTGCTCATAACAGTTTTTACCACTACTTTTGTTGGACTCAGCGAACCTGCCAAAGATTATTAAACCAAAAAAGGGGAGGACTATAAACAACAGCAGCCAAACGTCTTTATTAACCTTGCTGAGTTTTACAAATAAAGACTCTTTTTGAGGTTCGCTCATTCCCGGCACTCCTGAATTGATTTAAACTTCCTGCAATCTTCCATATCTCTAGTCAACGGCGTATCTATACCAACTGCTCCTAGTAGGCGACAAACAACAGCAAGCCCAAGCGGAACGCCCACAATGAACCAAGCGTACTGCTGGGCGAAATATTTGATTCTCATACTGACTACCTCGTTGCACTCAAAAAAGTGGGAAGCAGCACAGCAATAAACAAACTGAGGAAAAAACTAACTATCAACACCAAAAAGAAAGAGGCGATTATACTCAATGCAATTTTTTGGGTTAATCCCGTATTGAATTTCGCAAAGTCTTTCCTAAACTCGCTCATCTCCCTTCGCAAAGCGACCAGTTCATCAACGGCGGGATTGCTTTGCTTAGGAGGTGGAACAGACTGCAAAGGTCTTTTCTGAGGATTGGTCACGATTAATACACCACTGCGACTATTACTTAGTCAACCCAAAATCATCAAGCAAATTACAACCTCATGAAAAACTTTTCATAAACCCAAAACCATGAAAATTCGAGACAGATTAAACAGACTCGCCAAAGAGTTTTATGCCCAAATGGGCCATGTAGTGAAAGATGGGTTTGATTTTTCTGCTTCCCGCCACCCTCAAGAATCAATGCGCTACCGCATGGCTGAAATCGCTTGGGAAGAGTTCATGGGCGACAGCCCTGATTACGCTGAGGACGAGGAGGACATCCAAGAAATACCTATCACTCAAAGCGATCGCGCTTCCTGAAATTTCTGCCGAGAGGTAGATCGCACTGCCTCAATTTTATTCGACCATCAACCAACACCATAAAATCCACAAACAAAAAACACCCTTCTTTCGAGTTTTCACGCCTAAGCACAATACTTACAATAAGTGAACGCAACCATCACTTATTCCGAACATGAGCTTACGAACAACACTCTCCCAGATAAAGATAAAGGCTCTATCAGATTTTACCTCTAGCTTAATTACTGACTTAGAATCTGAGGGGTTCACATTCCGCGACTTGCTCTTAGCACTAGCGGATTGGTCGGAAGATAGAAGTGATTGGCAAAAAGCTGCTTACTACCTAGAGCAGGCCGCTAATCCTCCTCAAGATCCACTCCCACAGAATCAGCAGCTAGAGCCAAAGCAATCTGAGCAAGTCTAAACTGTTCTTTTACAGGCAA
Source organism: Aulosira sp. FACHB-615 (assembly GCF_014698045.1). Classification (GTDB taxonomy): domain Bacteria; phylum Cyanobacteriota; class Cyanobacteriia; order Cyanobacteriales; family Nostocaceae; genus Nostoc_B. Next base: position 152,790 of record NZ_JACJSE010000008.1, read on the forward strand.
TTTGGATGCGATCGCCATTACATCTTCAGCTACCCGTGGTGTTGGTGTTGTGTCTGTGTCCTCTCCCGTGATTTCTGCAATCAACTGGAGTAAATTTCTACCCGTAGCATCCGCGATCGCCTTCAAATTGCCAAGGCTCGGCTCACTGTCCCCTAATTCCCAATTCCTTACAGTGCCGGGATTAACGCCTAAGTCTCTGGCAAATTTCCCCTGACTTCTATCACCCCTCGCTTCCCGAATTATCTCCGCCAGTCGCTTCCTGTTCATCAATAGGTGCAAATTCTACTTGTAAAGATTCTGCACCTTCTTGCCACATCTCACTACGCTATATATACTTAACATTAGACTAATAGAGTTTAGTCATTAAGATAATGAAAAACCCCAAAAGCTTTAGGTTCCCCCCTGATATCGATGAAAAATTGCGCGAAGAGTCTGAACGAACTGGAATCCCCCAAACAGGCATCATCATCGCCGCACTTAAAAAGTGGTTTGACTACGAGGATGTCACCTACTCAGTAAAGCTGCCCAATGGAAAAACTATTGCGACGGTGACAGCAAATGGAACGGATGATTGACGAAAACCAGCTTAAAGAGATTATCGAGCCGATGGTTCGCCAAATCCTCGCCGAAATGCTGGGGGTGCAGTCTACTCCCCAACCCCAGCGCCAATGGTATGACACAGACCCGGCTTACTCGCTACTAGGGCTTGACTATTCAGACCAATTGCGTGACTTAGTACGCTCTGGGATACTGCGGATTGGAATCGAGGTACGTGATGTGAGAAGCCCCAATTCCCAAATCCCGCGCTATCAATTCCACCTCGAAAAGTGCGAATCTCGGTTACTAACCCCGCCCGAAAAGCGGCGGATCAAAAAAATTGCGTAACCCGCCAAGGTCACGCAACCAATCTTTTACATAGACTCTAGATTATGACACAAACCTTAAAACCGTGGAATCCCCACGAGATAGAGATTCCACCACATCTGATCGCCGATGATGACGGTGTAGCAAAAATCATTAGCGACTTTAATAGCAACGGTAGCATTCCCGACATCACCATCACAGAATCAGGGCAGTTGATTGATGGGGTAAATGCTCTAGAGGCTGCAAAAAGGCTAGACCAGGGCGTGATAATTGCCATTGTGACAACCGCCACCACTGAAGAGAAAATTCAAATTCAGTGGATACCAATCGAACTTCTAGACCCGCACCCAATCAACACGCAGATATACGGCGAGAATGAGGATGTGGCGGAATTAGCTGAATCGATCGCCAAGAACGGGTTACAAGAAGTCTTCACGGTAACTCCCAACGCTGACAGATTCACAATCATTCACGGACACAGAAGGCGGCTGGCCTGCATCAAAGCTGGACTAACAAAAGTACCAGCGAAGGTGAAAAATTTTTCAACAAGTGAAGATGCGATCGCGGCCCTACTTTCTGGCAACGAATACCGCGAGAAATCGATTGAGCAGAAGGCCAGAGAATATTTAGCTTGGGAAGAGATTGAGAAGCAACGCGCCAAATCTCGCCAAGGACGGACAGGAGAAGGGCAAGGCACGACACGCGACATCATCGCCAAGCGCGTGGGACTGGGGAGTGGGGTCAACGCCGAACACGCGGTTGCAGCGGTCAAGGCACTGGATGAAGTCAAAGACCCGGTGAAAAAGTCGCAACTAAAAATGGCATTATCCAAGCCCAGAGGTGTGGATGCGGCCTACAAGCTGGTGAAGCCATCAGAACAGAAACAATTCTCACGATGGATACCCAAAGAAGGCGATAAGGTTCGCATTGTCAAAGGACGGTATAAAGACAAACTAGCGACAGTTACCGTCGTTTTATCACTGTGCGCTCTTTGCCACGTTGAAGGCAATCCAGAAGCCAAGCGCGATCAGATCCCGTTCACCGATATGGAGCTAGTTGAGGAAGTCATCAAGCCAGTTACCTCTATCCAGCAAGAAGTCAAGCAGCAGCAGAACGATTTAGGGTTGGGCAACCGCGCTCAGGTCTTACCAGATATTAAGCGCAACACAGGCATTGCACCAGTTGAGCAGATGCAATCGAGCGCCACTAATCTCAATGTAGTCGGCGATAGTTTAGTTACCGAGGTTGCGATCGCGCTCATCAAGCTCTCTCCCAAGCAGATGGGTGAAGTGTTCGCCAAGATTGAGGATGATTTATCCACACAGCAACTAGAAGCGATCTGGCAGTCCCTACGCAACCACTTTGCACACAAGGCGGCCTGACATGACTTACAAAACTCACTGCATCCGCTATCAAGTCGATCCAGAGCTACTCAAAGCTGGCGTGCCGATTGAGAAATTAGAAAGAAAAAATGTTCATGTCTTCCAACCGCAAATCACTCTCGAAAGCATGAATTTATTCCGCAAAACCGGACATCTAATCGACACCTCCAAGAAATCACAATCCAAACCTGTGACTCCCTCCGCCGCGCCGCCACCGCCCTGCCGCCTCATTTCTGCTGAACCACCAGCGATTGAGGTGAGCGAAGAAAATTACCAAGCGATTTGGGGCGGCAATTCGATTGAGATTCCCTACGAAGTTTCAATCTTGGTTGGTGAAAAATTCAAAATCATCAACTACGCCACCGGACTGCACATCCAGCGCACTCTAGAAATACTCATCAATAATCGAGGGCTATTTAGATGAGTTACTGGCGTGAACAAGCAAGTGAAGCGATCGCCAAAGTTTTAGCGGATGCGATCGCTTCTGGAATGAACCTGGAAAATTTATCAGAAACCGACAAGCGCGAATTAAAAGGGCGGATAGATGCTTCCTATCCTTTCGGATTGCGGAAAAATCACCCCTACAAAATTTGGCTAGATGAGCGCCGCAAGGTTTTCTATAGATACGGATTAGCCCAGATGCCAGCACCGAATAGAAAGCCAGCGATCGGCTGTGACAGCACAGTGCCAGGACAGTTGCAGTTATTTGATTTATGAGCAACCAAACATTAGCTGCGATAATTCGCAGAATTTCGACTCTTGAGAACGAACTCACATCGGCTGTAGAAGAGATAGACGAGTCGCTGGAGGAACGAGAGCAAGAAATTTTTAAGCCGGTAACAGAAAGCTTGCTATCTGCCGCCAACGAGGTTGAAAACTCCCTCCGTAACTTCAAAACCACTTTCAAAGAAATTCCGATTAACCGCACCTTCGTAACTACCGGTTATGGAGTCTGGGTAAAAACATCTCACTATGATGCCCTTCGCACTGGAACCCACGGGGCATCAACAAGCGATTCATTTAAGCCTAATACAGTAGTTTTCACTACCGAAAAGCATGAAAACCCAACTAATCACAATCCAAGCCTCTGACGCGCCGCCGGAGTATCAGGAGGTTCTGGTTCTGGTAATGGAAATGCGATTAACACTCAGTGCGATCGCCAGCTTCATTACCACTAGAGAAGCAGCCAGCCCAATGGCTGATAGCTGGATAAAGGAGCGCCTTGAATATGTCGAGGCAAAGCTCGAAGCAGTAAACAAAGAGATGGTTTGAAATGCAAAAAGGCATCCGAGCAAAGATGCCTTTTGTAAATCTCTGATTGAATACTCCTAACAATTATGACACACATAAACATACCGCGCCCTACTAGAAACGAAAAAGGTAAAATCGTTGGCGAATTTTACCCATTGCAAAAATCGGAATTACTAGCACTAAGAAAGAGCCGATACATCTCAAGCACTGCATACGTGCATCTAGCACTACGCTACGAGAACCCCTGGTGTGATGGCGAAATAGAAATTGATGCAGATCGCTTTTGTAAAGAGTGGGATGTGTCTCGCAGTAGGTTTTATGGGGCGATCGCTAGACTTGAAAGCGACAATGTTCTGATCACAAGCAAGGGCAAGTTTTTTTTGCTGTGGTCAAATCCCAATTTTGAGACAGATTCCCAACCTTGGGAAAATAATCCCAAAGTTGGGACAGTTATCCCAGAGTTGGGACAAGATTCCCAACCTTGGGAAAATAATCCCAACTCTGGGATTACACAATCGCCAGAAGCCTTAACTAACAAGGCTTTCAAAAACAAAGAAATACAGACTATTCAGACTAATCCAGATTTAATTCAGACTCTTTCAGATGGGGATGGCAAAAAACAAACAAACGACGTTATAGAAAGTCTAGCCACTACGCTGTTAAATCAAAAGGAGTCTGTGCCAACAGATAAACCAACTCGTATTGACCCATTTTTCACCCGTCGCCGCAGCCCTCAAGAAATTGAATGGGACTGGGTTCCTGACGGTGAATGGAAGCTGGATGGTAAGTTGGACGCAAATTTTGTAGATTGGCACGCTAGGCGCTGGATGCAAAAATACGGTGCGCTCGACATTCACGAAGCCCGCAAGAATGTGCGTGCTTACTATCGCAACGACCCGCGCCGATTAGCTGATGATTGGCAGGAGTATCACGAAGCCACTTTACACAAGGCGACAAATATCGCCATTCGTCAATCCAATGGGATAAATGTCCCAGAACAGGAAAAGATGTCCATCGTTAAACATCAAGCGGCCTTGCGCCCGTCAGGTAAATCTGTGGTGCGATCGCAATACGAAGAGGTTAAGCAGTATGTCCCGTCTGTAGATCCTGAAAAACTTTTCATAAACTCGGAAACGGACATACCGATGATTGCAGCCGAGAAAGAAGTTGACTGGGATGTCCTTGGACAGCAAACCGAAGAATGGGAAAAAGAACAGATTGATATTCCTGTTGACGAGTCTGGCTTTGTAGAGAATGGCGAAGCCTACAAGAATAATGTGAAAGCAGAGGATAGGGACTTTTGGGCTAATCTGCACAATTCCAGGTCGAGTAACGTCAATCCTGCCCCCGCCACGCCAATATCTATAACCCAGTTGACTACCGCTAAATCGATGCCTACTTGGGATAGGCAGAAGGAAAAAGAACAAAAAAGAGCGCAGACTAGGGTCGAATATTGGAATAATTTGCTGGCTACTGGGATGCCTTCTGTAATGGCAGAAGCGGAGCGCCAAGCTTTGGCGGCCGGCTACCTAATCATCGATAACCAAGCTGTAAAACCGGAGTGTGAATGAAAGCCATCACAGTTCAAGCCCCGATCGCCTGGGCAATTCTAAATGCCTGTATCACCAAAATCCGCCGCTTCCAGTGTGTAGAACCAGGAACAGAAGTGGCTATCCAAGTCGCAAAGTTCATGACCAAAACAGATTGTGAAAATCTTTTCAAGAAGTTGGCATTAAATCCGCCGCCCCGCGTCCAGTTGTTCTTTGGACAGGTGATTGGGGTGGTGGAGGTTGTGCGATGCGAACAACACGAGACAACTGCTTCTTGGGACTGGGATTTGACCAACCCCCGCCATATAGCCAGATTCCGCCACAGTGGACAGCCTTGCATTTTTGAAATCCCAGACGACTTAATTGACTTTGACCTCTCCAAAAACCCAATCCTAGAGGAATCAGGACGTAAAACAGTGGGCAGCCCCAAAGGTGATTGGCGAGTAACTGTGTGGGCGCATCCAAAAGTAGCAGATCACTACGCCTATTCGGTTGCTCTAGCGGGTGGTGTTTTGGGCGATGGCATCCCCGGATATCCCACACTGCATGGCTGCTATGAACACCCGGAGACTGCACTACACAAGGGGATTGAGGAGGTGCGGAGATGAAAATCCACCAATTGAGTGTAGAGCAAGCCAAAAGGCTTAATCTTCAGTTTTTATCCCACCTCTCAAGTGGAGGTGTCGGTAGAATGAGCGATGAAGAAAAAGCTATAACCAACGCTCTAACCGCCTTTGAAGGGATGCACTATTGGCTTAGATGGGAGCCAGAAAGAGCCAAATTATATGCGTGCGAATTTGAATTGCTTCAGCCGCAATTAGAAAAATGGCTGAGTGAATACGGTGATATCTATCTGGCGGAATCCGACGGATAAGGAGGGGAGCATGGAAATAGCAATGAGTGAATATCAATATCTGCGAATGCTGGCTTTTTTTGAATTTAGTCGCAAGATGGCAGAGCAGTGTGAACCTATCCAGCAGCAGATCAACGAAGCTTTGAAGATTGGTGATTGGGAGAGAGCATCAGAACTAGAAAATCAACGCTCTAGCATAGCGGCGGATATTTTCTGGGAGCGCGTTCGGGCTGAGGATATTATTCGCTGGCTGGAACTAGATTCAGATTTGCGGAGTAGAGGCGATAGCACTTATCCCGATGTTTTTGAAAAGATATCTGCTGGTTTTCCAATAGCGGAGGGGATGAGAATATGAGTTTTAAGAAAGTTCGCGTTCCACTGCGATCGTTTTACTGCGAGTTGAAACATCGCCCGCCGGGTGACGATGGCAGCAACGAGAAATTGATAGAAGTTCTCGAACTGCAAGTGCCTCGCCTCAAGAATAGCGACATGGAAAAGCAATGGGCTTTCGCTAGATTGTGGGAGCTACTGGATAAGCCAGAGTATCAAGAGCAAGGAATAAACCAAGCCTTCATTTTTACCGCCCAAGCAGGCGAATTATTAATGAGACTGGAAAACAATCCCTTCGACGATGAACCCAGCCGCAAGCTTGATCCACCTGATGAGAATGCTTTTAAGAAGTGGCAACAGAAGGTGGAGAGGCGATTTAAAGAATTGTACGGCGTAAGTTTTGAACAGTGGAAGGCACAGGAGGAAAGCGATGTGCATTTGTGATGTGGAAATGCCTGATTACGATGAAGAAACCTGGGAGCAGTTGTACGACGAAAAGCAAGTAACTGCCGAATCTGATTTACGCTGCTGCGAGTGCAATTACCCCATACTTGCAGGCTCACTTTATAAACACATTCATGGCTCATGGGACGGTGAGTGGAGTACATACCATCAGTGTTTGGGTCGCGATGCTTTGGGCGATCGCTTTATGAAGGAAACCGATTGCTGTTACGGTTTTGGCACTTTGTACGATGAACTGATCAACTCCGATCTTCTCTGTCGGGATGAGGAGGATGAAGAATCTTGGGTTGAGTGCGAACGATGGCTCAAGGTCGTTTGCCAGAATCCTCTCAAGGTGGAGGAAGCTGTATGAAATCCTGTCTCAACTGCGTTCATGGAAGCTTTTGGAAACAAGAGGATCATCATCTCTACTACTACACCGGCGAGTGCGAGCATTGGGAGAAGGCGATCCGTGAGCAAGCTTTTGATGCGATTGAAATCGGCAGTGAAGATCCAGCAGAACTTGAACAACCATTTAAACAAATAGGCGAACAATGCCCGGTATGGGAGGTAAACTCATGACAACGGCTGCACCCAATCTCGGCAAAGTATTCAATGGCACAGCTAGACCTGCCACAGACGAAGACATCGCCGTTCTCACTCCCGGCGACTGGATAAAAAGACGGGAGCATCCTTGGTGCTACCAGTTTAAAAAGCGGGATGGCGATAGAGTAATTTGCACATGGGAAGGAGATGAATTCTTTATCCCTCGTCACCTGCTGATGGTTGTCGAGGTTCTAGAGAATCAGGTTTGTGAAAAATTCTTCAGGAAGCCAGAGCCGAGTAGCACCCCTGCACCCTTACACCCTTACACCCCGCACGTAGGCGATGAGCGCGACAATTTCGCTTCCTTCAAGACTGGCGATCGCGTTCGTATTACTCAAGGTAAGCACAAGGGTAAATCGGCGGAGATTCATGAAATTAAAGCCGAAAACCATATTTGTTGCTGGGTTGAAGAAGGCTTTTACCTGCATTTCGCATCGCAGGAATTGGAGTTGGATTCTAACTTTGATGGCAAACTGCACCCCTACGCCCCACACCGAGTGCCAGAGCCTTGGGATTCTCCTAAAAAATGGGAAAGCCAAGGAATTGAATGTTTTTACGATGGGCGGTGTGTGAGTTGGGGTAACACCAAAATCCAGGTAACTGACCATCTCAAAAAGACCTATATCAACCCGCTCACGCTGGTCAATTTCCTAGAAGATAGCTGGAATTTACTGCCACAAATAACTAGAGTGTTGACACAACCAATGGCCAAATTAGCTATTAGTTTTGCCTGTGATCTCACGTTAAGGCAGGTGTCCAAAGCTTTAGAATTAGGCGTTGATATTGGGCTAATTCAAATGCAAGGCAAGCTTTACAGTTTGTCCAGTCAAAGGCTTTCCAGAGTCACAGTAAAGCCCGGAACCCACATCACTAATGAGGAAAACAACCTCGGAATTATTAAAGACGATTTAGGCTTTGGTTTTATTGTTGACTGGCTAGAAGGCGATTCTAGAACTTACAACTGGGAGCGAGATGATAAGGCGATCGAGGGAATGTCTTTGGCTCCACAATGGCTGGTTGATAAATTCTCGAAAGATGCTTGCTGGAATTCCGACCATTTTGGCGAAGTCCCGCACCAAGTTGAACCTGATGGACAGGCGACTATTTTCTACGACACGACTGGCGAACCACCGGAGCCAGAGGATTTCGGCACGATAGAAGAGTACGAGGAGGCGTGGCAAAAATGGGAGGCAAAACATAGCACTGATTTGCCTCCGGATTCGTCAACAGCTTTCAAGAAAGGCCAGCGAATTATTTACGAAGGTAGAACAGGCGTTTTAGGTAAGAAAACGACTGAGTTTGGCAAGCTGGGATTCTATGTCAAATGGGACAATGGCTTGCCTGAGACTAGGGTTACAGTTGACAGATTAGAAGTTTGTTGCAAGACACAGCAAAAGCAACCATCCGCAGAAGGCTTTTGGCGCTCTAAGTCCGGGCTGCACCCCATAAAAGTAAAAGAGGGGGATGGGGGAGACGATCGCCTTCTCCGTTGCGACACGCTACCTATTGAGGAGCAGATAAGCTTATGTCAACAGCGCATTAATCAGCAGAATTGGCGGATTCAGGATTTAGAATCGCAGCCTAAGCAAAACCAACTGATCAAAGATGGCATCAAGTCGGCGAGAAATGCGATCGCTGACGAAGAAATCCGCATCGAGCAATTAAAATCTTTACTCCCTGTACAAGAAGAAGTGCCTGAGAAACTCCGCTTCGCCTATCGTCAATTGAGGCAAAAAGGTATGAGCCATTCTCAAGCACTATCACTTATCAGTTGACAGTTATCAGTTATCAGTCTGTTCACTGTTTACTGATAACTGTTCACTGTCTATTACAGCAGCTTTACGGCGCTTAGGTGGCGAACTAGGAAGCTCTGAGCTTCCTAGTTCGCTTTCCGCTTCTACAGTTTCCTTGATTGGCTCTGTACTCCACCCCGCCGCCAACCATCCCGGCGCATCAATAGCAGGGATTCGTTTTACTTGGCTATCGGGGCCATACAGGGTAATTGGATCTTGAGGTTTTAGCATACGGTCAAAAATGCTCCATAGGTCAGGTTCCCAGGGGAGCCTGTTTTTGTCGCCTTGACCCTGACATACAAAGCACCTGAAACAATATCTTCTACCCACTCACCAGAAAGGGGCAAGTCAAAACGGTTTTGTGTGCCTTGCGGGGTCACTGTTCCCACGGGCTTGAATGTGGAATTGTCTGTACTCGCTTCAACGGTGATGTCCCACTGAGCGGATGTGGCGACAAATCCAGTATGTGCAGCTACATCCACTACGCACTTATAGCTTTTGAGTTTGGTGGCTTGGAGAGAAATCGCAGTCCCGGCAGTAGTCGCAGAGATGGCGGCGGCTGTGTAATCGCGCAATTCTAAGGCTTTGTCAAAGATAGTAGCGCGGCGATTAGCAATAGTACTTCTTGGCATAGTTAGTTTATGGAAAAATTTTCAGGATGTACGATTAGGCAACCGCAGCAACATTGGTAATGCCTGCGAGTCTCGCGGCCGCGCGTCCGTGGTAGCAGGCGATCGCGCTATACCACTCAACTCGTGTGCGAAATACAGGTTTGGTTTCAAGTTCGCCAAGGTCGCGAGTAACAATACCGTATCTGCCATCAGCTTGACCTTGAATGCCAGTTAATTTCATGGGCATAAAGCTAATAACATAGATACTGGTGCAGGCTGTAGAGCTTGAACCGTCGGGCGATGTTTCAGTGAAGTCCAAAATCTGATCGCCATTGTTGTCGTAGTCGGCGATCAAGATAGGTAGCTCATTGTACATCTGCACTTGGCGGCCAAATTCATCTTGAATGTAGTTGATGTCACCACCAATCCCAGCACGGGACGCCTTGGTTAATTTGCGGCGCATTGCCTTACTCATGATGATATGGGTTGGCTGATCAACCAAGTCAATCGCTTCATCCAATTTTTCTAAAGATAGTGCGCCACCGGCTGCGGCGTTGCTGAGTAATTGCGATCCTGTTAGGCGAACTTGCAGCCCATCGAAAACTCTGGCGTTGGTGCGTGAATCACCTTTGATGAAGTTCCGAGTCCAAGCCAGGGACAAAGCCTTGACTTTTTGCAATTCGTGGACAGATCGCACTGCTTCGCCTTGGGTGTCGATGATGAATTTATCTACATCCAAATCACCCCCAGCGATTTTGTGAGCCTCCGACTGGGGATTTATCACGCCTACGGATTCATCGTAGGCTTCATTTATCCCCCGAAATCCCACACCGGGAAGGGTGTCTTCTCTGTTGTAGTGCTTACCTGTTCCCGGCACATCCTCAAAGGGGATTACCCGCAGGATGTCAGATTCGGCGGCAAATTCTTCAATAATTGTTCCAGTTTCCACGGAGGGGGCGAGTTTTGCCGCCTCCAACAACGTCATTGGCATAGTTTTCAGTTACCAGTTATCAGTAATCAGTAATCAGTTGCTTCACGCTTGGACAGTCACCAATCACTGGTAACTGTTAACTGCTAAATCCCTAGCTCCCGCGCCTTGGCTAATCTTTCAGCGCGGGGTAGCTTCATTAGTTGTTCCCGCGTTACCGCACTGCCAGCACTGCCGTTACTGCGCTGCATTCCACCGCCAGCGCCATTACCTATTGGCTCAAATAAGGAAGTGGTAGGGCCAGCCGTGCGGAATTTTGTCATTAAATCTTCCACTGTATAGGGTGTCCCCTTGTCAGTTACCATACGGGTTTTGTCGCGCGGGTCAATTATCGCCAGCTTCCCAGTTTCATCAACCTCGATGTATTGCATGGCGCGATCGCGTAGCAGGTCAAAATAACTTAAATCACCTTCGGAACCAGCCTTGCCACCTACTGCGTAAAAAGCTTTTTCTAGGGCATTAATTACGCGTGTGGTTTTGAGTTCATTCTGCAATTGTTGATTTTGTTGTTGAAGGGTGGTTCGTTCACTTTGCCATCGCTCCTTCAACTCACCAAATTCGCGCTGTTCTTCTAATTTACGTTCTTCGTAAGTTTTAGCTAGGGTTTCTAGTTCCTGATATCGCTTGGGGTCAACACCTTTAATCTGTTCAAGTTGCTTGGTTGTTTCGGCAAGCTGAGTTTCTAATTCTTTGGCTTTTTTGGCAGCCTCATCTCTCTCTGCACGAGTGGCTTTGGCTGTATTTAATATCTTGGTTATCTCTTCTTCAGAGTAGGTCTTAGTTTGAGAATCTTCTAATTCAGGAGGCATATAGTAGCATCACGCTAACATCGCCACTAGATTTCCCTGCTGAAATTTGATAAAAAATCCTGAATTACAAGAAGGGAAATAGGATGAAATAGTAGGATGAAGATATGCTGAAATTGCTATTCAAACTTGCCTTCCTGGTAAATTTTTCAGGAACCCTCCGCGCCGCCGCAAAGTTAGAATACGGGGCGGCAGTTTTCTGCTTTAAGCTTTCGCTTAGGGCAGAAGAAGAAGGATTATTAAAATTATCTAAATATTTAAAATCTCAATACGAAGAAGAAAATTCACATGCTAAAATGCTCGGCGCTTTAGTTGATGGGAAAAAGCGTCTTAAGCGCAATTGCCCCTCCGGGAACTGGGACAAAGGCGGCAAATATACAGCTTTTGACGGAATCAGTCAAAGGTATTGGGCGGCAAGGTTTTTCTTTGGATTTAAAAAGCCTGCCGATGAGCTTGCTTGGGCTGATATCTTATCTTTTATGAGCGTGATTGAATGTATTGTTGTGGCTTTTTATGAGTCACTGGCATTAGTTGATGATATCGCCGTGAATGCGATCGCTATCAAAATTCTAGAAGAAGAAATCAAGCAAGTAGGTTGTTTAAAAAGCCATCTTTCCTCCCTGCACCCGCAGCCAAAACTCTTGGCTTTAAAGTGGCAAAGTAGGGTGATGTTAGGTGCTATTGGCGCAGTAATTGATTTATTAGCTAAACCCAATCAAAGTAATTGTGTTACCTGAAACTGTAAAACACACGCCATCAAAAGCATCGAAGTCTAAGCTTGGGTTCCGGGCGAATATTGAAATCCATCGGTGAGTGCTATCAATAATTGCGTTCGCACTTCCGCCCGTGTGGGGAAGCTCTGCCACAAATTGCCTTCCTGTTAGTCCCGTGTTTGGTAATTGATTCCAGCGATGTAATTGAATTGAATCAGTCCCGGAAGCGATCGTAATATCAAACCCTACTTCAATTTCGAGGCTGAGGCTAGTATGTGGTGCGTAGAATGTGAAAGCTTTTCCGCCAACTGCACAGCCACTGGTGCAAGTGATAATCCCGCCAAAACTTTCCCCGCCGCCAGCGCCGCTACTTTTAATCCAGCGCCCTGAGCTTGGGTTGTCACTGGGCTTAATTATCGTGTCATCGTCGCCCGTCGCCGTGCTTGATGCGATGAATGTGTACCATGATGGTTTGCCGTCGGCATCCAATTTTACTAGCCTTGCATAGCCATCTGTTCTCTGCGAGGAATTGAGGGCTTTGAGAGCAGCAATAGAAGCGATCGCGTATTTTGTCTGAACCATGTCTATCTCGGCATTGCATCAATAATAGGAATCCCGCCTACAGGTGTAACTAAGCTCACTTGAGAGCCTTTAGCTAAAGCCCCAGAATTAGAAATTGCCCTTGCTGAAAATATTTGCCCTGCTGAATTACTTACCTTGTAATGTCCAGTTTCACTATCATAACCAAGGATTTTTACAGTGTTTTCTTGGGCGCGATCGCTTTGTTTTATCTGCTGCACCTGCCTTTGCTGATAAGCGGCGCGGTTAACTGCGGATGTGGTAGCGAGTAAATAGATTTCATTCATGGTAGCTTGCAGATAATACAGTGCTTGATTCTTTCAAGGGAAAGATGCTCAGTTTCTTTTGGTTGTTTTGATATTTAATTGACGACCCTTTTATAGCCCATTGCTCAACAAAAGCAAGATTATTCTCGCTATCAATCGCTGTTCTGTAAATCTTGTTGTTTAGGTAATTATCAAAAGCCAAATTTTTATACAAAGGCTGTTGCAGAAAATTTTGATTAATCAAAGCGATCGGAGAATAAAGCTTGCTTTCGTCCTTAGAGAAAAGCAAGCCTCTATTATCTATGTCGGTGGAAGAATTAACCAAATAACTTCTACCTGCATCAGTGTAAACTTGGCTGTGAAAGTATGCAAACCAGCTACCATTGTCAGAAATTAATTTACCAAAGGTAGCATTATTGAAGGATATGTAATTTTTAGTAGAATTACTTTCAACGCTTAGGCTGATAGCTAAATCTTTGCCAGGTAAATCAAAAGAATCGACAATTGAGATACTGCTAATTGTGCCTTTAATAAGCATTGGAGCATCATCTTCTGTATAAGCAAATAAGACGTTAGCGCCAACAAAAGCAGCAAGAGATGGAGCCAAAAAATTTTCAATCACGTAAAGGTCGAAAAAACTGTTTCCCAAATACTTGCGGAGAGTAGCGGTATTTCCAATAATTTCAATTGGTTGGGTTGGTTCGATACAGAGGAAATCTTGAGAATTTAATTGCTGAGAGCCATTTGAAGTATTTAAATAATAGGTTGAATTATTGGTGTAAACATCTTGCCTGCTTACTCCAAGATAAGCTTGTGCAACTTCAAAATCTGCATTTTCTGAAATATAAGCATTCTTCCAACCACACACTTTAGTCGCGCCAACAAAAGTAGTAGTGTCGTTGCTGACATCTGCTGAAATCGGAGTACCACCAAATAAATAATCATAGTGAAGGATAACAGCTTCTCTTATGCAGGTGTAGGCGTAGGTGCTGCCAGTAACTTCTAAAAATTGGTCTAAATACCCTTCGTAGGGTTGTAAATAATTTTCAGAAGTCGCTGTAATGACCGAATTATTAGTTGTTAAATTCTTGTTGGTAACTTGATAATTATTGACTTGGCGAGAATTGGAAATTGTTAACGGGCCGCCCTCCAACTCACTTTCAAAAGTTACATCAAGAAAATTTGTAACCTGGAAATTATTCAGATAAAAAGTTTGATTAAAAAGATAATATCCAAATCTGCCATTACCTTGCGTATTCGGACTAGCAAAAGCGTAGGGACTCGCAAACTCTGTTGCACCACTTAAAAAATCTGGACTAGCCCAAGAGTTGTAGCCTGTGTAGATTAAGTTTGATTGGTTGATTTCGGTAGAGTTAGTAGAGTCAATAATCACAACCTTGTCGCTAAAGCCAAGAGAAACGCTCCACCTATTTAACCCCCTACCCTCGTTAGTAATAAATCCTTGGAAAGTGCTGGGGTCAAGACTTCCTTCCTCGCTGTGGATAAGTTGAGGAGTAGAGCGATCGCCCCCAACATAAAATCGCGTTTCCCCTTCTTCGTAGCAATAGAAAAGGATTTTGATGTTCGGATTCTTTGTTGCGGTCGCTGTTTCTTCGGCGGTGGTTTTTTTGACCCTCGGCATCGCATCATAGCCAGCGACAACACCACCCCTTCTAAGACGAATACTCTCACCCTTGCCTACAGTCCCATTGGTTTGGGCTTGACTGTAGATAATTGAGCCGTCAGGCGATCGCAGTCTCGCCAAGCCCGTTTCACCATCATGTTGTTGATAGCTTGTAGACTGCTGCATTTCTTGTTGTGCTTCGACAACATCCACGATTCGCTTGTGGTAGAGGTGGCGGTTGGTTGTGGATTGCGATCGCAGTAAATCAAAGGCGGAGGAGCGGTTATCATCCGATCTCCCCTGCTCCCCTGCTCCCCTGCTCCCCTGCCTCACATCTTCATTAGCTTCCATTCACGTAGCCTGAATTGAGGGCAACAACAGGAATCTGGTAGCTGTAACTTTGTCCGTCAGGCACGGTGATGGGGCTATCTTCTACAAACAGCGCCACGATTGAACCATTCGCACATCGAGCGCGGAATGTGCCAGAGCCAGTGTTTGTGATGTCTATACCAATCTCAAAATCGTTGGTTGTGGCGCTGGCGACTGTGTAGACTGTGCCGGATGCGATGCCACCAGGGAGAGTAGCGAGTGAGTCGGCAGTGAAAACCAGCTTGTCTCCGTTGGCGAAACCGTGGGAGGCGATAGTGATTTTGTTAGTGACGGCATTGACGTTGCTGTTAGTAAAAGATTTGGAGGCAGTTGCAACGCTGTCAGCAATGATAAATGCTGTTTGGAACTGGAGCGATCCGCCAGAGGCTGTGAAGCTGGGGGCAAGTGTCGGCATTTCATGGCGTTGATCGCCTGTATTGTAGCTACCGTCTCCTGAGAAGTTCGCCGCTTGTCTTACATAGCCATTGTTGGGCAGTAGTTCACTAGAGATAAAATCAGCCAACAAACTCACCCTAGTTAATGTTGCAGTGTTGGCTAATGCTAGTCGAAACTTGCCGCTATCTGGGGGAGTAGCGCCACGGAAAAGTATTTCGGCAGATCGAGTTATCCAATCGTTAGTGAATATTGCTGTCATTGTTTGCTTAACTCCGAAGCAAGAATACTAAAAACCAAAACAGACTAATCAGTGACTTGGTTTGCCAATGTCGCTTGGTAATTGCTCCTGAAAAATTTTTCATAACCCACTAACGATGTCCCACACATCATCGCTCACTATATCCCACTCGATTGTCTCCCAAGTTAATTCAGAAAAATCAATCCCCAACCCCTCGCCTAACTGCATCTGCTGAGTAGTGGTTCCAAGTAAATAGGGGTAGGCGCTGAAATTAATCCCCAAACCCAACCCCAAATAATATAAATGTGTTTCCGTATATGGTGGCACAACTGCGCCGCCTTGAGTTGTGCCTACCCAGATACCATCGCAACTCCACAATGCTTTCATCTGAGAGACTACCCAACTGCAACCATCGGCTAAATAATTCTGAATCGTGTCATCTGGCTCTGTGGCGCGAACCGGGTAGAGAGGATAGTAATTGAAGATTTCATCTGCTATCGCCATCGCTAATTCTTGTCCCTTGTACCGCCCCCGCAACAGCCGCCCTTCGCGTTGAGCAAGAGCCTGTAATTGTCCCGCCGCAGCACTCCCACTACCAGTGCTTGAATAAACTACAACTTCCCCAGGTTTCAAAACTGGCTCCAATCTCCCCGCCAACATATCAACAGTAAATGTGCGCTCTCTTTGCTTTAAATTAGAAGCGCAAATATCCCCAAAAATAATTTTTTCTTCAATATTGTTTTCTTCAAAAGTGCAGTGAGGGGGGCATCTTTCTGCGGCTTGCGGTACTTCTTGTCCAGAATTAGAAATGCGATGCTCACCTGTTGCGTAAATTAAATTTATTTTGTTGCTGACTTCTGAATTTTCCTCGGCTTTCACTAAATCTTGATTCACTCTTACTAAGCACTTCAGGGTTTCAGAGCGATAGTCCCAGGTATCTTTATTTATTTCTTTCCACTCTTGAGATACTTTCTCGGAATCAACTAAATTTTCTGGCGGAAATATCCACTGATTCCAATCTTCGTCTGTACCATTTAATATGATTATCTGCAACTCTTGAGTATTGGTTTTAATTTTCTTAATTCTATCTTTAATATCGTATTCGTAAGTTTCTTTGATGGTTTTAACAAGGATTAATGGCGTGACATTAACAATAGTATTGGGTTTAGCTTCTACATATTCGCTCAGGTAAGTGCCACGCGGTTGATAAAGTTCAGTTTCCTTGAACTTAAGTTTGCATTCTTGATTACTTTCATAGTGAAAACTCTCAATTTGAATTTCACAAACTATCATCTGCAATTTAAAGCCAAATTGCCCTTGTAAGTTTGCAGGAATTACTAGACCGATTGGGCGCTCAATTTCAGTTTTGATGGTGCGGATGTGTTGCGCGTCATCCCAGGTAGTAGTAGTGGTCAATCGCTTCAGGATGACTTCTTGGTTGCCGTAGCTAATATCAACTGTTGATGCTGGGCCAAATTCTTCTGTGAATTCTTTCGTTGATTCAGGCGTTGGTCTTACAATCATTTCTGTGCCTGATGCCTTAATTACTTCACAAGGCGCTTCGGCTCCGTCGAGGCGCTTGTACCAAATATCATGCAAGCCAACTACCATGTTTATGCCAGCGCCGGGACTAATATTAGCAGCCCGCACCTGAAAAACTTCATTTTTATCAATCCAGGCAAAACAGTTGTTGGCGTACAGAAGCTTGCCAACTGATTGCAGGTATGAGCCACTTAAATTGAGAGGATAGTTGTAAATTCCAGTTGGAAGACTTCCTGCGATCGCACTTATCCCGGCAAGCCCTAGCAGTGTGGTGATAATATCGCTGGCGGGTTTCCCCTCGCAGGATTTATTGTCAGCCTTGTCTGGGTCTGTAGGTTCTTTAAAAGAAAGCAGTGCTATTAAGTCGCCTACTTCTAAAGTTAACTGCTGTTTCTCAACATCATATTTTGGTGCAAGTATCCGCAGCGCCCCTCTGGGATGGCGTTGTAGTGCGCCTGTAGAATCTGCCACCTCAAGAATTATCGGCACACCGCGACAGAAGCGAGTCGGATTTTTGCGATCGTCCAAACTCTCGTCAAAGTCTAGTGCCTTGCCTAGCAGAATTTGTCCAGTAAAACTAACTAGTCCAGATTGGTCAAGATGGCTATCGCTACCTTGAAACGAAATTAAGCAAGGCGTGAAAACCTTGCTTCCAATAGTTAATCTGACATTTCTAGCTGATTGGTTGACTGTCATCTAATTGCGGTTCTGGTTGTGGTTGCGATGCGGCGAGTTTGCGTTCCTGAATTTGCCTGTAGATTTCAACCGCGATCGCGCTTAAATGAATTTGAATTTCTGGCGTGTTTTCCACCATGAAATCTTGCCACGGGCCAACACTCACAGCGTTGCCCTCTAATCCCGCATTTTTGGGAACTAGAGCGACTTGATAAAAGGCTTGCAACTGCGTTGTGTTCAGCCTCCCCTGCTCGATGTCAGGGTGGGTTTGCACGCGCACGATGCGCGGGATTTCGTACACATCAAGAGTTTTAGAAGGGAATTGCTCTGTCATGTCCAGATTTAAGTGGTTGATAATTTAAACAAGCTTAACTGTGTTGATATGCCAGTAGTTACAGCTTTGGCTGAATTGGCAGAATTTTCTTGATAAACCTCAACATACACAGTGGTACCTGAATTAACAAGAATTAGTTTGCATCCTGATGTGTATCCCACAATCGAATTCCCCCTAAAATCAGCAATTCTTACGTTGGTACCATTGTAAAAAAGAGTAATTAGATTTCTATTGTTATTTTCTCCAGAATAATTAATGGAGACTTCAGCAAAATATAACCCCCCATCGTTTACACCTACGCTGTAATTACCTGTGGAGGCGTTGTAATTATTGGCGGTATCGCTGATTACGGCATCGTATATTACTTTTGTAGATGTATTGGCTGATACATTCAATGAAGAGTTTCGTCTAACTATTAATACAGGAGTATTTAATTTAAGCCCTGTATTTCCGCCTGCAACGGTTAAATTGCCTCCAATATAGACGTTTTTTGCGGATGCAAAACCACCTCTTGTTTGCAGTCCGCCTGTGGTTGGATTGGTCGCTTCTGTTGCGTCGGTAAAAATTTTCACGCCAGCAGCAGACTCATTACCTGTAGTGTGCAGGGTTTCGCTATCAACTTCCGCGATCGCCCCTTGCACCGTATTTGCTGCAATATTTCCTGTGGGGGTAAATGCCACATCACTAGCCACTACAGGGCCAATAATCGAGCCATCAGTAGCAGAAGCGGGCGTGCTGCCATTTTTAAAGTAAAGCTTGCCGCTATTAATCCAAAAACGATAGCCGGCGATAGAAAATATTTGACTATTCCAAGCAACGTTAGGAAGAGCGAGACTACCTGTCAAGGTTTTCGTCCCAGAAGCCGACTCATCACCAGTTTTATGAAGCGTGGCATTATCCAGAGTAGTGATTGCACTTTGCGCCTCTGAGTTCACCTCCTCAATCGCAGCTTGTACCTTTGTACTAGCAATACTCCCGCTTGGCGTAAAACTCACATCATCGGCTGCAACTGTCCCTGTCGCCCCCACAATCAACCCATCGTTAATAGATGCGGGAGTGCCGAATTTGATTCTTAAAAACCCATCCCCGTCAACCCAAAAATAATAGCCGCCAAGCTCCAACATCCCCGCATCCCAGGCAGAATCAGGGATTGAAATATTGCCACCTGAAATCAGCCCATTCGTGAATGTCTTAATTCCAGAAATTGTTTCATTGCCAGCTCTATGAACTGCCTTATCGTCAAGCTCAACGATCGCAGCCTGTACATTGTCCGCCAAAATACTATCTGTTGGAGTAAAAGCAATGGCGATCGCTTCAACTCCAGTCAAGTCTGATTCGGCTATTCCTCCAGCGTTCAGCACCAAAACTTTCATAAGGCGATCGCTTGCTTGATAGTGATAAACATCTTGGTCGCTGTCATTGCCCAACCCACAATCAAGACGAAGCCAGTTGTAGGCGGGATTTGGGTTAGGGTTCCATTCGCACCCAAAAATATGGGGTCTTGTGGTGTCCACGACCAAGCGAGGTTTTCTACTTCCCCGAACGTCTGCCCTGTAACGGTTTGCCCTGTGGCGACTGAGGTTTTGTTGATCGCCCACACACTTGCAATGTGGTCGGGGTTGATATTGTCGGCGTAAATCACCTCGCCACTGGTGTTCAGTGTCACCATCCTGTAAGCAAGTAATGAAGTTGCTGCAATATAGCCAGTAGTGATAATTTCTCCACCACCACCGGGTTCAGAACCTTCCTCTGTTTTGTCCAGTTCCCGTAGGGTGAAGCTGGCTATATATGGATATTGTTGATTGCGTTGCCACTGGGATTTCGGCTCAAACATCCGGCAGTAAAAGCTGGCTGGGTAATTCACCCCACCGGGAAATGTGGTTTCACTTCCTCCCGTTGCCAGTCCCCTTGTCCTCGTCCCACTTTCTGTAAAATTTTCAATCGAGTCTTCAACCAAGATGCGATAGTTACCTTGATCGCGACGGATTTTATCGCTTTTATGAAATATCGCGTTCAAGCTAAACCACTGCTCGTAACTTACCATCGCCCCCACTGACCAAATCAATTTCGGCTCATACACAGGGCCAGAATCTAAAGGAGTTCCCACGATGGAGTATTCTGTTTGTCCAGTGTCGGCTGTGGTGCGATCGTACTGGGTGAATCTTTTGAGGGTGCAAGTTAGGGAATCGATGGAGAGCGTTAGTTGCCTCATGAAAAGTTTTTCATAAATAGAATACAGGAGTCAGGAGTCAGGAGTCAGAAGGAATAGCTTTAATTCTGGATTCTGACTCCTGGATTCTGCCTTCTAAATTCCCGAACCTCTCACCGCAGCCCTTGAAACATCGTTCATAATCTTAGCTGCATCGTCCACAGGATTTGGAGTCGATACACTCAAGCTTCTGGGTGTGTTGGCGAGTTGTAAGATGCGATCGCTCAATGTATCCAATCTTTGCTCAACTCCTTGGTTTGCTGATTTTAGGGAGTCTGCAAAGTTGATTTGAGGCGCAATCTTAACAGCATCAACCATCGCCGCGGTTCTATCAATTGGTGGCAGTCCACCACCAATAACCTCATCGCTCTTACCCCAAGTGCGATTATTAGTCTCAATTATCTGCCCAAGCATCTTGGCTTTGTTGATTCGCAACCCATAATCAAACATACTTTCACCCTTTTTCTGGATGAAAGGATTCTCCCAATTGTCAGAGTTCTGAGTGCCGGGTACTGAGTGCTGAGTTTCAGAGGTTCGTTTTACACTGGCTTCAACTTTCTCTAATGCCGATGCCTGTTTTCTCGCGCCATCTGCTGCAAGCTGTTGGTCAATTGCAGAGCGTTGAGTCACTTCTTGAGCCAGAATTGCATTACGGGATAACTCATCTTGAATGCTTAAGTTAGCGATCGCATTATCCAGCTTTTGATTACTCAAATCAGCTTCCCGATTAGCAATTTCAATCCCTATCTTGGCTGATTCAATGGCGGCGGGGTCTTTTTTGACTTGGGCGATTCTGAGGGCTGCTTCGGCTTCGAGCTTCGATTTAGCGGCTGATAACTGTGCTGATTGAGCGTCGTATACAGCAGTTTGGGCGGATATCTTCTGACGTTGCAAGTCAAGTTGGAGGGATTTTTTCTGAAAGTCTTGTTCAAGCTTCAACGCCTCCAATTTCTTAGCGGCGATCTCATCTTCGATTCGAGAGCGTTTAGCTAGTATCTCTAATTCGTTTGTCCCAAAGCCCAAAGCCCCCAACTGAGAGGTAATCGCACTTTTTACAGCGGGGTCAAGATTATCATCTTTGAGACGGCGACTCAGTTCTAAAGCGCGTCCTGCGTTGTCGCGGCGAGTTTCCAAGGGTGCGATCGCCGCGTCAGATAAAGCCTTGGATAAATTAAAGCGTGATTCCTCAAGGGTTTTGACCCGTTCTAAACTGGCAGAGTATAGTTCTAGCCCAGTTTTTTGGGCATCCAATTGAGAAGTGAGCGACTTAAAGCGATTCTCTTCAGCTTGCATGATGCGCTGAATATTGCGCTCAACCGTTTCCCGGTATTTCTCCTCAGCAGCAATTTTTTGGTCAACCAGTTGCAGGTTATTTTGCGCCAACTCCTGATTAAGTGACATTTCCTTCTCAGCAGCTTCCCGCGCACTCAATACTCCTTCTTCTCGCAGTTTTTTGGTTTGGGCGAGTTGGGTTTTAAGAAGGGCTATTTTATCAGTAGTCGATTTTTGGTCGATAGCGTTTTGTTGTAGCGCAAACTTGTCTTGCCCTGACTGGGTTAGACCGGACGCGAGTAAATTTTCCTTGGCTTTTTGGGTTTGCCCTAAAGCACTAATAGCGATCGCACTCTCCGCCTTTTTATTGGCAAATTCAATATCCTTGAGCCTGCGCTGCAAAACTGCCTGTTGCACCGCAAGTCTATTTTCAGCCTCAGTGCGCTCCAGGTTGGTTTGCTCAACAGTTAAATCGCGTTCACGTTTAGCGTATTCCTCTGCTGATACCTGCCCCTCGGTGTAGTAATGGCGCAGTGCTATCAGTTGATTGTCAAGATTTTTGCGCTGCGACTGAGTGCTTTGAAGTTGAATCCTGGAAATTTTTTCAGAAGCGGCTTCTTCAGTGATTGTCCTGTCTGCTTGGGCTTGTCGAATCAATGCAATCTTCTGGTTTTCGGCTTTTTGAGTAGCCGCGCGGGAACTAGCCGCCGAATCTTCCAGGTTGAATAGAGAATTATCTTGAGTCGTTTGACGGACTTTAAGCTGCGATTCACTGAGGGTTGTTCTTGCTTCAGAGAGTCTATTCTTCTGTTCTCTGGCTGATTTGAGGCGTTCTAATATCCCTTTGTCGCCTTCGTCTGAGGTATTCTTGAGCCGATCATCAATCGCTGCGACCGATGAATCTGGCGATACTCCCAAGCGTTGCAGTGTTGATTGAAATTCAGGAGAAGCGATCGCACTATCAGTTTTGCTAATTGCTGCTTGCAGATCAGCAAAATTGGCTTGATTCCTGTCCCGTTCAGCCATCGCACTTTGTAGAGCGGCGTTACGGGTTGCGAGTTTGTTGCTAGAAAATCCTGCGAGTTGGGTACTGGCGATCGCGCTTCTTCTGTTATTGAAGGTTTGTTCGTTCTTCTCCTGATTCTCAGCCAAAGTCAAATTAAGTTGACGCAACGATTGAGTAAATGCCAACACTGGATCAACCCGCAGTGATGCCAAGGCGTTTTCAGCCTCAGCCTTGAACTGCTTGAGTCGCTCCATCGAGCCTTTGAGTTGCTCGGTCAACTTCAATGCAGCTTCCTCACCACCGACAGCCGCAATGCTTTCAGGAGATTTTAGAACTTCGATTTGAGCTTTAATCGCATTAATCTGACCATCGGCGCGGGATAAATCAAGAGTAAATGGTTTAGCTATGTCGGCGCGTTGATTGTTCAGGTCAGTAATTCTGAGGTTTTGCGCGTCGAGCCTGCGTTTATCCTGCGCCGGAACTGCCAAACCTTTATCTGTAAAGTTGCGCTTAATTCCAGCTTGGAGGATTTGCCTTTGCTGTTCGGCATCGCGTAAGGTGGCATCGATAGCAGGCAATTGTCCAATATCGCCAGAGCCTTTTTGTAACTGCCGGAGCTTTAATGTTGCAGACGCGGACAACCTATCGGAAGCGGCCGCTAAGTCTCTAGCATCTCCTGTGCTTTTATCCCTTTCCCGTTCTCCGTAAGTTTTAATTTTCTTGCCAGTAAAAGGATTGCCGCCCTTAAACGGGCCAACGTCCATATTTAGGAAGCCAATCAAATATTTATCTAGGAATCTGCTTACTCCACTACTAGCTTCTGGTGTGTCCGATTCCGGCTTTCCTTTGGCTTTATTAAAGGCTTTCTCTGAAGCATGGGCTGCTCTATTTGCAGCTTTGGCGGCATTCTCAAAAGATTGTACTAAGTCAGTATTGATTGCTTGGTTAAGTAAATTGACAATTTCCAGCACTGCAAAAATGCCAGCTGCCCATTTCACCGAGGCTGAATTATTGAGAGTCTGCCCCATACTTGCCAAGCCACTGCTTAATGTGCCAGTCGCTACCTTGGCGGCTATCATCTGATTGATTACAGCCCCCAAAGCCGCGACCATCTTCCCGCTTAATACTGCAACCACACTCAGGAGTATGAAACCCAATTCCTTAGATACAGCAGCCACGCCCTTGAGGATGGTAGCGAAGGCCCCTAACCCCGCAGTTGCGGCTGGTGCAATTCCCTCACCTATACCCTGTTGCAGTCCGAGGAACGAGTTTTGTAAATCAAATATGGCGCTCTGGGCATTACCAGCCGCATCCTTAGCAGCATCACCAAATTCAGCTTGCAGTTGCTTGGCGAATTTGGGCAAGAAGTCTTGAGAGAGAATTTGCCCAGAGTCAAGCAGTCTAGTAAATTCCGTCTCAGCTACTCCCATTGCCCTGGACGCAATTCCCATCGCCCCTGGTAAGCGTTCGCCTAACTGCTGGCGGAGTTCTTCGGCTGAAACCTTCCCTTTGGAAATCATCTGACTAAGTGCCAGGATCGCACCTTGGGTGTTATCCGCCGATAAACTTAGTACAGTGCTTGCTTGGGATATTCCAAGGAACAATTCACGCGATTGCCTGCCTTCTAGTGCCGAACCTTTGGCGGCCGCCGCTAGTTGCACAAATCCTTCCGTTGAAGCTTTGAGTGGAACCTTCAAATCATCAACAGTCTTACGGACGAAAGCCAGATTTTGAGCGCCACCGATCGCTCCCCCGGATGCAAAATTTAGTGCGGTCTTTAATCGGTCAAGCTCAACGTATGCCTTGAAAGCATCTTGAGCAATATTAGTAAAAATCTGCTGAACAAAAGTAATCGCACCAAAAGATAAAAATCCTTTGATAATCCCCGCGATCGCTTTAATCCCTCTGGCTTCTAATCCTGAAAATTTGCTCAGTAAATTGTCAATAAAGCTGAATTTTTCAGGAGCTAAGGATTCAACATCAACCTCAATATCAATCTTGCCTTCACCCTGCAATCGCTTGAGTTTGTTGGTGTAAGCATCGATTTCTTGGTTGATCAGGGTGAAGGGAACACCTAATTTTCTCAAGCTTGCTTCCAGTTCCTTGACTGCGGTATCAAGTTCTTTGAAATTAGACTTGGTTTGCTTTTGACCGAATTTAGTTGCAGCTTCCCCAAGAGTTCCGAAAGCTGATTGCAGTTCAATGATTGCCTTGGTTTGCTTGGCGGTTGGGTTTTCACCGACTTTCGCCCCAACCAAATTGGCGATTCCCTCAGCGTTCTCAGTAATATATCGAGCTTTTTGAATGGTGGCATTGCGCGATCGCTGTTGTAAAAATTCCAGTGGAGCGGCGCGAAATTCTTTGATTCTGTCTTCTCGTCTCTGCTTGCTTTTATTGGCATCATCAATGGCGAGGTTTGCCCCGATTGATGGATCTGCGGCGTTTACGTTCTCTAATTCTTTGAGTCGAGCGTCAATTTGAGCAATTACTTTCTGCTCGGTTTTGGCTTGCTCTAGCAATCGCTTGGCTGCTTCTAATTCTTTTTTGGTTTGTTCGGCTGCGGCTCTTGCAGATTTTTCTTGGGCTTTGGCTTCCTTCTCCATCCCCGCCAAGGGTTTGGCGATTTGCTTGGCGTAGAAGTCGCCGTAAGCTGAAGAATTTGAAGCGCCGTTTCTCGCTTGGGAGATGAATTTAGATAAACTAGCTCTGGCTGCGGCTAGAGCGTTTTCCACATCCTCGAATGATGCGAGGGATTCAAAGCTGTTACCTCCAGCCATCTGGGAGACGCTTGGTACACGCGACCTACCAGCAGCCCCCGACTGCTGCATATTGAGCTTGCCAATTTCGCCTTTAGCTTGATACCTTTTCCTCGCCAAACTCAGGCGAAAACCATCTAATTCGGCTTTGATATCTGCGTCAATATTTTGGGCGAGGGCTTGAGTAACAAGTTCTTGAGACTTTTGGATGTCATCAAGCACCCGCCTCAATGCTTTGATATCGCCCTTAGATTTAGCCTCCTTGAAGGCTTCTTTGAGTTGAATGCGTTCGGCTTCAAGTTCCAGTTTCAGCAAAGAGCGAGGAATTTTCACCAATTCCTTGGCTTGAGCTAAAACTTCGGGTGAAGGCTTACCGACATTGGGTAATGCCGCTTCTAATTTTTTCGGGTCAACGCCACCTAAAAGGTTTTGAATTAATTCGGATTTGGTGAAATTTTTCTTGGCTTCTTTGTTATATGTCGGCACTCCCAAATCTTTGGATAATGCCCTAATATCTTTGGCATTGAGCCTACTGAGATTGGCTTCTAATTCTGGTGAGGCTTTAGGTTGAGAAGTTTTGGCGACGACGATCGCTTTTAATTTTTCAGGAGTGGCGTTAATTGAAGCGATGATTCCAGAAAGCACTGATTCCAATTTTTGTTGAATCTGCTCAATTTCCTGGGTTGAAAGTGCTTCTAGGTTCGCTGCTTGTCCCAACAGTGGAGCAATTGAACCCGCGATTTGGTCTAATTCTCCACTCAAAGAAGCCATTTCATGCTGCAAATCAAGCCCGTACTGCTTGGCGAATTCACCAATTTTTATGAGGCGCTTGACTGCTTCAGTTTGACTTCGCTTGATTTGCAATTCCGCTTTAGAACCACCCAATCCAAAGACTTTTTCAAAGTCAGTAATTGCTGATTCTTTTTGCAATTTTTGAGTTACAGCTTTGGAATTACGCGATGCAAAAACGTAAGCATCGGCTTCTAATTTGCGAGAAATTGGCTGTAATTCAGGAGACTGAACTTCCACTGAAGATTCAATTCTTCTCCCTAGTTGCCGCACTTCTTGAGCGTTGGGAGAAAGTAAAGGAATAGCCGCCTTACCACTAGCGACATTTGCTTTACCAAAATTGAACTGCACCGCATGGCGCAATTCATGTACCAAAGTTTCAATCGCCGCAGCGTCTATCTTGCCTTTTTGGATGAGTTCGTAAGCTTCTTTGGAAACATCAATTTGGTTGCGTCCAGCATCGTAAGTCCCAAGTGCGCCCGGACGCAATTTATTTGAGATAGCTAGTTGTGGAATCAGATTAGGATTCGCTTTAACCCCAGAAAGAGAAAGCACCTCTTCAAAAATGCTTTTATATAGCTGGGGTTGAACTATTGATTGGGCTTTGGGCTTTGCCTGAACTGCGACAGGTTCAGCGCCTAGCACCTCTAATCCCTTGGCTATCCCCCCAATTCGTCCCGTGATTGCGTTGTATTCCTGAACCTTGGGTGCTAACTGAGCTTTTCTCTGCTGCAAATCACTTGCTCTTGCCCCAAATTGTTGATTGAGGTTGCGGGCAACAAATTGATTTTGAATTTTACTTAGTTGCAGTGCTTGTTGTAGGCGAATCTCTTGGTCTGAGATTTTACTTGCGTCAGTGTCGGGCGGCTTGATTTGGGCAAGTATTTGCTTGACCTTGAGAGCTTGGGCTTTATTGCCCTGTTGTTCTAGTTGAGCAATAATTTGCTCATATTTTTTAACTTGTTCTTCGTACTCTTTGACCCGTCTTTTGATTAATCTTTCAGGAGTTAAAATAACTCGGAATTTCGCCGCAGCTTCTTGCAAGCGTTTTTGTTCAGATGCGTATTCAGATGTGAAAGCTTTGGTATCAGCAGCAAGTCCCGGCGCGATCGCATCAATTTCTCCTTTGAGTTGCCTAGCCCTTGCACCTTCACCCTTGCCTACGCTTTTTTGAAATTCCTTCTGTAACTGGGCTGTGGCAATTTCACGCTCTTTTTGTTGAGATGCTTGAGTTTTAGCGCGGGAAGCCGCACCCGCAGCGAAAACTTTTTCTTCCCCAAGAATTTCTCTAGTTACTTGAGATGCTTGCTTTACCGCATTGGGGAATCGGGATTTAATAACTTGCTCTAGTCCGACTGCGATCGCTTCTCCTAAAGCCTCACCTACAACAGCCCCACTGCCGATACTGTTACTTAGGGCATCTTTGATTGATGTTTTGATGCCACTGGTAATCCCGGTGCTGAGTTCCTCGCCCAGCTTCAAGCCAGCGCCAGCGAACACGGTAGTAGCCGCGCCAGCCACGGCTTTAAAAGGGGATAGTAATACACCAAGTAAGCCAGTGCCAATCCCCGCGACTGCTTTAAGTAGTCCACCCGTCAGTACAGCAAATATATTTTTACTGGATGCGCCTTTGACTCCTTTTTCAACGGCTTTTGAGATATCCCCGAAATCAGGATTTATCTCAACCGATGATTTGAGTGATTTGAGTTTTCGTTGCAGCCTCCCAAGTTCAGGGTCGAGTTCAACAGAGATGGGATTTAACTTGAACTGAGCTTCAATTCCATTGACTATGCTGCGAAGCTTGCCTTTGTCAATCTCTAAGCCTTGCAATAACCCATCGGCGGCGTGTTTACCAATTTGGCGAAACACTTTTGACGGCGATGCGATACCTAATTGCTTATTGACTGATCGCACCATCGAATCAATAGCCGCCTTACCCGCATCTTCCGCCCCAGAAAATCCATCTTTAAAGCCAAGTGCGGCATACCTGCCAATTTCCTGAAACTGTTGCTTGACCGCTTGGGGTTGGACATCAAGCTTGACTGGAACAAGAATTGTAGGAAGAAAGCCAGTCAGACCCTTGACTTGACGCTCAAAATCTTTGGTGTCCAGCTTCAGTTTGACAGGAATTGCAAACTTTTCCTGTTGCAGTTTTGCTAAGTCCTGGTCAAATTTAGTGCGGGAAAGCTTTAACTCTAAGGAAATAGAACCTGCGCTGGACATTGGAGGGGAGGCGATCGCATGACATCAGTGCTTTGGTTCCCCCAGAGGTGAGTGCTGAGTTGAAAGTGCTGAGTGCTGAGTAACTTCCTGTAAAATTTTTCAGGATGCCAAGAATAGGGTGTAGGGGAGTTTGATTAGTTGCGAATAATGTAGAATCAAGTTTGCTTTCCCGACACCCCACACCCTACCCCCCTACACCCGCCCCAACGGGGCTGGTAACTGCAAATTCCCCATCAATCATCCACACATTCCCCAGTTCCGGCACTCGCACCACCCCCCCAGTTGTCTCTACTTCCCCGCTTGTATCCACAAAACCCATAGGGAACTTGACAACGCCATCCTCAACTCGCGGCTGCAACAACACTAATCCCTCGCCAATCCACACTAGTGGTTTAATCGGATCGCTTGTCCTGGCTTTAAGTAGTTTATCTACAGGTGCGATCGCAACTACCCACCCCGGTAGCTTCCCAGCATCAGCCAAAGCAAAGAAAGCATTCGCCGCGACCGCAGAAATCTTGATATCGCTACCTTCTGTGGGCGTGAAATAGAAATAGTCTGAAGGCTTGACAGGCTCACCCTTTTTCGGATCGCGGTTGCTATTGACAAAGCAGCTAGTGAGAGTTGCGATGCCCAATTCCTGCAAGTGCAACTCCTCACGATGCAACTTAGCCCCGTAGTGCAGGGCTTGAAGAATTAACCAGGTTGGCTGGCTTCCGAAACTTCCTTCACTGAACCTTTCTTCTTGCGGCCAGTATCTTCGGCATCGCCAGTAGATTTCTCCCCAGTCTGGTTCTCTGCCGTCGCCAAGTTTCCCAAGTCTTCCTCAGTGATTTCAGGCGCTGGTTCTTCTGTCCAGCCGCTTTCCTCCTTACGAGCGAAATTCGCAATTTCTTTCACCAAGGCAGGTGGCACTTCATTCACATCCTTGGTTTTTTCGATAGTCCATTCAGGGACAATTCGCCCAATCATGACAGTAGCTAAGACAAAATTTCGCTCCCTTGTTGTTCGCTCCATCAAGTCTTGAAATTGCAAGAATTCTTCTAAATAATCTCCCAAAGACTGAGCGTCACCATACACCAAAGCATTGTAAGTATCCAATAGTGTTTTTTGTGATTTAGTCGCTATAGTTCTGGCTAATTTCACAGCTTCTGCACGGATGTCTGTCAAGTTTGCAGATGCAATAAATAGGCGTTCGTTGGGAGTTAAATCAAAGTATCTAGGTAGCTCTAATTCTCCTATTTCTGAGTTGCCAACTGTTATTTTTTCAAATCCTTTGGGAGCCGTTTTGAATGGAAGTTTAGTCATAATTAGTAAATATAATTAGTAAACATAATGAGATGATGCCCAATCAGTGTTCATTAATCACAACAATCAGACAACGCAGAAGAAACCGCCACAAGCTGAAATCCACACGACGCAGACAAATAACGCCTCGCCCATACATCACTCTAAATATTGATATCTCTGGGCTGGATGAAGCTTTTCGCCAATTTAAGGACACGGTGACAAGATTGAGTGAAACGTTGGCACAACCTGAAACTCAAGCAAGAATATCCGAGGCATGGCAAAGCCTCATGAATATTTCGCCGCGCGTTCTTCGAGGGATGATTAGTGTTCAAAGAGCTTATTCAAGAATCGAGTTTACTGTTGATGAGGCTTGCTTGGGTAATTCGTCGTGCAAATTCAACACCCGATCGCCTTACATGCAATGTGCTGTTAATCCCAAGGGGGATTGTGACGACTGCCGATATTTCGAGTCTTATACTTGCTCAAGTTGATATGTTTCACTCATACACTTACCAACCATCGCTTTAACATTCTCTGGCAAGAAATCTTTGCCTAAAGCCACAGCCTGAACCAGCAATGTTTTTAACTGATTCTCTGGAAAATACTCAATCAAGGTTGCGATCGCTTCCCGCAACTCCTCAGCTTTATCCTCAATCTCAACATCAATAATTTCAACTTCCACTGCCTTGAGTGGCTTATCTGGCTCTATAAGCTCCCCTCTCAAAAAGGGGTATTCTCCCTTTGAGGTTTTACAAACCAGAACATCCCCGTTCGCCGTAACTTTGGCAACTTCAACAACTTCCCCGTAACACTCATGATTTGGCAGTGCCACTTTATACCGTGCCTGGGCGACTTGATTGGGGGTTGGTTCTTCCTTGGGTTCTGCCGAAGCAAGTGCGATCGCTTGCCTGAGCGAAGGCAATGACTTAAAAGCGAAGCGCGTTTCGTTTTTGACTTTCTCCCATTCAATTATTATCTTCTCCCACTCCGTGGCAATTTTCATCAAAAATTGAGCATGGCGAGGCGTGAATTTGCAGTTAGTTTCAATCCATTTTATAAATTCACCATGTGGCACAGATTTCTTGGCTTTAATTAACATTAAACCAGCGTCTCTATCGCTGATTAATGCCTGTCCTAAAACTTCAACACCTTCTTTATATAGCAAGCGCGATCGCTCCACAGCTTCATTTATATTCGTAGCTAAAACAGCTAAATCACTCATAATTCTTGAGATATTAATATTCTTAATTTAGTAAGTCCTAGATTAACAGAAGCTCTCACTTGTTCGGGTGAGACTTTTTGCTTTTTAGCAATCTGTTCTATGGTTAAGTTGTTGAAAAATTTTTCAAGAAGTGCTGTTCGCTGTTTGCCTCGAAGCTTGCCAAGGCACTTTAATAGCAATTCCTTACCGATTTCTTCTGATTCATCAAACGCGATCGGCTCATGGATGAGTTCATCCAAGCTAATAGCTAAATTACTATCAATTGCATCTAAACTCTGCCATTGCTCTTGTTTTATCCCCAGTCCCAAAGCTATCTGCAATGATTCCGCTTCTCGCCCTAAAGTTGCTAAATTTTTCTGCAACCTTTTGACTTTTGCTTTAGTCTCAAGCGCGGTGCGTGGGACTTTGATCAACTGCCATTGGTCGCGCAAAAAGTGTTGAATCTCCCCTTGAATATAGGGAATAGCGAATGAACTAAAAGCATTTCCCGTGGCGATATCAAATCTATCTGCCGCCTTTAACAAACCGATATATCCTATCTGAAATAAATCCTCATAAGGCTCACGACAAGTAGTTTTAGCGCGATGAACGACTTTGTGAACCAACTTTTTATTAGCTTCAGCAAGCGTATTTCTATCCTTTGTTGACAACATTTTGACATCACCATCTGTGTGATTATTTATCAAAATTAGTCACAAAGCTAAAAAATCATAATGGGATAGTTGCGGAAAATTAAATTCTCCGCCGGACTATCATTGTGAAATTTCTTCCCCAATAGCCTTTAGCAGCTTCCTCAACTAAGCCCACCCAATCCAGCATCTCTAGTTGTTCCTGCCAAGAAAGTACCTTGGTGGGAGTTATTTCAAGGATTCGCAAAGCTGCTGTGTGAAAAATTCGTGATGGGTTAATTGCTGCGGCATTGCCACCGCCCAGTACTTCCAAGTTGATATCCCAGCAGCCGAGACAATGGATAGTGCCAGAGCGGTAAAGATGAAATACCGCAAGGCGATGCGATAGCGGAGGCGCATCCCAATCAGCACGCGATCGCAGTAGGAAAGGCACTCCGTCGAACTCCCCAACCAACTCTGCTTCGATTTCTCGCAAGGAATCCAGGGTGAGAAGATAATCCCAATCGCCAAGCTTGGGGATAATTCTGTAAGTACCAATTGCACCCTTGGTTTCTCGCTCAATTCGCAGCATGGCGCAATCATCGCTGTAGTGGCGCTTGAGGATATATGATTTACTGCGCTTCTTGCGTCGTCGGCGCATTCGCACTTGCACCCACTCCACCAACAGATTGAGCCATCTGAGTACCTGCACATTATTTCCGCCCTTTGCCACTTAAGAGAGAGCCGACAGCAAGAGCGATCGCATCTGTTGGTAATCCCAAAATCGTGGCGATTATCCCAACACCCGCCGTGAATAGCTGCACATTCAAATCTTTGCTGGCAACGCTGAGGTGATAATCGCCAGATTTGTCAGTTTTAAATTCGATATTGATTGATTGAAATACAATCAATCCTGTCACGACAATGGCGAATAGATAAGAATATCCCTTGCCTATTTTAGAATCAGGTGGCGGGGAGGTCATCGTTGATACTTGGTGGCTGCCTTTCTACAATGCCCTTCGTTTCAACAGTGAACAGTTATCAGTTATCAGTTACCAAACTGTTCACTGTTCACTGATAACTGTAATAACCTATCCCCACACCGCAGTATCCTCGCCCCAGATTGAGAAAGTGATTTCGCCAAAGGCATACACAACAGCATCCCCACAGTCAGGGCTTCTTCCTATCCGCTTTTGAATATCCTCTTTGGCTTCAATTTGGATTTTGGATGCTGAAGTGATTTTCCATCTTGGCGCGGTTAAGTCTGCCAGTAACTCCGAGTCATCAGGCAAAGCAATATCGTTGCCACTCTCAGGATCAAGCAGTTCTCGCAGATGCCAATACCATTCAGCGCGTTTATTGATAAAACCAAACTTGCCACTTTTATCCCTAGCATCCGAGCCGGCTGCACCATTAGCTGCATGAGCATTTACACCTCGCTCAATACAAGCGTCATAAGGACTTGAGCCAACACCACAAATATCAATGTGGGCGTAGGCATCACCGACAAGTGTTACTTGTACTAATGATGCGATCGCTCCGCCATTGGGTGTGGTTTTGCCTGGATGTCGCTGCAATTTATCAATGTAGTTGCCATACCTAGGAGCTAGGACAGTTTTAGCTGCACCACCCCGCGCCACGTCTACACCCAATGAAGTCATAGGAATATTAGGACGCTGGCCCCATCGCTTCATCGCTGCTTGCACCCACTCAGTTGGGATAACTTGCCAAGGATCGTCCTCGATTCCGGCTGTAAAGTCGCCGCGCAACATCTGGCTTCGCAGTGGTTCAGGTAATCCCATCAACACCGC
Organism: Aulosira sp. FACHB-615; assembly: GCF_014698045.1. GTDB lineage: Bacteria > Cyanobacteriota > Cyanobacteriia > Cyanobacteriales > Nostocaceae > Nostoc_B. The sequence continues at coordinate 186,184 of NZ_JACJSE010000008.1, forward strand.
TTTGTAATTGGTCTTTGAGTAATAAGGATTATCGTCAATTTTGGCGGGGACAAAGGTGCGCGACCTTGGAATATATAACTCGCCGTTGATTTCCACTGGATCAGAATTGGGTACTTCCACATCTCGCCCTTGAGGGGAAGATTCATCAACCACGACTATAAACCAGCGCAATTCCCCCGGTGCTGCTGGATTGGGATATTTTAGGTCAAGCCAAGGCCCCCAATAGTCAATAACCCATCGCCCTTCAGATGTTGTTGGTGGGTTGCCAGTGCAAATTACCCTGACTCGCTGATTTTCATCCGCAGTTCTCGCCCAACCGGTTAGGAACTTGAACATGGTGCGAGAAAAGTGAGTGATTTCGTCAAATGCCTTGAGGTCGTGTGGTCGCCCCTGGTACTTTTCTACATCTTCTTCGTATTGGCAGGCTCCTAACTCTAGGGTACGCCCATCATCTAAAATCCAGATTTTTTCTGTTGAGTTATAACTGCCATTTGTCTTGATGATTTTGCGCGATCGCTGAATAATCCCTTTAAGCTGCGGATACTCACGCCGAAAGATAATTGAGTTTTGGTGATTAGTAATAGACAAGCCAAGAATCAAATCAGTTTTACCGCCGCCAGCCGCGCCCCCGTAGAAAAGTTCATCAGCCTGCGACTCATACGCCATTGTTTGCGGCCCGCTTAATGGTCGCCATAATGGAGTAGTCGAACGCTCATCAACTACAGCAACAAGACTTACAGCTTCTTCCCACTGCTGCCTTAAGCCCTTCTTTGCCACGCATTTCTAAGCTCAGTTAAAAATTCTTCAGGGCCAATCTCAAGTTCGATCGCCCTCTCAACCAAATCAGCCACAGTTTCAGGTTTAAGCTTGCGCTTGAGTTCAATCAGTTTTACCAATGCAGTCGCCGTACTGCCCTTACCTAATTCCGATCCTGGTAGACTGGCGTGGATATCAGCGATCGCAGCTTGAATCACTTCAATATCATCTAGTCCGTCGCTCGTATCGTGTCGTTTAACAGCTTCTCGCAGTTTTGTCCCGCCAAGTTTCTCTTTTGGCTTAGGTTGAAGTGGAATGACATTGGTTGTCGTATTCTTTTCTCTCAGCTTTCGCCATTCACCATCATTTGCCCATCGCTCGATAGTCCGGCGGTTCACACCAATAGAGTCAGCGATCGCTTGGATGGATTCGCCGACTATAAACTTAGCTTTGGCAATTTCTTTCTTATCCTGCGACACGGAGGTACTGACTCAAGACATCATGTAAACTACAATGCCCAAATTATAAGGATTGTCGCAGTGTCGCATTATGCCCAAAATTGATTTTTTCTATGTCGTTGCGCTATCAATCATCGTTCTCAACGCCGTCGTTATGTTCACCCAAGCGGGAATTTTTGGTGTTGCCCGCGGAACCATCTGGATGAGCGTCTGGGGAGTGCTGGGTTATTGGGATTGGCAAGTCCAGAGACGCAAGCGGATAGAGCAAGAGCAAGAGCTTGCTGAAGCAGTGAATAGAGTAAAACCCGACTTTGTAGGCGATCGCACCTGCAAAAACAACGCGAAGTCACCATATATTAGATGTGCTATTAATCCTTGCGGCCCGTGCAAAGAGTGTAAGTATTATGAGCAATAGCACAGATGAAGATTGGTTGCAGGCTGCACAGCGACTTTATCAATTGCACTATCAAGACAGCCTTTCCAGAGAGTGCTACCAAATAAAACTTGCAGAGTGGGAAACGCTGCACCCCGAAATTAAGATTTTAATAGCTCATGAGGTGCGGCGGGTGTCTTTGATTAGTCTTTCGCTGCTGCAACCAACTCCTTGAAATTTTTTCCGGCAGAGAATCCTGGTACTCTAGTCGCCGGAATTTCTAGTTTCTCATTTGTCTTGGGGTTGCGTCCTTCACGGGCTTTTCTGTCCCTGGGTTCAAAAGTTCCAAAGCCCACAAGCGTCACCTTGTCGCCATTAGCGACCGCTTCAACGATCGCCTCTGTTGCAGCAGTTAGCACTGCATCAGCTTGCTTTTTGGTGATACCTGTTTTGTCCGCTACTGCGTCAATCAATTCGCCCTTATTCATTGCTGTACCTCGGTTTCAGCCATTTTCTAACGTATTGTAAACAAAGGCACTCTAGCTTGACCAGTAGTTCGCCAGAATGCCATGAAAATTAATAATGCGCTCCTATTATCCTTGCTATTCCGGGATTTTCCAGAGATAGCAACACAAGTTTCAAATACCATTGCTTACGTAGCAGTTATTAATGGTCGTCCCTGTCTAATCCTTTGCTGTCCAGATTTACTCACAACAACACTACTGTTTAACTCTGGAGAGATAATTTCTACTAAATTAAAATCATTTCTTAACTTTGAAATCCTATTAGAATGTAGCCATGAAGCGATAGGAGAAGTCGAAATGGTTGCAGTTGCAGATCGAGTTGAAAACAGCAACGTATCTGAGATTAAGCTGTTAAATATAGAAACTCTGGCATTGGCGACAAATCAATCTATTCCAAAAGTTAAAATCTTGCTTGCTCAAGCGGGAGCGCCAGTTTACCCTCAAACCAATGGCACTGAAGCTATAGAGGAAACGGTGTTTGATGCTGTACTGCTTACTTGGGCGAAGTCCTTGAAAGAAGGGGGGCAGGCTAAGACTGAAGATCCAAAGCAATCAGAAGCCAAGCCACGCAAAGCATCAGCTAAAGTTTTGACTGCTGAATTAACTGCTGACGACATTATTAAAGTTAAATCTGGTAGCAATGCAGGTTCGCCGAACCTCACCCAAAGGGGAGTTCAGCAAACTCTTGAAAACTTTTTCAACAAGGTTAAATTTGACGACACAACCAAAGTTGACGCGGTGAGTGCCTTTATTGAAGGGACAAGTGAATTTGGGCAAGCACTACGCAAGAAAATAGCCGCAGCTTACAAGAAATTCACCACTAAGCCGAACATGGAAGAAGTGGAAACTAAGTTGATTGAGGGAGCTAAGACTTATCTAGAGTCTATGGCGGCAACAGCGAGTGAGGAGTAATAATATAGGTGCGGCGAATGTCGGGTTCCACCCGTGTTGCAGAAACCTTCTAAAACAGCCAGGAATTATGCACTAGCCGCACTTGGCAGAGTGGCGGAAACGAAGACGCAGTACCCTTTGACCTATCGGACGCGATAGTAGGGACGTGCTACACATTGCGGTAGCGTGTAGGTGCAAGTCCTACCTTTGCCATCAGGGAATTTTGGCTACGTACTCTACCCCTACGTTGCTTGCCTTCCCAAAATTCCAGCCTGCCTTCAACCTTAAGCATCGCTGCTGCTGCATACTTGGAAGAATTGCAGCTGCTGGGAGATTGCTGGAATGGGTTGAAAGGCAGAGAGAAAGCCTATTTACCGCGAGAGGCGAAAGAACCGCCCCAAGCCTGGAGCGATCGCATTCGCCGCACAACTTTCGACAATCGCTTTGAACCCGCAATCAAAGACTATGCAGGACTTTTGAGCGTTTTTAGCTTAAATGATGATGTCGCCCAATCGATACTTGACAACCAGGACAATATTGACCAGTGTGGCAATGACTTATGGACATTTTTCCATGAAGCTGACCAATACTGCCTTAGAGATGGTTGGTGCGGGATTATGGTTGAATTCCCGCCAGCAGATGAAAGCATCAATTCTCAAGCTGATTTGTTGGCAAGCGATCGCCGTCCTTACCTAGTCTTGGTAGACCGCCGTGACATCCTCAACTGGCGAACAATCAAGGTAAATGGTAAACCCGTACTAGTTCAGGTAACAATCAGAGAAGTTCGTCTTGAGCCAGATGGTGACTTTGGAGAAAAAGAAGCGATATACTACCGGGTGCTACGTCCAGGCGAATATTTTGTTTTCCAAATTCTTGAAAGCAAAGTAGGCGGATCTGAAATAATCCTGATTGAGCAGGGGACAACCAGCCTAGATTCAATCCCTCTTGTTTATTACTCGGTCACAGAATCGCAACTCTTTGCAGCCAAAGCACCTTTTTACAACCTAGCCAAACTGAATATCGAACACTACCAAAAGCGCAGTCAACTTAATGAAGTGCTGAGAAAGTGTAACTTGCCTGTGCCGGTGAGAAAGGGTTTAATCAGAACGGTAGATGATCTCAAAAAAGTCCCGCCGCTGGTGATTGGCCCGAACAGTGTCCTGGATATCCCGACGGAAGGGGACTTCTTTTTTGCTGAACCTTCAGGAAGCGCGATCGCAGCTTCCAAGGAAGATTTGAAAGATTTAGAAGCCGCGATGAATCGCATGACATTGGACTTTTTGACTAGTGGCGATCATCAAAAAACTGCAACTGAAGTTGTTCTGGACTCCACAAAAACCAGTGCCAACTTAAAAGGTGTGTCCCGCCGTAAAGAATCGGCCATGCAGCAGGTATTTGATTATTGGGTGCAGTATACCGGGGAGATTGAAGGTGGCAGCATTGCAATGGATGAAGATTTATTGTCTATGCCGACCACACCGGAACAAGTCGATAAACTTGAATCCCTTGCCACAGGTGGATTTATCAGCCAGCGCACACTACTGCTGCTACTGCAACGAGGCAAGGTTTTACCGCGCCAATTCAATATTGATGAGGAAGTGGCGGCGACAGAGCAAGTTCAACAAGATGAGATTTTAGCTGATGCCCAAAACATTCAAGCCGAAGGGGACACCCTTGACCCAAGCTCAACTCTTTAACCTCGCCACCATCCGCCAATCCGATATGGATGAAATGGTAAGGCGATCGCAACCTCATGAAAAACTTTTCATAAATGCCAAAGTGAGGGTGTAAGGGTACAGGGTATAGGGGTGTAGGGGAGAAGAGGGGGACAAGGGAGCAATCTTTCTACCTTGTCTACCCTCTCAACCTTGCCTCCCCTCACTCCCTACTCCCTACTCCCTACTCCCCACCCCCCGTGTACCGGTTCGACACACAAAGCCATAGATACCGAGATGTAGAAACTGGGCGATTTGTGAAATACGCCCAAGTTCTTGAGACTGTCAACTCTGAAGTTAGTCGCCTTGAGGTGCGATTGAAGGGACACGCACGCCTACTTGCTCAAGGCAAAATTGACATCGCTGAATTCCAAACCCGTATGGCACTTTCCCTAAAAGAATCGCACCTAAGAAACGCGGCTATAGGTGCGGGAGGGAGTAATCAATTGACTCCATCGCATTATGGCAAAGTTGGGGCGCAACTCAAAAAACAATACAAATATCTTTATGGCTTCGGACAAGATTTAGCAGAAGGCAAGCTGACCAAAGAACAGGCGATTAAACGGGCTGGGAGTTATGCTAAATCTGCAAGAACTTCGTTTTTTGAGGCAGAATTTACCAGTCGGGGCAAGGTTGGGTTCTACGCCAAACGCTTGCTGGATGCCCAAGCTAAACATTGCTTATCATGTATTAGCTACCAGCGATTAACCTGGACACCTGTACAGAATGTTATTCCGCCTGGGGTTGATTGTGAGTGCGGCGGGAATTGCAGATGTCGTTTAGTATTTCGGAAGGTTTGAAGCTATGAAGTCAGAAAATTTAGACAACTTAATTCCAGTGTTTGGAGTAGCTTTAATCGTAACTAAAATCATTCTTTTCGCCTTTGCTATCTGGCGATTTTTTCATGTTCAGTTGTTAGATGCGATCGCACTTGTTTCTGTAGGCGAATTTTTGGGTTGGGTTGGTAGCAACGCCCTGAAAGAATGGGGAAAATTTCTTAAACGTCAATCAAAGATAGACTTTCAGGATTTAATTTTTGGAAATACTTACGAAATTTACAGCAGTGAAGATGACTCACTCATCGCCTCTGGGGAGTTGATGAGTATCACGCAGGAAGGATTGAGGCTAAAAAATTATTACCTGCCAAGCAAAGACTACGAGAAAATTTATATTGTTTAGTGACTATGCCTTTCACCCTAGAGCAAAGATACCAAATCCTCACCGCACTCAATGAAGCTTTGTTGAGAACTGACCAGATGCGATCGCAGTACACTGACTACAGTGGCGAATTTTACAGGTTTGACGCTACTCTCACCCCAACCGAATACCAGAAAAATCGCCCTGTGCCACTACTATTTCAAAAAGATGATATCTGGGCAAGGTTGGACAAGATTGAGGCTGAGTCTGAATTCCTGGTTAGTCAAGTTATGCAAATAATGACTGATTTTCAGACTTTGGAGAGGGCGATAATTGCGGAGCGATCTAGCCCGAATGCTGCACTAAAAAAAGCCGATGTTCTTGAATGGGAAGGCTCAAGAGCATCGGGTATGTTTGCCCAAAGAGATGATTTAATTGAGAAATTGCGGTATCAGTTGGGATTACCACCAAGCCCAGATCCAGCAGGTGGAAGCGGCGGAATGCTATTGAGAAGCTGAAACGGGAATCATGCGAGTGATATTTCTTGCAAGAAAACCCAAAAACCATGCCAGGAAGCTTAACTGATTATTGTGAAGCCGCACTCCTCAATCAATTATTTGGCGGTACACCCTACAGCACACCAAACACTTTGTATTTCGGCTACATGGTTGGTGTCGCCGGAGAGACTGGCCCTGGCGCAGAACCTTCAGGCGGCGGCTATGCCCGTGTCGCCGTTACCAACAACACAACAAATTTTGCAGTAACCAGCAACCAAATCAAGACCAACGCCACCGAGATTCAATTCAATGAGGCGACTAGCAATCACGGGCTTATTCAGGCGATCGGGATTTGGGACTCTCCCACAAGCGGCAATTTGCTAATTTACTTCCCTCTCTCCAGCCCAGTAAATATCACGGTTGGCGATGCGATGCGGATTCCAGTCGGCAGCCTCACGGTGCAATTTACAGCCGGTGGCTTGAGTAATTATGTGAAAAATGCACTACTTAATCAGTTGTTAGGCTTAGTACCTTTCAATGTAATCACTACCCTATACGTCGCCTACGCCACCAGCACCCCGACTGACGCAGTAGCAGGTACAGAACCCAGTGGTAATGGGTATGGTCGTGCAGCCGTCACCAACAATACCAATAATTTTCCAACCGCAACCCTAGGCAGTAAAACCAACGCCGCGAACATCGCTTTCGGTGAGGCGACGGGTTCACAAGGCACTGCTACTCACGTTCAGTTTTTTGATGCTTCCAGCGGTGGTAACTATTTGGGGCGTTATGCCTTATCGCCAACCCAAGCTATTACCTCTGGCACAATTCCGACAATTCCCGCCAACGCCCTCACCATTACCCTTGACTAATCATGCCAGTAGTCTATTTAAGTGCTGGGACTCTGGCATCTACAACAGAGTCCGATATTGATGAGATTAAGATTGTTAAAAACATTAGTCGCCCTGGCGTAATTTCCACCGTTTCAACTGCAACATCTGGATTAATAGCCAAGAAGCGATCTGTTAAACCAGACGCAGCCAACATCACAAGCGGTTTATCTGGTACGCTCAAGCGTAATTTAAAATTTCCGGCAGGTACTCTGGCATCTGCAACCACTACTAATATCAAGTTTTTCCTTAACGCATCTCCCGCCGCACCACCTCAAGGGGTTTTGTACCGTGCGGACTTGAGTACTTTGTTGGGTGCGACTGCGCCAAGGTTCAAGGGTTCGCGGTTGGTTAAAGGCGACTTGGTTCCAATGTCCTTCAGGGTGAACGGGCAGAAACTTGATGGGCTTGAGGCAGAATTTACAGCCAAGCGCAAAGATGATCCGTTGGCGGCGGCGATCGTCAAATCGTCACTGCATCAAACTGATCCAGTGATAGATAGCCAAACTAAGGTTGAAACTATGATGGGGTCGTTTGCTCTAGAACCTAGCGACACCTCCGACTTTCCTGATTCTGAAGTTGAGTTGAGCTACTCTGTCAAATTTAGTGATGGATTGGGGCGGGTTTATACGATTGAAATCGGCAGTTTTACCGTTTATTCAGCAGGGTAAAAATGAGCAAGTTGCTACCTATTGAAGAGAGCGGGCAAATAGTTGGCTACCTCTTTGATTGCCCAGGCTGCGGCAATTCTCACGCTCCTTATATTCGCCCATTTAAAAACGACAAGGGAGCAAGTTGGACTTTTAACGGCGATATGAACAAGCCAACTTTTCAACCAAGTATTTTGGCTAAGGTTGAACGAACCGACGGCAGTAAAATAATGGTGTGTCATAGCTTTGTGACTGACGGACGAATTCAATTCTTGAGCGACTGCACTCATGAACTAGCAGGGCGGACAGTTGATTTACCTGAACAATAATTGATTCAATTTAAAGATATGAGCAGCAATCGAGTAACACCAGAGCAAATCGCAGCACTTTTAGACAGTGCAGAAACACAAGAACACGTATTTTGGAGCAAAGAATTAGTTGTCAGCTACAAACTGTCCAATGGCTTTACAATTTGCGGACGCGGCGCGTGCGTTGACCCTGCAAATTTTGACATTGAAATTGGCAGAAGAGTTGCTAGAGAGAATGCTGAAAACCAGCTATGGCAGCTAGAAGGCTATGTGCTGCAAAATAAACTGCATGAACAAGGGGCGTTGTGACTTCCCCTTTCTCTGGCTTTGATAACACCACCCTCACTTTTCAAATTGCTGACGGCTCCCATAAAGCCAACGCGATCGGCAATTACATCCCTTTAACCATCCCCGTAATCATCAAAGCACTGCTCAAGCAAACAACTGACACCTCAGCAGTCGAACGCTACGCCAGGGAGATTCAGCAGTTTGCTGGCGCTGATGGCTATGCTTCACTACTTGAGGGGTATTTGGTTGCACCTGTGACTTATCCCAAGGGCGTAGAATTTCTGATGGAAGCCGACGCTGAAATTATAGTAGCCGTTGGCAAGCCAGAGAAAGGGCGATTCAAGTTGTTACCTATTACTCAATCACCCTACCTTGTAGGTGCGGGGGTTGATATAGTTACGCCAATCAAGGGAATATTTCGGAGGAATTGATGGCGCTGGCTAAAATCAAAGTCATTCCTGCAAAATTTAATCCCTTCATCAAAGACTTTCGCCATTATTATCATGTCTACTTCAATGAGGAGAAATTAGCCTACTGCATTGGTAGCTGTACTCGGCAGATTGTGGATAATCTATATAAATTGAAAATACTTTGATGTACGAAAACAGCCACATAGACTACACTGCAATCCAACAGAAACTTGAATCGGCGAAAAACAAGATTGAGGCGGCTTTGATAATAATTTCGGAACACAACCCTAAACAAATCAATGAACATTTAAATCCTGCATCCGAAATACTTATAGATGTCATTTTGTCCTTGGAATTTGGAAGAAATGAATAATATCAACATTTCTCAAATCAACGCCGCCATCGCCAAATCCTTTGATGTAGCTGTGGATGCTTTGGCGGATTCTTGTCAAAATGCTTTAGCTGATGATATCTGGGACTGGCCACGCCAGACGGTTCGCCGCAACGGGGATGTAGTGGGGAGTCCCCGCGATCGCGTGGATAGTGAAGAACTGATTGATTCCCTTGTGATTTCCCGATCTGCTAACGCCGCCGAACTTACCTGGGAGGCTGACCACGCCGCAATTGTTCACGATGGCGCGACCACCCAAAATGGCGCTGAACTACCTGGAACACCTTGGACAAAGGTCGGTATCGAGAACTGTGATGTAGCCGAGGTGATGCAAAGGCAGTTAAATAAACTACTCTGATGGTTCCTGTAAAATTTTTCAAGAACCTACAAGCGTCGGTTGAATCCAATTCCACTTTCTTTCAGTACGCCCTTCACCCACTGCGCTACGTCGCCAATGCCCACGCCTCCAGTGAGGAGAGGGAGAAGAGTGAGTTCCACCCTTGCTAATTCTAGATTTACTGGACTCTTGAAGTCTAAGCCACCGGGGATATAAACATTTTTCTTTCGGCTCTTTACTTGAGACAAAGCCACTACCAACAGTTTCTCTGTAACTAACAGCCTCAATCTCAGTCCTTTCAAAGGATAAAAACATGAGGCTTTGCATCACCAAATCTCGCAGTTCTCGCAAAAAAGCTTTGTCTAACTCGTTTGACCTTGAGCTTCCCAAATCCCCATCCCGTTGCTCAAGCTTGCCGCCATTTATTCCCCATCCAGAAAACCAAACGGTTCCTTGGGTATCTACACAGCAATAGTGAACATTTACATCATGTTCATGTTTTAAATGTGGGACTTTCAATCCATATTTTTCACCAGTTGACCACTCAGGATGATGGATATTGGAGGCATGAATATTAAGGTAATCCACATAGCCACCATCAGGCGATCGCACCCCACCATCCGGCAATAACAACATCAGTGAATGAATTGGCAAATGTGCCACCAAATCATTAAAAATCGCATTCTCGTCACCAATATCAGTTTGAGTAAAAAGTTCTAATAAATTTTCATCCAAACAATAAATTGGCGCATCCTGTACCAGCCATAAAGCATGGCGATGTGACGTAAATCGCTGTGCTAAATCAAATCTAGTGTTGTTGAATTCTGGAGATATTAAAGTAATTAAAGCTGCTAATTCCTGCCACTGAATATAGCTTTTAGGAACTCTGTAATTTTTCTTAAGTAGTGCGCGGTAAAGCCCCGATGCGCCAGCTTTGATAAAAGCCTGTGTTTGTGAATGGCGATTATCAAGTTCAAGGATTATCCTATCTTTGTACACAAGAATTAGATTGTTTTAACAACCAATAAAATACTACCATGATTGACCCTATCAATTTCCGCAATGACATCATTGCAATCCTCGCCAATCGATTAGGAGAATACACCTTTCCTAACGGTGTAAAAACTAAAGCACTTGCCACCCTTCCAGATCCACAACTCGGCTACCAATACCCACCAAGCGGGACAAAAACTTCAGGACTAGAAGTAGTGATCAAGCGTCCATATCCAGAAACTGAGAGCAATATTGGAGGCGATCGCACTTTATCTTACACATGGGAAGTTCACCTCAAGCAGTGGGATACACAGGATAGCTTGATTGAGGCGATCGGTTTATTGTCGGGTGATTTACCAGGAGACTACTTAATAGAAAGAGTGAGCTTTATGCCGCCTTCTGAAAAACTTTTAACTGTTGAGCAGTGTAAATTTTTTATTCAGGAATGGGCGGTTGTGGTTCCGGTATAAACTACCAGACTATTTGACAAAATTAATTTGTTTGTTGTAGTCATTAGTTAATAGCTAGTGGCTAATTATATGCAACAACATAATTTTATTAAACACCCAGATAAGAGTATAGAATGCCAGATTTGCAAGTGGACTTGGTTTTACGATATTGAAAACTGCGAGGTGGACAATCCACGACTACCGCCTATCGTGCAGTGGGATGACGTAGAAACACTAAATCTCAAAACGATTAGTCAACTCAAAAAAATAAATTTAGCTCCTAGTGAAGAAACTACACCCCGCGCAGTCGCTTGGGTGTGGGACAGAAATAAAGAGTGGGGTGTGTGGATACCGCTTTATCATGAAGATGGTTGCAAGTGGAACCCCAGGGATAATTACATTACTAAATTTAAATTACAAGCTGTATATCTACTTTCAAGAGGATGGATTAAACAGTTAGGAAAGTCAGATAAAGAGTTAGTAAATTTACGCTTTCCCAATGGGCCAACTATTAAGCTTTACAGCAGGCAAAGAGTTGAAAAATTCTTGGCAGACCACGCCGAGGAATACGCTGAATGGCTAGACAAGCGTGATAAGCATATTGCCATTTTTGAAAACAATAAAGACAAAATATTTGCCAAGCGCAATGCTATCAAAGAGCAAACTAAACTGTGCTTAAAATGCGCTTCTGGTTGCTCACTTGAAAAAGGGATCTTCTGTGCAATTCATCCGATGGGTTTGCTTGATATGCCATGCCCTGATTTTAAAGAAAGAGTGGATTCGGTATAATGCTGTACTGTCCGGTGAACGTTCGGTGAACGCTTGTGAACAGTGCCAACAAAGTCCCAGTGAAAGGCTTGACGAGTCGCTACAACATTGGAAAAACAGCACTTTACGCCAGATTTGATGCGGCTGGTGTGAAACCAATTAAAGAAGGGACACGCTCTTATATTTCACATCAAGACCTAGAAGAACTTGATAGACTTGACTCTTATTTAAAAACGGGCGGCGTTCTCTCAGAATTTCGCCCAAGTATTGTACCGATTGAAGAAATTAGCAGTATTGAGATGCTGCAAGATGAGCCAGATAATCTCGCAGCAAACTGGCTGATGAATGTAGTTGAAAGGCTGATATTTACTTCTCAAAAATCCCCGCTTGACCGATATCGAGAATTAGAAGAAGTAGCACAAAATGAATGGATTTTATCAACTTCAGATGTTGAAGCAATTATTGGTATGAAACCGAGAATACTGGGAGTGACTTACGGCAGTTTTCAAATTATTCGCTGCGGTAAAGTTGGCAGAGAAGCGGGTTGGCTTATCAAGAAATCAGTCAACAGCGAACAGTTGCCATTTTTTACTGATAACTGGTAACTGAATCGGGGAACCCTGCCTTCGGATCAAAATCTCCGGAGAAAGAAATGAGCCAAACTTTTCAGGTTGGTGCAGGTAATAAGGTAAAACTTTACGTTGCACTACTTCCCTTGGGAATCCGCACCGAACCAGTAGACGTAGAAATCACCGCCTCCAGTGGCATCACCAACAACGCAACCAGCATCACTGTCGCGGCTTTAGATGGCCCCATCGCTGGTGGCACACCACTCCCTTTCGACAACGGAACAGCAGAACTCACTGTTTATTTAGCCGCCGACGCTAAAGAGGGTGACACAACTTTGGCGATCGAAGCGGCAAGTGGAGCTTTAACAGGTAGCTCTACTGCTGAGTATGTCGCCAAAAAGCGGCTACTCGGTGGTACTCAGTTGAACGCGAATATTAACTCCGACAGAACCGACGTGTTGGTGTTTGAAGACCCACTCGGTTACAAGGATGGAGCGATTACAGCACAGTCTTGGGAATTACCTTGGACTGCGAACCTGCTAACTAGCGATGATGCCTTTCGCCGCGCGGCTTTTGCCGCCGCTAACGCTGTTTCTGGTAGAGAAGTTTATGTATGGCAGGAAGATCCGCCACCTGCTGGTTTCGCCGTGGGAGATGGGTTGAAAGGTGCTTGTTGCGTGATGAATTTTCAAAAATCGCTGCAATCGACAGGTATATGTACAGTTACTTGCACATTCATGGGGCAGGGTTCGCCCACAATCACGCGCTACGCTGCTGCCTAGCGACTTAGTTTCTGAAAAATTTTTCATGATTGACGCTCTCTTTGCGGGAGCGTTATTTTTTTGGAAAAACACATAAAATCATGACTTGGCAACACTCCCAACAAAACCCGCCTCACTGGTGGCAATTACATTTAGGCAACGGGCTACTAGAAATAACAATTAAGCGTAACTCTCAGGGCTATTGCGCCTCTCTTGGACGTGGTAAGCCCTGCCGCGAAAAAATATTCCCCACGCTACCAGAGGCTAAAGCATGGGGAATCAAAGAAGCTAAATTGGTTTTGCGCCAGATGCGGTGCGAGTTGTATCCCGTTAACTGGTTGCTTGCCCTGTGCTTGCTGCTGCTTGGTTTTTTAGGCGGGATTTGGTTGGTGTATTTCAATCCTGCCTTGCCGTCAACTATTGAGTCGGTAAACTCTATTTTGCAACCAGTACAGTGGTTGATTTTGTCATAAGTGGCTCTAAGTGCAGTTTCATAAACGTCCTGAAAAGTTTCTCATAAATTAAATACCTCGCTATTCGTCGTCATCGTCAATCACTTCATCGCCAATGTCTGCCGATCTCAAAGCTCTGCGATGCAGGTTTGAAAACGACGGCGACTCATGCTCACGTTCAACAATCTGGCGGACAAATTTAGCTAGGGACATTTGCTTCCAACGCGCTACTCGCTGAAATTCTTCGTATGTCTTAGGAGACAGAGTGATACTGATTTGCGGAGAAGTGCGATCGGCCATCGTCTGTGTTGTTAATTGTTCCATTTGATTATCTATGAAAAATGGAAAGCATTGCATTCTACTTTTACATTTTACTAGAATGCAATGCTTTCTACATGCTTTCTATGCTAGAATTTTTTCGTCAACAGATGCAACAAGCGAGATGAGCCGATCGCCCCAGTACTACATCTATATAAATTCTCCGGAGTGGCGAGATAAGTCAAAACAATGTCAGTCGCTAACCAAAAACCATTGCGCTGTCTTCCCCTGGTGCAGGAGTCGCCACGCTCACCATCTGACGTACAGCAACTTTCAAAAAGAAATGCCACTGCGTGACACAGTGCCGTTGTCCAAGTTCGCGCACTGGGTCGTGCATTGGTGGATATTTTGGAAAACGCCGTTGCGCCCTTGGGTTAATTTTTTGCTGCGATCGCTATTAATTTTTTGGGCGATCGCATGGTTTATCCTACCGACACCGACAAAACGTAAGCGTGTGAGGCGCAAGAAGTATGCGTAAAAAGTTATTAGAATGCGCTTCTGTTGTCACTTCCTCGCTCGGAATATCGGGACTAGTAGTGACCGCTTTAGGTGCAAGCGGTTTAATTTTGGGGCTTTCTGGAAAGGTAGTTGTCAGGTTAGGTGAAGCCCTAAAAACTCATGAATTAACTATCGACAAGATGGTGACTTATGGAGGCAACGCCGGAATCATTGGCTTGTGCAGTGCTAGTTGTGGAGCAGCAGTAGCTTGGTTTGTTGGGGACAAGCTAGATTGCTTCGGCGAACTTGAGGAAGCATCCCAAAAACACCATTGCAGTGGATGTGCTTATTTCTCTGCTAATCCCTATTTGCCTTGTGCTGTAAATCCTCACCTGCCTCAAAATTGCAAAGATTTTACTGCTCATTGAGTTGCACTATTTGTCACTGAAGTGGCGTTGTACTAACTGCTTGCATACCGCGCAAAACTGCTGCACTACTTATTCTCTCGTCAAAGTAGTTGCACCACACGGTTAATAAAACGTGCATTTAACAGCACAGTCCAACAAAAATTGCGTCAAATGTTGATTAAATCTCTAAAAAATTTGCACATTCCTTGCAGAGTAACCAGTTGCGCTAAATGTCGCTTGCAACAGTCGTTTGAAAAATCGGGTTTAGGGGTATGCCGCTAAAAAAGGAGTCACCAAGAATAATTTATGAATCCTGCCTGGGTAAACCTGTCCGCAGTTACCAATGGCAAGCACTCAAGCAGCAACTAACTAATTCAAGATTGCCGCTTACTTTAGACAATTTACGGTTTGTCGCCAAGTGCAAAAAAGTTGCGCCGAGGAAGGCGATCACATCCGAAGTTCTGCATCTAGTAGTTCAGTCGGCAATTGATTTAAAGGGTGAGGTTAAAGGCGCGGTGCTAAAGGATTACGTCTACCAGAAACATCCTTCTATTTCTCGTGATAAGTTCTACCGTGCATTCAGAAGCGTAGGCATCAGCTACCACAATGACAGCACTTATTCTGTGTCTGAACTTGGAGAAGTTTTGTACAAATTATTCGCATAGGAAACTATGAATCAAAATCAAGTCAAAGCGATTCAATCCCGCTTATCCAGTAGAGGGCAGAAGTTCACCCTCGGACAAATTAGAGAACACATTGCCGCTAACTACGATGATGAAGAACTTAGTCAAGAACAAATTTCGGAGATTGTTGACAAGCTTTCCGGTTCATCGGAAATGGTTCCGGCGGGTGCAGGTGAACTGAGCAATTTTCAAAAGAAGTCCTTAATTAAGGAAATCGCTGTTGAGCTAAACCTGAACCTATCTTTTGAGCAAATCAAAGATATCAGCCAAAAAATGAACTGGGCTTTGAGTGATCGCACTTCACTCAAAGAACGTATTCAGTCAGCGATGATTGCTTATATTGACTACCAAGTAGATCAAGACTTGCGACAGACTGACGAGATGATGCAGGAAGTCACTACGCATTTGAGCCAGAGATTGCAGGAAAGTAATCAACATTTCAATAACAAGGCCAGCGAATTTTCTCAGCAGATAAATGGTGCTGTGGAAAAATTTCGCACCACAGAAGCAGAAATTCTTGACCTCTTCAAAGTCCCTAGTTGACGACATCGCAGATTACCGAGAGCGACATTTCATCAATCTGCTGCTACTGCTATTCATCCTCCCAATCGCGTTGTTTGTCTCTCAGAAAATATTTTATGAAGCACATCAAAACCCGTATCAATACCAAAACCAGAGCAGGTAAAGCCGCGCAAAGGGTGGCTGGTGTAACTGTATCTGAACTGCAACAAGCCCTAACAGGTGATCAAGCTGTACTAAGAAAGCTTGGCGCTATGTACCAAGAAGGCAAGATGACTGCTACCCTTATGCCTGCCATCATCGAAACTGTCAAAACCAAAATTAACAACGAGCAAGAGTGGAATAAATTTCTAGGTGAATTTGTGACTGATGGCAGCAAAGCCGAGGTTGAAATTCAAAAAGCCAAGCGTCAAGCCAGTTTTGCCAATATCAAATACTGGGACGAGATGCAAGAACTCAAAGAACAGTTCAAAGCCCAGTTAGAGATTGAAACTGGTCGTCATGAATGGGCGATTGACTATGGTAGGGCTAAGTTTCTCGCCGACATGATTATTCAAGATGTTGAGGGTAAGGTTCGGTTGCTTGAGCAGCGATCGCGTATTGAATTAAAGCAAATTCAAGAGGATCGGGCGTATGAGCTAAAGTCTGCCCAGCACCTTTTAGAGAACGGCGAACAATCTAATTTGGCATTAATCCACAGACGCGATTACGCAGCAGAAGCAAGAAGCCCGGTTGGAGTGATGCAGCGACTCCGCAACGCTTTAGGTATTTAATGTTCAGCAAAAAGCCCACTACTACAGCTAGTGGGCAGAAGTTTTAAAGCTTATCAAAACTATGTTACCTGACATTGACGAAATCACTCAATTAGACCAGCAGGAAGAACAGCAGATTGGTCAACTACCCCGCGAATATCAAGATTATTTAAATCGTTTAGAGCAAGACTATTTATCAGCCTGCTCCACATTTACGATCATCCGCAACTTTTTGCTTACGCTAACCGCCAACTCTGCCAATATTTCACTTTGTTTTCTAGCAATTGATTTTGGGCTAGGAACGGTAAGTTCAGGACTTTTAGGATTTGCTCTAGGTTCAATTCCAGCCATGATTGATATTGGGGAATCTGGGATTAATCTAGCAAGTGATTGCAAAATAAAAGATATTTCACGGGTTGTATTTGGCACTTCCAAATTGTTGGCTTCTGCTGGTATTTCATGGAATGCTACCAAGGAATACAGACAGCTTATGCAGTACGCAAATGAATCAATCCAAGCTTTTGAATACGAAGTTAAGACTTACGAGGTCAAGGTACAGCCAACGGATAATTTAACCATTAATTTTCAATTCCAACTATTGTTTAGCTTTTCTCTTGGATTGGCTTTACTACCTTTACTTATAAATTTATTCAAAAGGAGATGGTAGCAGTGGATTGGCTGAGGCTATTTAAGCAACAAAATCAATCTGCAATTGGACTGGCGATCACAATGTCTATCACAGGCTTGGGGCTGTCGGTCTATTCTTTGTCCGGCACTAAATATGACGTGATTGAATTTTGCTTTAAGCCTAAACAAATTAACAATCGCGCCGCCAGATACTGCACCCAAGACAAGCGGTACATCATCCCCGAAGGCTACTGGCGACAAGAAGATTATGTACCTGCTAACCCACGTTTTCAGCCGGAGGGGACATTTGTTTTATCTGATAAAGCATACCGATTGCGAACAATTTCAGCCACTAATCCAAAGGCTGTTAATTGGTCGGTGGTCAGTTTATTATTTTTAGCTAGTAGCACGTCGTTGGTATCAAAAAGGCTGCAACGCTATAAGCGAGAATTTGTAGCTTATTTTGAGCAACTAAAGACCGATTTAAATCAAGAGATAGCACTCAACGAACAACAACGTGAAATTACTTCGCACAAAATTACGACTGAAACTGAGTACATAAAAGATAGAATTACTTACAATGATGAAGCGGCAAGATACTTAGATAAATCAGGCGGTGAACGCGATTTTGACCGAGAACAGGCTATTAAAAATAATGAACTAGCGGAACTCCAACGCCAAACACAAATCGCTAAATTAAAGGCAGAAATAGCCAAGCAAGAAGCGGAAGCAGCAAAGTTTAGAAGTGAAGCGAATAGGCATTTGTCTGCTGTGGTTGACCCCGTAGAATTGATCGACGAAATTGATTACGAGTCCCTGTGTCCTGGCAAGGTCGGAGAGATTGAATTTTACGATTGGCGAGACTTGATTGATGACGCGGTGGGTATTATCATCGCTGGCAATTCGGGAAGTGGCAAGACATCAGTCGCGGTCTGGGTGGCTGGCTGGCTAACTAAGGATGAAGCAGCAATGCTACTCGCCTTAGACCCCCACGCTAATGTGAATGTACTGTGGGAGGAATTAGGAATTTATGCGATCGCGGACTTCAAGTTAATAGAAAAACAGTTGCTCATACTGCTTGATCTGCTAGATGAGAGGCGATCGCTTTCCAGGGAACAACTAGATTTAGAGCCATCAGTAATTGTTTTTGCTGATGAAATTAACGCCTGCCTTGAGAACTTTGAAGATAAAGAAAACATGGAATTGGCTATCAAGAGGTTAGGCAGTGAGGCCAGGAAATACAAGATTGCCCTCATCGCCCTCAATCAATCTTCAAACGTTGATGACTTAGGCATCTCTGGGCAGATGCGAAACAATTATTTACTGATTGGATTGAACGCTACTGCTAGGCAAATCGCCGGACGCTGGAAGAAAGACGATCCACGCCGCAAGCACATTGAAGAAGTAGCTTACAGTTGTGTTGTTTGTGGTTCCGTCCCCGAACAAGTCGCAGTCCACCCCACGCACCACAGTTACAAACAGTTTAAGAAGAAGGGTAACAAGCCCAGGGGATTACTCCCGATTAACCAGCTTCCCTTGACTATTAAATTAGCTTCCCCTGTAGATACACAAACCGACTGGCATGAAGACTTGATTGTATGGGCGCAAGAGCTAGGACGAGTACCAAACCCCGCAGAAATAAAAGACAAGTGGCAAGAAATAATGGGACAAGCACCAACCAGCAAGCAATTAGAACTACTGCACGAGTATCTACTAAATCAGGCTTGAATTGGGATGCCAGATACGGTAAGAACTACAAAAAGCAGTGCGCTGCTGCTCATGAACAACACAAGAAAGCTAAGTCGCTGTGTTGTTGCTGCTTGAAACGGCGTGCCAGAGAAATGCACCACAGCAGCTACGGTGGTAACAGATTGGGTAACAATTGGTTCCCTGTTTGCAAGCGTTGTCATGAGGATATTTGCCACAGTGATGAAAACTGGATTAAAGACGCTAAAGATCCAGTTTGGGGAAATCGCAACACAGATAAATTTACTAAAAGATTGCGGTTAGGCTATCAGCTTTTACACGCCGCTTTCTGAAAAATTTTGCATAAGCCAAAGTAGCTCAAAATTAGTGCGCTAAATTTTCTACCCTCCTCAAATCCTTTTGTATCCTACCTTGTACTATTAATTCTCTCCGACTTGTAATCGGAAGGTCGCAGGTTCAAATCCAGCTGCTGGCTTTTTAACAAATTGTATAGTGATTAATTATTTGTCATCGGTGACAGATTATTGTCATTGAAGACAAATTAGTTAAGCCTTGTTAGAGAATTGGTGACTAATTAATGTCATTTAATATGGAATCAATCACTTCTTTAGTCCTTATTTTTTGATGGTTTTTCGCCAAAAAAAATCAAATCATTTGTTCAAAAAGCGATCGCTAGGGGAAAACTGGAAACAATACTGAATAGCTAAGGTGAATTATCACCAACAGCCCCAAACAAGATGAAAATCCTACCCTACGATAGTTTTACAGTTACAGCACCAGAACCATTACCCATAGTAGTGCAGAGACTGAGTGCCAATATTGAACCACGACAAGCATTTAGATTCTCTAGACAACATACTCTGTATCAGGGAACAATTTCTGATGATGGGTTTCAAATCATGCGAATTATTAACTATCGCAATTTGTTTTTACCAATGATTCGCGGGCGATTTGAAGCACAACCTCGTCAAACCTTGGTGCATATCCAAATCAGCGTAAATAATGTTGTGATGGCTTTTTTAGGCTTATGGCTATTCATCTGGTGTAATACAGTTAGTCCCATCACCTTCACAGATGAAACACCTCGTTTTGTAGCCGCCTTATTTGTGGCTATGCCCATCTTAATAGTACTTATCTTTTGGATAGCTTTTTGGTCAGAAGCAAATCGTAGCCGTGCTGAATTGACAAAAATTATTCAAGGACAAGTGTAAGGCAAAGCTTGGTGGGAGTGCAGATATCCCAGTTGATTCTAGAAGATAAATATTAGTTATTTATGTGCGGTATCTAGCCAAATATATGAACCCTCAAACTGTATATTTTTTACATCAATGGGCAAGATGATCAAGATAAATTAATGGCTGAGTTGAGATTCAGCACTTAATATAAAAATATTTGCTTTGATTACCAGTTAATGTGTGATTGCAATTCCAAAAATTAAATTGGTAGAGTAATCACAAACTTTGTTCCTTGACCGGCGGTAGACAAGCAGTGGATGTTGCCATGATGTTTATCCACAATAATTTGATAGCTAATTGCTAATCCTAGTCCAGTTCCCTTACCCACAGGTTTAGTTGTAAAAGATGGTTCAAAAATTCTTGCTTGCACTTCTGGCGGCATCCCTAAAGCATTATCTTCCATACAAATTGTGACAGTTTCTTGCTGCTCATCAACAGATGTCGTAATTTTAATGGTGTATTGACAAGCTGCTATCTCCTGTTTTGCAGCATTTTGATGTAAATCATCAAACGCATCAATAGCATTAGCAATAATATTCATAAAAACTTGATTGAGTTGCCCAGGATAGCAAGTAATTGGTGGTAGTTCACTGTATTGGGTGACAACTTCAATTTTCGGGCGATCGCCTTGGTCTTTGAGGCGATGCTTTAATAGCATAATAGTACTATCAAGTCCTTCGTGAATTTGAAACTTGACTTTAGAAGCAATATCAGCCCTAGCAAAAGTCCTTAAAGAAAGGCTGATATCTTTGAGACGCTCAATTCCCTGGTGCATTGATAACAGAAGTTTTGGTAAATCCTCATATAAATACTCCAAGTCAATTTCTTCGATGAGTTCTTCCACTTCTGGATCTGATTCTGGTAGCTTTTGCTGTTGTAAATCCACCAAACGAAACAAATCATTGACATATTGTTCAATATAAGAGCAGTTACCACTAATAAACCCAATTGGATTATTAATTTCATGACCAATACCTGCAACTAGTTGTCCTAAAGTGGACATTTTCTCACTTTGGATGAGTTGTAGTTGAGTTTGTTGTAGTTGTTGTAGAGAATGGGTTAATTCGGCGGTACGTTCTTGTACCCGTTGTTCTAAAGTTCTGGTGAGATGGGAGATTTTGAGGTGTAGTTTCAGTCTGGCAATCACTTCTTCCTGTTGAAAAGGCTTAGTAATATAATCAACTGCACCAATTTCTAGTCCTTTGACTTTATCTGTAGCATCAGATAAAGCCGTCATAAAAATTACTGGAATATTCTGAGTAATATTATTAGCTTTCAGCCTGCGGCAAGTTTCAAATCCGTCCAAACCTGGCATCATGACATCCAGTAAAATCAAATCAGGATGGGCGTATTCTGTTTGTTCAATTGCTGACTCGCCATCTGTTGCCATCAGTGCTTTCCAACCACATCCTTTAATCGCTTCTGATAGCACCTTGAGATTATTGGGATTATCGTCCACCAATAAAATGTGCATTGGTTTCAAAACAGCTTCAGTAATCATTGATGTGACTCCGTGGTAACAAATGTTTTCAAGAACTTACGGATTTTTGTGGTTTGGAAATTGGCAGTCATTTTACCCAAGGTAGTAGCAAAAACAGTAAATTGACTATCTTGCTTGATTAATTCGGCAATCATAGCCTCAATCGCGGGAATGTCTCCCATCATCGCCAAATGATATAGTTGTTGCAAAATCTCCTGAGATGGCAAAATCAGTTCATTATTATTGTCTGATGGCTCATTTTTAGCAGGTAACGACTGCGATATTGATTCCGCATAAATCCAGTCCACATTAAGTAGCGATCGCAGTGCATTTAATAGTTCATCAACTTGCAAAGGTTTAGGTAAAAATGCTGTTGCACCAGCCTCTAAACTTCGTTGCTGATTTTCTTCAAAAACTCTAGCACTAGAGACAATAATCGGAATCAAACTTGTTTGGGGATTTTCTTGTAATTGCACCATTAACTCAAAGCCATCCATATTTGGCATAGCTAAATCCAGCACAATCATATCCGGTTGAAGTTCAGTTGCCACCTGTAGCCCTTGTTTACCATCGGTTGCCTCTAAAGTGCGACAACCAATTTTTTGTAATAAACTACTCAAAATCGAGAGGTGGTTGCGATCATCATCAACAATCAAAATTTGTGGTATGCGTCCACGAATCCCGATAATTTTGTGATGACTGGCATTCACCGTCAATGTATTCCAGTCATGGGAAACTGGTATTGGTACTGTGATATCAAACCAAAATAAACTACCTTCGCCTAAATTACTCTGCACTTGAATTTGACTACCCATCAATCCAGCAATTCTTTGACTGATAGCTAATCCCAAACCAGTACCTTCAGATTTCCTCCCCGCTTCACCTACTTGTTCAAAAGCCAAAAAGATTTTCTCTAATTGCTCTGGTGACATCCCAATACCTGTATCTTCTATTTGAAAGCGAATCTTCTGATCAGTGATTTCTGGATTTTCCTGGCTCTTTTGTGACAAATTTTGCTCGATCACATCGATTTTCAATGTGACGCTGCCGCTATCTGTGAATTTGATAGCATTACCCAGTAAGTTAATTAAAATTTGTCGTAGCCGCTTTTCATCGACTTGAATCACAGTCGCCAAAGAATCATCAGCTACGATGTTAAATCCAATTCCTTTTTGTTCGGCTCGAATATTACAAATCTCTGTCACGCCATGTAAAAAAGTTGCTAAATGTACATTAGTTGCTACCAATTCTAATTTACGAGCTTCAATTTTTGAGAGATCGAGAATATCATTAATCAGCATCAGTAAATGGGAACCACATTGATAGATAATGTT
Source organism: Aulosira sp. FACHB-615 (assembly GCF_014698045.1). Lineage (GTDB taxonomy): Bacteria > Cyanobacteriota > Cyanobacteriia > Cyanobacteriales > Nostocaceae > Nostoc_B. The sequence goes on from NZ_JACJSE010000008.1 coordinate 209,301, forward strand.
GACTCCTTCTCGATTTTTATCGGTCAAGTTTGGCGATAACTCTAGCACCTGAGCAAAACCCAGAATGCCATTTAATGGTGTGCGTAACTCATGACTCATGTTAGCTAAAAACTCACTTTTGGCTTCGTTAGCCGCATCAGCCGCTTGTTTGGCTTCCAGTAGTTCACGAGTGCGTTCTTCGACTTTAAACTCAAGAGTTTTAGAATAATCTAGAAGTTGAGAATTGGCAATTTCTAGTTGTCGGTTAGCTTCTTCTAACTTTTGTTGTTTATAGGCATTGGTTGTGGCAATCACACTACTAATAAAGGCAGCTAACCCTGGGGTGATGGGAATCAACAAACCCTGTAAAAATATTCCATAACCACCCACCAGAAAACCACCACTGATGCCTATTGTTGCCCAGAGAATTTTGCCACCGGGAATGTTGCGCTGGGTACGCCAACTTGCTAAACACCAGCTACCACCAGAACCAATCAAAGACCACAAAATAATCCAAAATGACGTGGTATTGCCAGAAAAACCATGTAGGTTTGCTTTACCTGTTTTTGCTCCTTGGACTATTTGATGGGCAATATTGGCATGAATCACGACTCCAGCTGTGGGTTTTTGAGCAGCAATCAAAGAGGAACTAAAAGGGGTGCTAAAGAAATCATTGGTACTAGAGGCCGTTGAGCCAATAAACACCATGCGATCGCGCATCATATTGGTGGGGATAGTTCCTGCCAACACATCCCGCATCGCCACTGTGCGAAACGACGTTTCAGCACCATGCCAGTTGAGCAGAATTTGATAACCACCCACATCAGTATCGGAATAACCTGCTTCTCGGTTTTGCAGTGGCAGATAAATTTGATTATTTAAGCGAAACTTCTGTTGCTCTGGATTTACTGGTTCTAAAGAAATTTTGTCTGCTTCCAGATACTTGAGGGCCACCATCGTAGCCAATCCGGCTTTAATTTTTCCGTCTTGTTTGGCATCAGCAGCTGTGAGTAAAGCACGCCGCACATGGCGATCGCCATCTAATACCAAGTCTGCTAATCCAACTTGTTCTAGTTTTTGCAATTCTGGTGGGGGATTGACACGCTCCCCAGTAATTTTTTCCACCCCAATTAAATTAGGCGTGCTGCGAAAAACCTCTACCAGTTGCTTATATCCTTTGCCTTCTGGTAAATCTCGGTAAAGATCCAAGCCAATGGCGCGGGGTTGCTGCGATCGGATTTTCTGGAGTAATTGTGCTAGTGACCAGTCTGGAATCGGCCATTTACCGACCGATTGAATATCTCGTTCATCAATTGTCACAATCACGATTTCGTCAGCTATGGTATTTTGCGAACGTTGTCGCATCCATTCATCACGAAGTTTCCACTCCGGCAAATTAAAAAGTCCCAATGACTGCCCAACAATAACTGTAAGAGCGACACTGGGAGTAATAATTAAAACGCTACGCGAGCGTTGCATCAAACCTTGGAATTTACGCCACATAATTTCGCCGGAGGCACATAACATTGATTAGCATTGGTCAGCCATGACTCCACTAAAACTTGTTTGAGCGGAGGATAAGGGGCAGGGAGCGGGAAGGGGGAGAATATGTACCCAATTCCCCCTGCAACCTTGCCTCCTGCCCTCTGTACCCCTGCTAGGTCTACACAGCATTTCGGATTGGTGAACTACTAGTCATCAGTCCCTAATTAGCTGATGCGACTAAGGGAGCAGCTGCAATATCCTTTAAGCTCACGGAAGAGAGAAGTTCTTGCCATTGCTTAACAATTGTAGGATTTTCGGGTTGGGTCGTCTGTAGTGCAGCCATTGTTGCTACACAGTCATACCACACCCCGCTTTTACCAAAGGCAACTGCCCGTTGGAGAGCATCTGACTGCTGCATTGCTGTTGTCAATTCAGCAGTTGGCTGGATACGTTCAATCCAACCATCAACATAAGGCGTACTGGGGCTAAGTGTTCCATCCACTTTCAGCGCCAAGAACCATTGATAGTTTTTCCCAACAGCTAAAGCAGGTGCATCTGCTGGTAATTTGATTGCCATGACTCCAGTTTTCCCAACCACCGGAATAGTCATTTGATATTGGGTATCACCGGCTTCATCCTTGAGGCTAAATACAGCTTCTTCGGCATTAGAAGCAGGCAGATAAACCAAAATGGTCGGGTGTGCTGAAGTTGTGGTGCCATAAAAGCTTTCAGGCAGAAGCGCAATTAAGGCGGCTGGCCCGGTTGCGGCTACAGTTCCAGGATTCAAGTAGTAAGTACCTAAACGGGAAGCTCCGCCGTATGCTTCTTGAGGGGCGCTGTTACCTTTTTTGGGGGTAAAGAGATTCCCACGAGAAGCCCCACCTGACGCTTCTTGAGGGGCGCTATTATCTTTTTTGGGGGTAAAGATATTCCCGCGAGAAGCCCCACCTGACGCTTCTTGAGGGGCATTATTATCTTTTTTGGGGGTAAAGATATTCCCGCGAGAAGCCCCACCAGTTGCTTGTCTGGGCGCACTATTACCTTGGTTTGGGGTAAAGATATTGCCACGAGAAGCTCCACCAGTTGCTTGTCTGGGCGCACTGTTACCTTTGTTGGGTACAAAGATACTGCCACGGGAAGCCCCACCGGTTGATTGTCTGGGTGCACTATTACCTTTGTTGGGTACAAAGATACTGCCACGGGAAGCTCCACCAGTGGAGTCTCTGGGCGCAGAATTTTTGACAGGCGGGGTAAATGTTACAGCATAGGCACTAGCCCATGTGCTACTAGCAATCAGAGCGATAATGCTCAATGTGCTAGTTAGATATCGTAGTTTTTTCATATTTGACCTCATCCCATTGATGCAGTAATGGAAAATACATTGAAGTCCATTGAGAGAACAATTTCTGGAAAACTGATAAACTCTGGTTAACCTGGGAACACTACTAGCATTTATATCTGAATCACTGTGAAAAAACCATAAAGCTAATGTTTTTCTTGATTCAAACAATCTAAGTAATATTACAAAATCAAGACCAGTTCCCTACCAAAACAAAGGCAGACCAAAAGAACGGATCACGGAAATCGGTTTGGCGAATCAGATTAATTTGGGCTTGCCTTAAAGCTTCAGCTTTGGTGATTTTGGGTTGTTTTAGCTGGTCATAAAAGCGAGTCATGAGCATTTGGGCAGCTTTATCTTTCACTGGCCAGAGTGTGGCAATGGTGGAACGTGCGCCAGATTTTACGGCTAAACCCGCTAATCCCAGAGCCGCGCGATCGTCACCACTGGCAGTATCACAGGCACTCAAGACTAATAATTCGATCGCTTTGGTAGAATTACCACTACGATTTTTTAAGAGTTCAGACAACTCTTTAACGTTGACTTCGCCATCCCATGTCAATAAAAAAGTATCTTCCAGACGAGAACTAAATTGTCCGTGGGTGGCGAGGTGAACAACATTCGCCTTACTAGATTTGACATAATCAGCGAGGGCTTCACTGGTGAATTGCTGGTTGAGCAATGTGGAAGAAGGAACTTTTTGAGAGATTTGCTTAACTTCTGATTCCACTGCTGGTAAAGCACTAAAACCAGAACGAGATTCGCTAATACCTCCGATAATGGCATCAATGCGGCTTTGTTGGAGCGATTGAGCAGCCATCAGTTGTAATCCGGGTGAGAGCGCCACAGCATACTTTTCAATCAGATATTGCTTACCGTCGTATAAGGCGGCCATGGGAATATTCCGCAACCGTCCATCTAAGACAAATACTAATGTTTTGGTATCTTTAAAGGCTTGCTCGGCTTCTGCGGGACGAATCAGCCAATCATAAATCTGTTGGGATAATTTCTCTCGCTCACTGGAGTCGGAAACTGGGTTAAGAGCCACCAGGAATTTATCTAGGGTTTCGTCAATTTCTGCTTGAGATTTAGGAGTGGCATAGTAACGCAGTGGTTTTCCTGCTTGGGAGAAAATTATACCCAGGCGATCGCTTAAAATAATCGGATAAACTACTGTTGCTGTCGGGTCAACCTTATCAATTTGCTGGGCTTTATCTAAACAAGCTTCCCGGAAAAAGTTATCTAGTTCAGCAACTTGTAATGATTCAATCAATTCTCGCGCTTGAGTTAATGCGGTCTGGCTGGGTTGGTCATCTAGCAATAAACTCACTAGTTCTCGATAAACAGGCTCAACACTTTCCCGGAAGGAAAACTGCACATCAGGATTCACCGCCACCATATCTCCGCGCAATGCCTTTAATGATTTCACGGCTTCGGTGTAAGCTGTAATTGCTTGGGGGCGGCTACCTTGTTTTCTATACAACTTCCCAACCTGCCAAGCTGATTGAGCAATCAAATCATCCGCTTGAATTTCACGGGCAATCTTCAGGGATTTATCGGCTAATTCCTGTGCTTGAGACCACTGTTTTTTACGACTGTAGAGTTCTGCCCATTCATGTAGTGCATAAGCTTGGGCGCTACTGTCCTGAATTTTTTCAGCAGATTTAACAGTGTCTGCCAATAGTTGGGCTAACTCTTGACTAGGTAAAATTCGCTCGGAATTTTCGACGCGATTCATGGTGGCAACAAAGTTAATTGCTGCACCTAAAGAACTATGACTAGGTGGTAATTCAGCCAACTGTTGACGCAATTGTGGTGCAAGGGGAATGGCGTATTCTAGTTTGTTGTAATCCACCAAGAGTTTGAAGCGAGCTAACCGCGCCTGTAAAGCTTCATTAGGGTTAGTAGCAGCTGTTTCTGCATCTTCAAAGTAATTTAAGGCGGCTTCTGGGTCTTGGAAATCAGAAGCTACTTTCCCCAAACTTGCCAGAATCGAACTTAACTGGGTTTTAGCTGCAATTTGGTTGGCTGCGGCTAAACTTTGTTCTAAGATTGACTTGCTATTACGATCGCCAATGGCATGTAAAGCTAAACCCAGCGATCGCAATCCACTGACTTTAATTTCCGAATCGGGCATAGCCGCCAACTTCTGCGCTAAAGCCTCTAACTGTTGCTTAGAACGACGGTAAAATCCTAAACTTTGTAGGGCTTGGGCTTGGTTAATTTGACTACCTAAACTGCCAATTTTGTCCCCCGCCTGCTCATAATATTTTTGGGCTTGTTGCCAAATATCTAAGGCTGTTTCTGCTTTACCAGTGCGGAGTTGTAAATTGGCTTGAGTATTCAGTATTTGCGCCCAGATAATAGCATCGGCAGTTGGTTGAGCCGTTTGCAAAATCTTTACACTTTGGGCGATAGATTTTTCTGCTGCTTCCCATTGATTGAGTTCTTGTTGTGCTAAAGACAAGTAACTTAAACTTAAGGCTTCGTTGGGGCGATCGCCTTGGTCATGGTAACTTTGTACTGCCATTTGCCATGCGTTCACTGCTTCTGTAAAGCTACCAGATTGGTAAAGTTGTCGTCCTTGTTCTAGCCAATTGGTAGATTCTGTAGCCGATACATTGAGATTGAGACTAGCAACAGAATTGGTCGATACTGGTCGAGATGCTTGAGCGGGTGTGATGGTTACTGCCAAACACAAACTCATAATACTTAGACTGATATATAACCAACGACGTTGTTTGATGAGGAAATTCATAGGTAGTTATAGGTTAAAAGTAGAGAGAGAAAATTTAGGGAGTCAATGAACTCTGCAAAAGCGCACTACAGGTTAATTGCGGCTGTGTATTTGTGGGGAATGTCGCTGCGATTAACTCAACTTGGCCTTGGGCATTACGTCGCCAAGAAGTTGCTTGCACCATCACTTGTGGAAGAGGAGGTGCTTGTGCATTAATACTGCCTGGTTTGCGAAATGCAGAGATGTGACGGACATCAGACCAAGTGCGATCGCTCCAAACTTGTTGAGTCGGATTTTGTGGTATTCCGCCCCTGCCAGTGGCAACAAAACTACTACCTTGATTGCGATCGCAAGCATTCGCTATTTGCTGCGATGGATCAGTTAAATTGGCTGGTAATTCCACTAAACCAGAATTGGGGTCAACACCAACGTTATTCACTTCCACTGTCCCATTCACCCCAAACTGTGAACTGGCAGTAATATCATTTTCTGGTGTCAATTGCGAACGATATTCTAAACCGATAATTCCCTGAGTGGTAATTTGAATATTACCGCCACGACCTTGAATTGCATTGGCAATAATATCGCTATTTTCTAACCCCACAATTATGGGTGCATTAATATTGATATTGCCTCCAGTAGAATTACCACTGGCATTAGCACTAATTTTGCTACCATGCCTTAGTAACAACACCTCATCTACTTGTAGTTGAATATTCCCCTGACTGCCGCCATTCACTTCTGAACGTAGACTAGCGGCATTATCCAAGAAAATCTGCCGAGCATTGAGATTGAGATTCCCGGCATCGCCTGTGCCTATATTGCTGACAGTGATTTGAGCATTATCACGTACACGTACTGTATCAGCTTGAATATTTACCGAACCTGCGGCAAAGTTAGTTGTTGAAGATGCGGTGATGCTACTGGGTAAAATCTGACCATTACTTAAGGGCTGAGATATACCCTGCACATCCAAATTTTTCACTTGTAAGTTAATACCGCCAGCATTTCCCTGACCTTGTGTCGAGGAAGTGATTTGACCACCATTGAATAATCGTAAGTTCTCTGCTGTTAAGTCAATAGTGCCACCTAGACCAACTACATTTTTACCGACGGAAGTATTGATGCCAGTCACTAAACCGCTAAAGGTTTCAATAACTGGGTCGCTGATGGTCACATCTGTAGCTTGGATAGTGATATTGCCAGCAGTACCATTTCCCGCTAAGGTGCTGCGAATTGAACCACCATTACTCACCGTTAATCTGCCAGTCTCAATGTCAATATTTCCGGCTTGACCTACTCCTGATGGCTGGACAGAAGTTGTCACTCCAGAAGCTAGGGAACTTTGACTTTTGGTTCCACCTGCAATTTCAAAACTCTCGGTTGCTCGAATATAAATATTTCCGGTTTTACCTGTAGCGGTTAATCGACCACCAAATAAATCAGAACTAATTAATCCACCATCAACTGTACGTAGTCGATTTGTTTCTATCGTGATGTTGCCACCGATATTATTCGTTCCGCTAGAAACAGTGTTAATGTCAGTAGACGAGATCATATTCCTATTAGGAATAGTATTAGTACCTATCAACTCTATATCGGTAGTATGGATATAAATATCACCTGTTCTAGAGTTGTTACCCCTAGTTGTAGATTGAAGCGATGCGCCATTAGTAATGCGTAAGCGTCCTGTTTTAATTACCACATCTCCTGCACGACCAGTACTTGAGGCACCAATAGAAGTGCCAAGGGAAGTCCTGGGTCTTCCTGAAGTAGATGCTCCCAATATTTCAACAAAATCTGTGGTGTTAACAATAATTCCTTTACCTTGACCACCGGAAGTACTAGATTGAATATTTGACCCATCTTGTAAAGTCAACCCCCGCCCACGAATATTGATAGCACCACCATTAGTTCCATTAGTGTTAATCGATGAGGCTGTTTGCAAAGTAATCGTACCCCAATCAGGTGTATTAGCTATGCTTGTTAATTGCCAGCCTGCTTGATTGTCAATTTTGATATCGGCATTTCGCACCGCCCATAACTCCACACGCCCATCGGGAACCCTCAGTCTGGCTTCTGTCAGATTAATTTGACTCCCAACTAACGCCAAAGTTTGGTTAGTCGGAACTTGTAATTGTCCTTGTACTTGGATAGCGCCGGCGTTAGTCCCCAGTTGTAAACCAACAGGTACGCTCATAGTTAACACAGGAGTTTGAGCGATGTCAGTGCTGAACTCTTTCCCATCCGCAAATGTAATAGTGTTGGCTGTTGTCCCAATAAAGGAACCAGCAATACTCAAACGGGCATTTTTACCAAAGATAATCCCGGCGGGGTTGAGTAAGAATAAATTGGCATTAGCGTTGATGGTTCCATCAATGTAGGAAATACTATTGCCAGTAACACGACTAAAAATGTTTTGAATACCGGAAGTAGTTTTGAAGAATACAGAAACGTTACTAGGTATGGAGAATTGGCTGAAGCTATGAAACAAATTATTACCAACAGCAGTGCCGTTTTTGATCTCAATCTCAATAGGGTTGCTGTCATCAATATGGGTTTTGAGAGTGCCATCAGGCTTTACTTGCGCCAGAGTAGGACGGTTGCACAATAAGAGAACTCCTAATGGCAAGAGCGTCGAACTCAAAAGTACTTGATTCACCAAACCCATGAAAACTCCCTTGATAAACTAGTCGCAGTCTGTACTCTATGTTTAGTATTCCCACAATGACCTAGTTTTTAACTCCACTAGCAAAAAAAGGGAATGGGGAGTAGGGAGTAAGGAGTAAGGAGTATTTACTAGGACTTACGCAAGAACTCTCTCAAGCTCTTATGACTTAGTTTCCTAGCCTGCGGGTAGCCGAAGAGCAGTTTACTTTTTTTCATAATTTCGTCTAAGAGGATGTTTGAAAAGTCTAAATTATTACTCACCGGGCGATTGGAAATCGCGGCTACAAAGACGAAACCTACCTACATGGTTTTAAAAACCTTGATTTTGTGTAGTCCATGTAGGCGGTCACTGAGCTTGTCGAAGCGTGGACTTTGCTTGTGTAGTAGCGAATTCTATTCGCCCAATACTTTTCTCATTACTCATTACTCAAAGAAGTACAAAATCAACAGCCAACTTCTACACAGCTACTTCCTGCTCGCAACATATCACCTACCATTAAATTTCCCTGTGTAAGTTAATGATGGGCGTTCAATCTCAGATTGCCAAATTGGTGGTTTATCCAGATAAATCAACCATTTGCCATCGGCGGCAGATTTATACAGCCATTTATTACCTGAGCAGATATTTGATGGCATTTCTGATAGCTCTCTGGGTAAGGCTTTTCCTGGATGAATAGCTGCTTTTACTTGTAAGACTTTTTGTAGCATTTCTGATTCCAACATCAGATCATGTGCCTTCAAAATCTGCTTGACATAGCTGGGACTAATTGTGGCATTTTGAGGAAAATACTGTTTTTCTAAAGCTTGTATATTCAGAGAACAAAGATTATTTTTTCTCTGTGCGATCGCCCGATAAAATTCTTGATTTATTTTAAAGTTATTAATTCCATACCAATCACGATATAACTGAGATAACTGTGTATCTTTTTCTGGAGGAATGATTTTATCTAACCCTTGCCACTGGGAAAAAGCTTCTATGTTTAGTGCTTGAATCATGGCTTGGGTATAGTCTTTTTCTAGTAATCGCTGTTGCCAAACTACAGGTAGATTATCGATTTTCTCCAGTACGCGGAGTTGCGATCGCCTAATAATTATATTCACCAGTTGACCAATCAAAGACGGTTCATCTTTTAATGATTCACTGAGTTTCCAAGATGCTTCTAGCGATTTCAGCATCTCTTGGTTATTTCCTTGCTGTTGCTTATCTAAAATATCAATGATTAATAAACGTTGTAAATTCACTACCCCGATATAGCTAGGACTAGGAGCCTGAAAATCTCCTTCTTTAATCCACTTGTAATCTATACCCCAGCGTGGTACTTCATTATTTAATAGTAAGTTACGAATAGTAGCGATCGCAGTTTTATTTTTATTGACATAACTACGTAATTTCTTATCTAAGTTATGATTCAATACCTGTGATTTATCATTAAACTGTTTTTGCAACAAGTCCGCAACATCCACAAAAGCTAATACTTTGTTTTCGGGTACTTTAAACTCTTGGCTAGGTACAGTTAAAAGATTAAATCCTAATTGCCAAGCTGCTATCTCTTGAATTTTTCTGGCTGGGCTATTTGCTTTTACAGAAAAACTATCAAACACCCCAGACATTTCTGATTTGATGGCTTTTTTTTCTGCTAACAGAGAAGGTTTGGCTGCTTGTAAAACAGGTGTGATTTTCTTAAAAAAATTATCTACAATTGGATTAAAGCTAACTTCTTCAGTCATCACTGACAAAATATCATACTCATTAATTTCTAAAGCTCCTAATGCTAGATAATATTTTTGTAGAGCATCGAGATATTTACCTTCTTTGGCTAGTTGATCAGCAGTTTGTAAAATCTGTGTCTTTCGAGGTTGATTAATTTCGATAATTTTAGCATGATAAGTTTTAAAGTTTTCTAGTTCTTGGTTGAGAGTGGTCGTTTCTTCTGGACTCAGACTGACTGGGGTAAAATTTTGAGGACAATCTAGGAAATTATTTAAGGGCAGATTTTTTAATTTTTCTAAATTTAGAGCTGCTTTTTCCGGCAGTTCACAAATAATTGCTTTGGGCTGTTCTATTTGAGATTGATTACGTCTCACTATCCCCAGATAACTTTTTTGTGCTTGACTAGGCAGCAATGCAATACTAATAATTCCATTTTGGAGATTATTGATTGGCAATAATTTAATTTTTAAATCTTGATTTGAGATAAATTTATTTACAGAAAATCCAAAAAGCCGATCAATATCATTTGTAAAGCCTTGATTCTGGGAATAATATTGCTGTTGTAGAGAATTAAGCAGACTCACGATGAATCTCTGCTCTTTTTCTTTTTCTAGCTGTTCAAATGTTTGATTTTCCCTATCACTCAGTTCTAATTTTCTAAACCCAGAGGGACATTCAATGCCTTGATTCTTGGGGAATTTAGTTGGTAATTTAGGAATTATTAATTGATTTTTCTCACTTTCACACAGAGTTGAGAGTGTAAGATATTCATTTCCATCTGTTATGGTAAACATAACAAAGTTAACATAAGTCCGAGAGTTATTTTTCTGGGGTGATAATACAGTCATGGCAACTTTTTTAGCTTTTTTATCAGTGAATATTTGCCATTTATAACCGGGGATACTAGTTTCAAAATTGCTATCTAGTTCTAATTGTTTAATTTGAGTGGCAAAAACTTGCTGTTCTAGAAAATATGCTTGTTGGGCGCGACCTACTGAACCTAAACGGAATAAGATTTGCTTTTTCAGGTCTAATTCTTGAGCAGATATTTGTTGATTTTGTTTGTCAGTAACAGTATTAGCTATAACCTTTGATGTTGTAGTAAAACAAAAAATGAAACTGAGACTAGATAATAAACCAAGTACAGATAATTTCATTGGTGTTATGTGTTTATTTAGTTAACAATAATTAATTATTAATACTAAATTGAATATAGATAGTTTGTGTTTAAACTTCTAAATCTAAAATTCTCATACCAATTCTATGAGAAGCTGCAATTTATAAATCCTGTAGAAAATTTGTATACAAAATTTTTACAACAAGCGATTAATTACATCTTCATAAAGAAACGATATAACTTAGTATTATCACCTGTTATAGATTGTTTTAACGACAAACTACATCCCTAGCATTACTTAAAATGAGGGAGTAAGGGTGTGAGGGTGTAAAATACTATTTCACTTTAAAAATGATACCGATATGCAAGCAGCGCCTCGACTTCTCCTGACGGAGACGCTGCGCGAACGCTTGGCGAACAGAAGCATAGATACAAAGGAAGTAATTTATATCAGTAATTTCGTGAATTGGTATAAGGACTAGCTAAAGCGATCGCTAAATGATAATTCAGAGTTTCTGTGAGTAAATAAATGGCAGGTAGTTCGGCAATATTATGTTATCGGGAAATTCCAGCACAAGTTAATGATGGTTGCATTTGATTGGGAGAGTTATCTGCAACGAGTTCAATTTTGCCTTGGGCGTTACGTCGCCAGCCAGTTGCTTGGAAAAGCACTGCTTGGGGTTTTGGCATTTTTGCTTGTACTGGTTGTTTGGTGTTGAATGCAGAGATATCACGAGTATCTGACCAAGTGCGATCGCTACTCAATTCCTCTGTGGGGTTTTGCGGTATACCACCCCTTCCTGTAGCAACAAAACTACTACTACTATTATCTGCACAACCACTAGCAATTTGCTGGGATGAGTCGATGAGATTTGCGGGTAATTCTACTAACCCAGAATTGGGATCAACGCCAATATTATTAATTTCTACTGTGCCATTAATATTAAACTGAGAACTGGCGGTAATATCATTTGTGGTGTCAACTCTTGGAGTGAGAGTATCACGAAATTCTAGACCGATAATACCTTGAGTAGTGATGTCGATATTGCCACCATTTCCTTGCACTGCATTGGCAAGGATATCGCTGTTTTCTAAGCCCAAAATAATAGGAGCATTGATGGTGAGGTTGCCACCATTACCCTTACCCTTAGCTTCTGTAGAAATGTAACTGTTATTGCGTAAAATTAAGTCAGATTTGAGATTTAAGTTAATACTACCACCTTCCCCAGAAGCAGTATTAGCAATTACTTGACCCTGGTTTTTGAGTCGTAGGGAATTCGCATTTATACTTAAAACTCCCCCATTTCCCGAACCTTCATTATTCACTCTCACTCTTGCTCCATTCTCTATTTGCAATGTAGGAGTGTTAATGGTGATACTACCAGCATTTCCACTAGGGCGATCGGGAATTCTCAATGTTTGACGCAAAAGTGTAGGAAGAATTGGAGCAGATGCGTTAATACTGCTATTTAGTTCACCGTTTGGACTTCTACCCCTGATTTCTACTGATTTAGCGGCATTAATGGTTATTGTGCCACCAGCACCAATATTTAAGGTTGCAGTACTAACAGTGCCTCCATTTTCTATAATCAGTTTGGATGTATTGATGTTCAAAGAACCACCATTACCTTGTCCAAATACAACCGAGCCAATATTGGTAGGAGATAAATTTCTTGACTCTATACCTTTAAGTTCTATAGTTCCAGAAACATTCACATTTATGTTTCCACTATCCCCCTTTGCCAGATTGACGCTATTAATTAAGCCACCGTTGGTAATGGTTATATTCGATGCAATGATGTTCATATCGCCCGATTTTCCAGAGCTATAGGTAGTTGTGCCAATTCCACTATAAATATTCGGAGTTAGCAGTGCTGTACGATTAATTTGAATATCTCTAGCAATATTTACATTAATATTACCCCCAGAGTTGGGGCTAAAGTTTTGTGTCAGCAGCAGACCTCCGTCATTGAGGCGTAAATCTCCGGCAGAAACATCAATATCCGCACCTTTTCCTTGGCCTAGATTTTCAGATGTCAAGCGACTAGACATAACTCCTGTCACAATTCCTAAATCTGGTGCTGTCCTGACATCTCCAGAAAGGTCTAATACACCTGTTGCACGAACGCGAATAATATTAGGTGCTTGGCTGCCCACAGTTTGAATCAAAGCCGCAGAACCATCTTGCAGACTAATATTTTTCCCTTGTAGTTGAATTCCACGACTGGTTAAACCACTGGCATCGACTAAAGACCGATCTGCAAATTGGATGTCTCCGAAACTCTCAACATTTGTATAGTTTAATTGCAGATTTGAAGATGTAGAATTAATATTAACTGTACCTGCTTGGACTGCACCTAATTCAATTCTGCCATTTTCCGCAGTTAGAACACCACCTGATAAATTGATATTTTGTCCAATTAATGCGATCGCGTTTCCTGAATTAACCTCTAAGGTCGATTTGTTATTACTCCTAATTACAGGGGTACGCACTCCTCCTGTTAATTGATGTCCATAACCCTGCACTTGAATATTGCCTGAATCCTTACCCATCTGCAACCCTATAGGTACAGTCATTGTCAGCAAAGGTTTATCCACACCTTGGACAGCACTAAATTCTGTGCCATCAGCAAATTTAATACTATTAGCTGTTGTCCCTATAAAAGAACCACCAATATTTAAGCTGGCATTTTTACCAAAAATCATCCCGGCTGGGTTGAGTAAGAATAAGTTAGCACTACCATTGGCATTTATGGCACCATCTATATTGGAAATATTACCACCAGTCACTCGACTAAAAATGTTTTGAATATCAGTGTCATTATTAAATGATGCCGAACCGCCACTAGGTATAGAAAATTGGCTGAAGCTATGAAATAGATTCTTGCCTACACGAGTACCATCTTTGATAGCGTAACTATTATTACTAGCTTCAACAACCGTTTTGAGAGTGTTGTCAGAAGTTACTTGGGCGTGAACACCATTGTTGTAAACAGCAGATATGCAAATGACACCCAGAACACTCAACGCAGCAAAATTTACTTTCATTAGTTCAGTTCTTGTTTAGATTAAGTATATATTGTTCCAACTTGGGTAATCTTTGTAACAATAATTATTTTTCGGCTACAGCAGCACAAGTTAAGGCTGCTGGTATATGCGGAGGTGATTTGGCTGCAAAAAGCTCAATTTTACCTTGGGCGTTACGTCGCCAACTAGTTGCTTGCACAAGGATTTCGGGAGATTTTGGTATTTGCGCTTGTATTCGTTGTTTGGTGTTGAATGCAGAGATATCACGAGTATCTGACCAAATGCGATCGCTCCTCAATTCCTCTGTGGGATTTTGCGGCACACCACCCCTTCCTGTAGCAACAAAACTACTACCACTCGTATCAGCACAACCACTAGCAATTTGCTGGGATGAGTCGATGAGATTTGTTGGTAATTCTACTAACCCAGAATTGGGATCAACGCCAATATTATTAATTTCTACTGTGCCATTAATATTAAACTGAGAACTGGCGGTAATATCATTCGTGGTGTCAACTCTTGGGGTGAGAGTATCACGAAATTCTAGACCGATAATACCTTGAGTCGTGATGTCGATATTGCCACCATTTCCTTGCACTGCATTGGCAATGATATCGCTGTTTTCTAACCCCAAAATGATAGGAGCATTAATAGTGAGGTTACCACCATTACCCTTACCTTTAGCTTCTGTAGAGATAAAACTGTTGTTTCGTAGCAACAAGTCAGATTTGAGATTTAAATTGATGTTACCACCTTCTCCAGAAGCAGTATTAGCAATTACTTGACCCCGATTGTTGAGTCGCAAAGAATTGGCATTTATATTTAAAATTCCCCCATTTCCTAATCCTTCATTATTAACAGTAACTCTTGCTCCATTATTTATTTGCAATGTAGGAGTATTAATAGTTAAACTGCCAGCATTTCCACTAGGGAGTACGGGAAGTCCAAGTGCTAGACGAAAAGCTGTCGGGGAAATTGGAGCAGATGCGCTAATATTGCTTGGTCGTTCACCATTTGGACTACTACCCCTGACTTCTATTGATTTTGAAGCATTAATAGTTATTTTGCCACCAGCACCAATATTGAAGGTTGAAGTAGTAACACTTGCTCCATTCTCGACAATTAGTTTGGATGTATTAATATTCAAAGAACCACCATTACCTCTGCCAAATACAGTTGAGCCAATATTGCTAGAAGATAAATTTCTTGACTCTACGCCTTTGAGTTCTATAGTTCCAGAAACCTTCAAATTGATGTTGCCACTATCCCCTTGTGCAAGATTGTTAGTATTAATTAAGCCGCCATCTGTGATTTTTATATTCGATGCAGTAATATTCATATTTCCCGATGGACTAGAGCCAAAGGTAGTTGTGGCAATTCCACTGGCAATACCTGGATTGAGCAGTGCTGTGCGATTAATTTGAATGTCTCTGACAATATTTACATTAATATTACCCCCAGAGTTCAAGCCATAGGTTCTTGTCACCACAAGACTTCCGTCATTGAGGCGTAAATCTCCGGCAGAAACATCAATATCCGCACCCTTTCCTTGAACTAGATTTTCAGTCATCAAGCGACTAGAAATAACCCCTGTCACAGATCCTAAATCCGGTGCTGTCCTGACATCTCCAGAAAGTTCTAAAACACCTGTAGCACGAACACGAAGACTATTAGGTGCTTGGCTTCCCCGCGTTTGAATCAAGACGGCAGAACCATCTTGCAGACTAATATTTTTCCCTTGTAGTTGAATTCCTCGACTGGTTAAACCACTGGCATCTACTAAAGACCGATTTGCAAATTGGATGTCTCCAAAACTCTCAATACTTGTATAGTCTAATTGCAGATTTGAAGATGTAGAGTTAATATTCACTGTACCTGCTGGGACTGCACCTAATTCAATTCTGCCATTTTCCGCAGTTAAAACTCCACCTGATAAATTGATATTTTGTCCAATTAATGCGATCGCATTTCCTGGCTTAACCCCTAAAGTTGATTCGGTATTGTTCCGAATGATGGGAGTAAATAGTCCTCCGGTTAGTTGATGTCCCTTTCCTTGTAATTGAATGTTTCCCGAATTCTGCCCCATTTGCAGTCCGATGGGTACACTCATCGTCAAGAGGGGTGTTGTTGAATTGACAGCACTAAACTCTGTCCCCTCAACGAACTTAATACTATTCGCCGTTGTCCCCACAAAGGAACCACCAATATTTAAGCTGGCATTTTTCCCAAAAATAATCCCGGCTGGGTTGAGTAAGAATAAGTTAGCACTACCACTAGCATTAATTCGACCATCAATATTGGAAATATTACCACCAGTCACCCGACTAAAAATGTTTTGAATGCCAGAAGTAGTATTGAAAGTGGCAGAACCGCCTGTGGGGATAGAGAATTGTTGAAAGCTATGAAATAAATTATTGCCAATAACCCTACCGCCATTAATGGTATAGTTATTCATACTAGACACATCAGTATTAAGAGTTCCATCTTGTATAACTTGTGCCTGAGCATGACTGTTACCCATAGCCAAGATGTAGACTGCACCAATTAAGCCTAAGTTAGCAAGATTTAATTTCATCAGCTTGTGTTAATTATCTACTTGCTGTCTAGTTTTCCCAAGATGTATTGATTAATTGGGCTATCTATGTAATTTTATGGTGAGATTTTTTCAGATTTTGTTAACAGCAGAACAAGTTAATGAGGGTGATAAATTCACAGAAGATTTATCGGCAATTAACTCAATTTTACCTTGGGCGTTAAGTCGCCAGCCAGTTGCTTGCACAAGGATTTCGGGAGATTTTGGTATTTGCGCTTGTATTCGTTGTTTGGTGTTGAATGCAGAGATATCACGAGTATCTGACCAAGTGCGATCGCTACTCAACCCTTGTATCGGATTTTGTGGTATCCCACCCCTACCAATGGCGACAAAACTACTACCAATATTAGCAGTACAACCATTAGCAATTTGTTGGGATGGGTCAGTCAGGTTCGCGGGTAATGTAACTAAACCAGAATTGGGGTCAACACCAACATTATCAATATCAACTGTACCATTCACCCCAAACTGTGAACTGGCAGTAATATCATTTTCTGGTGTCAGTTGCAAACGGTATTCTAAACCAATAATTCCCTGAGTGGTGATGTTAATATTGCCGCCTTTACCCTGAACAGCATTAGCCGTAATATCGCTGTTTTCTAAACCGACAATTATGGGTACATTAATGCTGATATTGCCACCTGTAGCTGTACCTGTGGCACTAGTATTAATTTTACTACCATAACGCATCAATAGAACATCAGCCACTAGACTAATATTACCTTGATCGCCAGCAGAAACTTCTGCAAGGAGACTGCCTCCTTCCTTCAGTTTGATCTGATTGGCATTGACTAACAAGTTACCTGAATTACCACCACCTGTATTACTGACGGAAATTTGCCCATCATCAAGAACATTGAGCCGATCTGCCACTAGGTTAATTGAACCAGCATTAAAGTTGGTAGTAGAAGTTGCTGAGATGCTACTGGGTAAAATCTGACCATTGCTTAAAGGTTGAGAAATACCCTGTACGTCAATATTTTTAACCTGCAAGTTGATATTACCAGCCGCACCCTTGCCATTTGTGGAGGAGGTAATTTGTCCACCATTGAAAACGCGCAAACTATCTGCGGTCAGGCGAATGTTGCCTCCCTGACCTATAGAATTCTGCCCTATTGCTACAGTGATGCCACTGGAGATGTTATTCACAATATCAAGCACAGGATCGCTAACTTGCACATCGGTGGCTTGAATAGTAATATTTCCGGCTATACCGCTACTCGCCTGTGCAGAGATTGGACTTCCTGAAATCGCACTAGAAATTTTTCCACCGTTAGCAAGGGCGAGTTGCCTGGTGTTAATCGTAATATTGCCCCCTTGTCCCTCTGCTGACATCTCCAGCGCACTGAGTACAGCACTCGTAACACCGCCAGGAGTTTTACCCCGAATATCTAAACTCTCAGTTGCCGTGATCAAAATATCCCCAGTCTTACCCGTTGTCGGATTGGGAAAACCGAACAGGCTAGTACTGATGCGTGCGCCGTCTAGCACTCGTACCCGTTCAGCGTTCACCGTAATTGTGCCACTGGTATTCTGTTGCCCGCCCGAAACTAGGGTTGTAATGGCGCTGATAGTAGGGAATCCTGAGATTGGGTTTGTAAATGGACTATAGCCGCTAACATCTACATCGGTAGCACGAATTGTAATGTTACCTGTTTTAGCATTGTCAATAGACGCAGAAGTCAAGAAGTTAACACCAAAGTTGAAGGAGTTGATCCATGCCCCATTAGCAAGGCGTAATCGTGGAGTATCTACCGTGATATTTCCAGATGTCGCTCTACTGCCAGTCACACTGGTACTTAACCCTGGCAACGCATAATTAGCGGGATGGGAGATACCCATTAAATCCACGAATTCGGTGGTCTTGACAGTAATACCCTGTCCTTGCCCATTCGCTCTAGTAGAGGATTCTATATTTGAGCCATCTTGCAAGGTTAACCCACGTCCCCGGATATTGATTGCCCCTCCCATGTCCCCACTGGTGTTGATATAGGAAGACTGTTGCAGAGTAATTTTGCCCCAGGTTGGTGATGTTGATAAACTCGCTAATTGCCAGTTGCCAGAGGTGGGTATATTCACTGTGCCATTTTTTATTGCCCATAATTCCACATGACCATCTGGTGCAGAGATACTGGCACTCTTGATATCGATTTGTCCCCCAATCATCGCCAGAGTTTGATTTGCTGCCATCGACAATGTTGGCATCCGAAATAAGAAATTGTTGGCAGGTGTACCTTGCACTTCGATTGCTCCGGCATTACGTCCCATTTGCAAGCCTACAGGTACATTCATCGTCAATAATGGTGTCCCCGTCGGATTCACTGCACTAAATTCAACCCCATCAGCAAATTTAATACTATTGGCAGTCGTAGCTACAAAGGAACCACCAATATTTAAGCTGGCATTTTTGCTAAAAATAATCCCGGCTGGGTTGAGTAAGAATAAGTTGGCGTTACCATTGGCTTTAATTAAACCATCAATGTGGGAAACATTGCCGCCTGTTACCCGACTAAATATATTTTGGATGTCTGCGGTATTGCTAAAGACTGCGGAACCATTGCTAGGCACTGAGAATTGGCTAAAGCTATGAAATAAATTGTTGCCGACACGAGTGCCGTTGGTAATTGCGTAATTCTTACCACTAATACTTACAGTCGTGTTAAGAGTCTCATCAGGAGTGACTTGTGCATTAACACCACGATCGCAAACAGTAGAGATGCAGATTGCACCAAGAAGGGCAAACCCAACAAAATTTAATTTCATGAAACAATATCTTAATCTTATATTTGATTATGTATATATAGTTCCCTTGTCAGTAGCTTATATAACATTTAATTTGTCAAGTTAATTAATTTTGAGGTGTAGCAGCACAGGTTAATGCTGTTTGTACCTGAGTGGGAGATTGATTGGCAATTAATTCAATTTTGCCTTGAGCGTTACGTCGCCAGCCAGTTGCTTGGACAAGAACTGCTTGGGGTTTTGGCATTTTTGCTTGTACTGGTTGTTTGGTGTTGAATGCAGAGATATCACGGACATCAGACCAAGTGCGATCGCTACTCAATTCCTCTGTGGGGTTTTGCGGTATGCCACCCCTTCCTGTAGCAACAAAACTACTATTACTAGTATCAGCACACCCTGTAGCAATTTTTTGAGATGGATCGCTGAAATTTACTGGTAATTCTACTAAACCCGAATTGGGGTCAACACCAACATTATTCACTTCCACCGTACCATTTACCCCAAATTGTGAACTAGCAGTGATATCGCTTTCTGCTGTCACTTGGGGACTATATTTTAATCCGAAAACTCCGTGAGTTGTAATGGCAATGTTCCCACCTCTGCCTTGCACCGCATTAGCTACAATATCACTGTTTTCTAAAGCAAAAATAATTGGTGCGTTAATCGTAATATTACCGCCATTACCTACACTACCTGATGTGGCGTTGATGGCACTATTATGGCGCATCAATAAAGTATTAGCATTGACAATGATATTACCACCTTCGCCAACTTGTGTAGTTGCAGTAATAGCACCCTGAGTATCTAACATCACAAAGTTAGCATCAATCCCAACTTTTCCTGCATTACCTGTACCATCATTCCTGACATTCACTAATCCACCATCAGCCACCCGCAACTGCTGGGTTGTAATATGCACATCTCCACTATTCCCAGTCAACACTCTTGAGGAACCAGCTTGCTGCACAGTTGATGAACCGATAAAACTTGGAATTAAGAAAGATTGTGCTGGCTTACCAGCAACTTCCACTGACTCGGAAGCATTGAGAATGACATTGCCAGCATTGCCACTAGCATAAGAAGAAGCTTCAACTCTTGCCCCATGATGAACCGACAATTTAGCTGTATTCACAGTTAAGTTACCAGAATTACCCGCACCCAAAGTTGAAGAACTCAAGGAACTAGGCGCAAAACTAGTTGAAGCAGTTTCAAAACCAGAGACGTGGATAGATTCGGCGGCGTTGACTGTCAAATTTCCCGCCGCACCCGTGAAAATTGTGGAAGTTGTCACCACAGCACCATCTAAAATCACTAATTTATTTGTAGAAACATTGACATTTCCACCTTTCCCAGAAAAAAAAGTCAAACCAGAAATGCCACTACGATTACTTGGTCTTTTGCCTACACCTGCTACTTGAATTGTTCCAGAGGCATTGACCGTAATATTACCTCCGCCTACAGAAGTACCAGAATTATTTGTCAAAATTATGCCGCCATTATTGGCAATCAAATCTTTAGTAAATATTTCAATATTGGCTACCATCCCAGTACCAAAAGCACCTGCTCTAATTGCACTGGTCGTATTGCCACTAGTATTATCACCAGTGACTGTAAGTAATTCCGATGTATGAACCGAAATCTTACCTGGTTTATTGACATTGGTATTATTCTGCACCGACACACGAGAACCACCACTCAAGGTTAAACTCGCACCCCAGATGTTAATTTCGCCATTTCCACCTGTAGAAAGTAAAGATTGCTGAGATAGAGTAATGTCCCGAAAATTCTGCACATCTTGATAACCAAGGCTCCAGCCTAGATTATTAGAAGTGAGGCTGACAGTTCCACCATCAACAGCACCGAGTTCAATTCTTCCTTGAGGAGTGGAAAGAGTACGGCCACTTATTGAAACATCTCCGCCAACTAATGCTAAGGTTTTGTTTGTCGGGACTTGCAGTGGGATTGTAGAAGCTTGAACTTGGATTGCGGCTGGATTCTGCCCCATCTGTAAACCAATGGGTACACTCATGGTTAACACAGGAGAAATTGTTGCGTTGGTGCTAAACTCATTGCCATCTGCAAATTTGATGCTATTTGCTGTTGTGCCGATAAACGAACCACCTACATTTAAACGAGCTTTGTCCCCAAAGATAATTCCTGCCGGGTTGAGCAAAAACAGATTCACACCGCTATTAGTTTTGATGGAACCGTTAATGTAGGAAACATCACCACCAGTCACCCGGCTAAAAATGTTTTGGATGCCAGAAGTAGTATTGAAAGTGGCAGAACCGCCTGTAGGGATAGAGAATTGCTGAAAGCTATGAAATAAATTATTGCCAACAGCCGTACCGCCAGTGATGTTGTAACTATTACTTCCAGACCCAGGAGACACAGCAGTGCCGAGAGTACCATCAGGTTTGACTTCTGCCTGAGCATGACTGTTACCCATAGCCAAGATGTAGACTGCACCAATTAAGCCTAAGTTAGCAAGATTTAATTTCATCAGCTTGTTTTAATTATCTACTTGCTGTCTAGTCTTCCCAAGATGTATTGATTAATTGGGCTATCTATGTAATTTTATGGTGAGTTTTTTTCAGCTTTTATTAACACCAGCACAAGTTAATGAGGGTGATAAATTCACAGAAGATTTATCAGCAATTAACTCAATTTTGCCTTGGGCATTGCGTCGCCAGCTAGTACAACAAGGCAAAAGTAAAAAGTAAGAATAACTATACCACAAGCCTTTTAGCAATTTCTTATGGTCTGTTGATTTCCGCCGACCTGTACTAGTTGCTTGGACAAGTGTTTCTGGTGATTTAGAAATTTGGGTTTGTACTGGTTTTGTGGTGTGGAATGCAGAGATATCACGGGTATCTGCCCAAGTGCGTAGACGCAGAGGGTCTTATCGCTAGACATCGCTCCTCAGCTTCACCCCTGAGAAAATTCAATGTTACTGCTATTGTTTTTCGTTCAATCTGGCTTTTGCTGCTGCTCGTACAACTCGATTTGCATCTTGCAAGAGAAATTGGAGAATTTCTGTGGTGACTTGCGGATGTTGGCTAATAACATAACGTTCATACCAAGGAAACGAACGCAATTTTTGTAAATTTTGAGCTAAATATTCAACAGGTGCGGCGGGATGTTGGAGAAGAACTAGACGAAATGGTATTGTATCCAGGGTATAAAACCTGGGTTCAATAAAATTAGCTAGATATTTACTCGCAATTGTAGGAGAAATTTGAATTAATCTTTTAACTGCCGCTATAAAAACTTTATGCTCTTTACGCTTATGACCACGCGAATAACAAATATATTCATAATGGTCATATTGATAATTATTAGCCAAATTTTCTAGTATATGAATTGGTGTATTGATATTATTAACAACAGCTATTTGGACAAATTTATTTTTGTCTTTTGCGAGGTTTTCTAAGCAATTTTTACTTTTGGGGCTACTATAGGCTTCTATTATCCGAGGATTTTTGGCAACGGCTTCGCGGATCAGTACTGATTTATGCTTGGCTAGTTCAGCTAATTTTGGCAGTGGCGTATGCTCATCAATAGCCTCGTTGTATTGAAGGATAAAATTACTTGTATTTGCAGACTTTTCTTGGTAAATTTTTAAAGCATATTGACGAACTTCCGCATGTGTATCGTACAATGATTTCTCGATAAATTCTGATGATGTATTGGGATTTTGTAACATCAATAAACGTAATCGATATTCTTTAAATTTGGCTATTCTCTCACACACTGTATCAGATATATGTGGATGAGAAGCTACTGCTGCATATACATCTACACTACGAATATCTAAAATGTCTAATAAGATTTCTGAAGATAGATCATGATTACAAACAACCTGTTGACAAATATTCCGTACTGCTTCCCAATAAATATCAACTGGTGTAATTCTCAGTAGTTCTAATAATTGAGGAATTGGAGTCATTGCACTTGTGGCTAGTGCATGTTGTCCTTGTTGATGTATGTCTTCAATTTGAGTTCCTTCATAGCTATATGGTTCGCTAAAAAGTCTCCAGTGTAGATAAATATTATGAGGTTTTGTCTGAGGAAATTGTAACTGTAATTGCTGTTGTAATTCTTGTGGAAGAGCAGGATTATAGGCAAGCTTTTGCAGTATACGGCTATCTTGGTTTTGGTAAAGAAGCAGTAAAATCTCTAATGGAGTATGCGGATTTTTAGCTACATTAGCTTGAACAGATATATTGCGATCGCCTGATAATCTTGCCAAACATTCTGGCGGTGTTTGGCTATTTAAAGCCACTGCTTGACGAACACGAACGCTCTTATCTTGGGTTAGTCTTTGAAGTATATCTAAATCAGCACTAGGATGACCAGCAACACATTCTCGAATTCTCCAATCAGAGGATTGCGCTAACGATTTTAAGTCACTTAATTCTAAATTGGGATGTTTTGCAACTCGCCATCTAATCAATGACCATTTACTTTGACAAAGTTCCCGCAACTTTTCTACTTGTGTATGGGGATGGGTGGCTAAAAATCTTTCTTGAAAAAAATCATTAACGATTGACCTTGGTAAACTAGGATTTAGCATAGTAGCTTCCCTTATTACCCGACTACGATGATCGGCAAGTTCAATTAAACATTCAAGAGGTGTGTTTTTATTTTTAGCAACTTCAATCAGGGTGGTAAGTTTAAATTTTTTATTTAAGAATTGACGTAAATATGCGGGTGGAGTATCGCTAGATTTAGCGATGGCTACTTGCACATATTCTGAAGTTTGCTTGAGTTGCAAATCAGGTGTAATTCCCAATTGCCACAAAATAAATTGATAATAATGTCCTTTAGAATGGTTAATGCTATTGCATCCAACTGCGGCAAAGTTAGAAAAGCTCGCTTCGACAATATGTGGTAATTTATTTTCTGCATATTCTTGCCAGCCTGAATCCATTTCTCCGGCAATATTGACGTGCATTTTGATTAATTCATGAATAAACGCATCGCCAGAGGGATTTTCTGCGGCTAATTCTAATACTTGTTTACTAACTTGAGGATTCTGCACAATTCCCACTAAATGATAATGATATCCAGAAATGGCGAATCTGTGTAACCATTCTTGAGGGGCATCGTCACAAGCTAATATTGCCTGTAGGGATGAACCGGGAATTACTGATTCTGGATTTTCTAAATCTAGTGTCGGGAAAATAGGATTGTGAAGAAAATCTTGGGGAAATTCTTCTGCCAAGAGAAATAAAGTATAAGTTGGAGTATGCGGATTTCTAGCTACAGCTTGACGGACTTTTATATCTTTATGTCTTGCCAATTCTGTTAATAATTCTGGTGTCGTATTCAGATTATTAGCAACAGCAATTTCTGATTGATCACTGACTTGCATCAATTCCACCACTCATCCTTTGATAGACTAATATCCTGTTCACTATTGAGAAATAGCTTTACAGGTTAATTGTGTTGGTACAGGAATAGAAGATTTATTGGCAACTAGTTCAATTGTACCATCGAGACGACGATGTACACCTGTTGCTTGGACAAGTGTTTCTGGGGATTTTGGTGTTTGAGCTTTGACTGGTTGTGTTTGCTGGAATGCAGAGATGTCGCGCACATCAGACCAAGTGCGATCGCTCCTAATATCCTGTGTCGGATTTTGTGGTATTCCACCCCGTCCTGTGGCGACAAAACTACTACCACTTGTATCAGCACATCCAGTAGCAATTTGTTGGGATGTATCGGTAATATTCGCGGGTAGTTCAACTAAACCCGAATTGGGATCAACACCAACATTATTAATTTCTACTGTGCCATTCACCCCAAACTTTGAACTGGCAGTAATATCATTTTCACTGGTCAGTTGTGAACGATATTCTAAACCGATAATTCCCTGAGTGGTAATGTCAATATTACCGCCATTGCCTTGAAAGGCATTAGCAACAATATCACTATTTTCTAATCCGACGATGACAGGAGCATTAATGGTAATATTACCACCGTTGCCATTACCGCCTGCTTCTGTTGTGATTGTACTACCATCACGAAGCAAGAGAAAGTCTGCAACATCTAAATTGATGTCGCCACCTTGCCCAGAGGCAGTAGTCGCTCGAATACGACCGTTCTCCAAAAAAATTTGCTCTGCTTGAATGCTTAACTGTCCCGCATTACCTGTTCCAGAGTTTGTCAGGTTGATGTAAGCACCATCGCGGACTTTGAGGCTGTTGGTTGTAATATTCAATCTACCTGCATTACCCGTAGGAGCATCTGGTAAACCATAAAATTGTCTGGCAGTCTCATTGAGAATGGGCGCACTGGCAGCAATGGAAGAACTGAAGATATTTTGCCCCCCTATTAAAATATCATTTGCCTGGATAATTAATGCCCCTGCATTGCCTGTGGCTTGGGTGCTGGTGTTGATTGATGCACCATTTTGGATAACTAATTGATTGGTTTGAATCGTCACATTACCTGCTTCCCCATTGCCTAATGTCATACTGCCGATCAAAGTTGGAGCTTGAGTGAACTGATTGATGCCAGTGATGATCAGGCGTTCTGCCACATTCACACTGACATTGCCACTATTTCCTAAATTATTTGATTGTTTAGCATCGCCAAATATGCCAAACACTGGTAAGCTGCTCGCCGACAACACAGTTCCAGCCTGCATTGTCAAATTTGGAGTAGTAACAGACACATTACCCCCATGCCCAGAACCTGTAGTAAAGCTACCGATACCACTAGCCACTGTTGGTAAGATTGGGTGTACACCTACCATGTCTATGGATTGCTGTGCTACTACTGTGACATCACCCGCATTACCGCTACCCGTCCCAGGTATTCTCGCCAACCGGATAGCAGAGGTAAAAATATCCCCTCCATCTGAAAGCTGTAATTTTCCTATAGAGACATGGATATTGCCGCTATTACCAGTCCCTGATGTATAAGCATTAATTCCACTAGGAGTAAAACTGATCGGATGAGCTGCGATCGCTGTCATATCTTCTGCTACCTTGACGGAAATATCACCCCCATGCCCAGTTGCACTAGGAAAGACAACCGTTGTAATTACGCCACTTTCTTGCAGATGCAATTGACGCGCCACTACATTCACATCTCCTCCATCTCCTGATGCGTAAGTTTGACTAGCAATACGGCTACTGCTACTTCCTGTTGGTAATAAAGGAGATTTGACAGCAACAGTCCCACTAATAGCAACTGTATCTGCTCCTACCTCTACCTTCCCTGCTGCTCCCCTACCCAGGCTCAAGGTTTCAATCGCTGCACCATCTTTTAAAGTCAACTGTCCGGCTTGAATCTTGACTGCTCCCCCATTTCCCGTTGCTGTCTGCGCCACCTGATTGACAATCCAAGCACTGGGAGCTTGAGCATTGGCATTGATTCCACCCAAAAACAGCGATCGCTCTGCATTCACGGTAATATTACTACCCTGTCCACTACCTGTATTTGCACTAGCAATTTGTGATTGGTCGAGGCGAATGTCTCTCCCTACTACCTGAATTCCGCCAAACGGATTACCTACAGGATTGGGATTCCATAAGGAAGAGCGTTGTGTAAAGTGAATATCGCGGAAATCTTGCACTTGTGCATAATCTAGCTGTAATCCTGTGGGTGTGGATATTAAATTAACTGTCCCACTCCCGACTGCACCGATTTCAATGCGACCAACTGGTGCAGTAATTACACCCCCTGTCAAGTTAATATCTCCACCAACTAAGGCAATGGTTTTGGTCGGACTGCCAATTATGCCTAAATTATTGGTCGGGACAATCCCATCATTGGCTTTTCCATTGACTTGAATTGGTTGTGCATTACTACCCATTTGCAACCCAATAGGTACACTCATTTTTAACAATGGTGTATTACTGGGATTCGTGGCACTAAATTCTACGCCATCGGCAAATTTAATACTATTTGCTGTTGTCGCTACAAATGAACCGCCAATATTTAAGCTGGCATTTTGCCCAAAAATAATCCCGGCTGGGTTGAGGAAAAATAAATTGGCACTATACTGGGCGCGGATTTCACCATCAATGTTGGAAATCTGACCACCAGTCACTCGACTAAAAATATTTTGAATATCAATGTCATTATTAAATGATGCAGAACCATTTGTCGGGATAGAGAATTGACTAAAGCTATGAAATAAATTGTTGCCTACACGAGTGCCATCCTTGATACTGTAACTATTGCCACTACTTTCTACAAGCGTTTTGAGGGTGTTATCGGGAGTTACTTGTGCGTGAACACTATTGTTATAAACAGCAAATAAGCTGATTACACTTAGCACACCAAACCCGACAAAAGTTAATTTCATTGATCCAGTTCTTGTTTTTATTATGTGTTTATAGTTCCCAATCCAGTCAATTTTGTAACTTTAATTAAGTTTGAGGTACAGCAGCACAGGTTAAGGCACGTTGTATCTGCGAGGAAGATTTAGCGGCAATTAATTCAATTTTGCCTTGGGCGTTACGTCGCCAAGATGTAGCTTGGACAAGAGGCTGTGGTGGTTTTGGTATTTGGGCTTGTGCAGGTTGTGTTTTGTGAAATGCAGAGATGTCACGAGTATCAGACCAAGTGCGATCGCCCCAAATCTGTTGCGTGGGATTTTGCGGTATTCCACCCCTACCTGTGGCGACAAAACTACTTCCACTATTAGTAGAACAACCATCAGCAATTTGCTGCGATGGATCATTCACATTTGCGGGTAGTTGATTTAAACCAGAATTGGGATTGACGTTGGGTGCGGTGATCTGCACAGTCCCATTCACACCAAACTCAGAACTGGCTGTAATATCATTGTCGGCAGTTAGTTGGTTACGGTATTCTAAACCGAGAATGCTGTTAGTCGTAATGTTAATATTCCCACCACGACCACGCACAGCGTTGGCAATAATATCACTATTCCCAGTGCCAATGACAAACGGTGCATTGATGCTAATATTACCACCATCACCTGTACCACCAGCTTCGGCATTCAGGAGACTGCGATCGCGCATCAGCAAAAAATCAGACAGATTTAACACTAAGTTACCGCCATCACTCGCCACAGTAGAGGTGCTGATTTGAGCATTTTGTTTGAGAATAAGCGATCGCCCGGTAATCTCCACCGTCCCACCATTACCTGTTCCGGTGCTGCGACTGGTAATTTGTGCGCCAGTTTGCAAGTTAATGCGATCGCTGGCGGTAATGTTTAAGTTACCTGCTTTTCCTGATTGGGAGGAGGCGGTGGAAACAGTAGCATTGTCAATTAAATCTAAAGTTCCAGTGGTAAATTTCACCGTACCACTGTCACCACTACCCGAAGATTGACTACTAATGGTGCTTTGATTAAGTGCGATCGCGTTAGCTTTGACATCAATTGCACCAGCATTACCAATACCTGTGGTGTTGCTAGAGATGATACTTTGATTGTTGAGTTGTAAAGTACCTGTATTCAGGGCAATTTCTCCACCCTTGCCACTACCACTGGTATTAGCTGAGATTGTACTATTATCAAGTTCTATGGTGTTAGGCACATTAAATATAATATCTCCCGCATTGCCACTGGCAGAGGTTGAAGAGTTAACAGAACTACCATTGAGGAAGGAGAGGCGCTTTGTGGTGACATTGACATCTCCAGCTTGTCCAGTACTGTTTGTAGTGCTGAAAATTTGGCTGTTATTCAATGTTGTTAAACCAGGACTGGTAAGGGTGACATTACCGGCGGAGTCCCTACCTTTGGTATCGCTTTCAATTAGGGTGTTAGTTAGGGTAAGGTTCCCCGCACTACTAATGCTGACATCGCCTGATCTCCCTGTCTCATTAGATGGAACTATTGTTACAAGTGAGAATCCTGCCTCAATGGTCATTGGTTTACTCGTTTGGATTGTCAGATCAGTGACCTCCAAATCTCCCCGTCCCAAAATCGACACCGCCCCCGCCTCAGCAGAAGAAGATGTTGTTAATATATTCAGTCCAGATATCCGGTTTTGAGCATCTAATGTTACAGAACCACCATTTTTTGCAGTTCCTTGGGGCGCAACACTAAAACTATACAAGCTACTGCCGTTGCTCAAAATATCTCCATTTTGTGCAGTTAGGGCAATATTACCACCCTGGCCGCTATTCCCTGTGTATGAGTAGGAGAATGATACTAAGTTGCTCTCATTTAAGATGTTGCCATTGATCGCAGTTAGGGTGATATTCCCGCCGTTGCCACCACTTGATTTGGAGGAAGATATCAAAGATATCAAATCTTCTTCGCCTTTGATAGAGAGGTTACCATTGATTGCAGTTAAGGTGATATTACCGCCATTGTTATTTTGACCAAACTCGCTATCGGCGAATGCGTATATTTCGCCATTGACAGAAAGATTGCCGTTAGTTGCAGAAAGAGTAATATCTCCAGCACTTGGAGACCCATCGAAGCTGGATACGTATGAAGCTATAGAGCCACTGACAGAAAGATTGCCGTTAGTGGTAATCACGGTAATATCGCCACCATTCCCACTTCTAAGGAATGAGGAAGACGATGAGTTTAGATAGCGAATCGAGATATTGCCATTAGCCAAAAGCTTGATATCTCCGCCATTCCCACCATTCTCAAAAAAACCCAAAGACCCGGACTCAAAACCTTGGGCGACAATATCCCCAGAGGCAGTTAAGTTAATTGAACCACCATTGTCGTCTGTCATAAAACTCCTTGTGGTGATACTGCTTACCCTAATACTTCCCGGTGGCAAACCTGCCACTGTCCCCGTCGTGAAGCCTAATTGTGGCAAATTCGATGTCGGTACTGATGCCACCCCTGCCCGCAAAATCGCCGCCGGCTCAGTTGTGAGTATCAGATAATCCGGGTCAGTGCTGGGAACGCTCACATCAGGGCCGGTAATCACAATATTACCCCCCTCAATGCTCCCTGTGGCTTCCACCTTCAATGCCACCCCTGTGTAATCACCAAACACCACATCCCCATTGGCATAAATTATCGGGTCAAACAAACTCACAAACTTCCCTGGAGTCCCTGCTAAAGTCTCAAATGAGAGATTACCACCACTCAGGAAATGTGCATCTCCAGAAATATTCCCGTTGCTAATCAAACTCAGATTACCCCCACTCTGAAGTGCTGCTACAGGATGATTCAATGCCAGGATATCAATGTTTTGATTCCCTTGAATTGTTAAGTTTCTCC
The DNA here is from genome assembly GCF_014698045.1 of Aulosira sp. FACHB-615. Classification (GTDB taxonomy): domain Bacteria; phylum Cyanobacteriota; class Cyanobacteriia; order Cyanobacteriales; family Nostocaceae; genus Nostoc_B. Next base: position 239,877 of record NZ_JACJSE010000008.1, read on the forward strand.
CGGCTTGGGCAAGAAATGGAGTTGTGGTATGATCCCTAATTTTCACAGTATCTTGGGCTTTGAGGGTTAAATCTCTCCCTGCTACCAGTTCTCCCTGTAAGTCTAGGCTACCTGCTTCTAGTGTTAAATCTTGTCCGGTGGTGAGATGACTCTCGACTCGAATCGGTGCGGAATTCTGCCCCATTTGTAAGCCAATTGGTACACTCATGGTTAACAATGGTGTATTACTGGGATTTGTGGCACTAAATTCTGTACCATCGGCAAACTTTATACTATTGGCTGTTGTAGCGATAAATGAACCGCCAATATTTAAGCTGGCATTTTTCCCAAAAATTATCCCGGATGGGTTGAGTAAAAATAAGTTGGCGTTACCATTTGCTTGAATTAAACCATCAATATAGGAAACATGACCGCCTGTGACACGGCTAAATATATTTTGGATATCTGCGGCATTATGAAAGACTGCCGAGCCGTTGCTGGGAACTGAGAATTGGCTGAAGCTATGAAATAAATTATTGCCGACACGGCTGCCGTTAGTGATGCTGTAATGATTACTACCTGTCACAGAGGTGTTGAGAGTCCCATCGGGAGTTACCTGAGCCTGAACATCACTATGATAAATAGCAGATGTCAAAATTGCACCAATTAAGCCCAAACCAGCAATAGTTATTTTCATTAATCTATTTCTTGTGTTCTATTCCATATTTATCTTTCCCCAGACAATAATCTTTTTAACAGTAGTTAATTTTCGGCTACAGCCGCACAGGTTAAGGCTGATGGTATCGGTGAATTAGTATTAGCTGCAACAAGCTCAATTTTGCCTTGGGCGTTACGTCGCCAAGATGTAGCTTGCACAAGGGTTTCTGGTGATTTTGGCATTTGGGCTTGTACTGATTGTGTTTTATGGAATGCAGATATATCGCGGATGTCTGACCAGGTGCGATCGCTCGTAATATCCTGTGTGGGATTTTTGGGTACACCACCCCTACCGGTAGCCACAAAACTACTACCAGTATTGCCAATACAACCACTAGCAATTTGTTGGGATGGATCGGTGAAATTATTTGGTAATTCTACTAAACCAGAATTGGGATCAACACCAACATTATCAATCTGCACAGTGCCATTAACATTGAATTGGGAACTAGCGGTAATATCATTGCTCAAAACTTCTCTGGGATTCAGCAGATTACGATACTTCAACCCAATCATTGCCTCAGTGGTGATGTGAATATTACCACCCCTGCCCTCGACTGCATTGGCAATAATGTCACTGTTTTCTAACCCGATAATATTGGGAGCATTAATTTTAATGTTACCCCCATTACCGCCTGCCTCTGCACTGATGTAACTACCATGACGCATCAATAAAACATCACGCACTTGCAAGTTAATATTACCGCCTTCACCTGCCTTAGCTTCCGATCGCAGTTTGCTTGCTTGATCCAACTTGAGATAATTAGCTTGGATCAGCATATTACCAGCATTTCCCGTATCTTTGCCACTCACTACAATTTCGCCGCGATCGCTCAGACTCAAATTCTTCGTGGTCAGATTTACTGAACCCGCAACACCAGGGCCTGTGGAAGAAGCATACAATCCACTGGGGCCAGTCGCATCCAACGAGTAAAGTAGTTGCCCACTCGGCACTTGACTGACACCTGCAATATTCACAGAATTGGCTTGAATAGCAATATTTCCGGCAGTACCGTAGGTTTCAGTTGAAGTGGAAATTCGACCTCCGTCGATTAAGTTGATTTGACCAACATTAAAAGTAATGTTGCCACCTTGTCCCTGACCTAAACTAATCAGTTTTTCAGTAGCGAAATCATAGTTACCATTTGTTGAGGCAAAAAATCGGCTGGCGACTCCTGTTGACGAACTACCAGCCACCGTTACTTCGTCAGCATTCACAATAATATTGCCCGATGCACCTTCACCATAAGTACCAGTCCGAATACCAGGGCCATTTAAGACTTCTAGTTTACCGACATTGAGAATGATGTCTCCACCCTTGCCAGTAGCGTATTCACGGTTACTCGTACTCATCCCGGTTAAAAATGCAGGTTCACCTGTGGCAGTTTCACCAGTCACACTTAAGTTTTGGGCTGTAACAATAATATTGCCCCCATCACCAGTACCTCTGGCGGTAGCACGCAATTCAGCCCCATCTCGAATGTTGACTTGTGCAGCATTAATGGAGACATTACCACCCCGACCTTGAGAATTATTCATGGTATTAGATGCTAAGGTACTCACACTAAATCGCTGTTTTGTTGGTGTATAGATTGCTTCCCCGACTAAATTGACAGTTGCAGCTTTAACTGTGATGTTGCCTGAATCGCCAATTCCATAGGCACGGGTGTTAATTTGTGCGCCATTTAAAACATTGAGAGTTGGCGTTTCAATGGTCACATCCCCACCCCTTCCCTTAGCTGTTGGTTGGGAGTAAGCTGCAATTGCAGTGTTAGCCAGGGCTGGCTGACCAATTAGTTCTAGTGATTCCGAAGCTTTGATGAGAATGCCTTGTCCTGAACTTGTGCCTAAAGTGTGGGAAGTAATAGTAGAAGAGCCAGACAAAGTGATTTTCTGCCCTTGGAGAGCGATCGCACCACCTTGTTTTCCGCTACTATCAACCTTGGCTGCGTTCCTCAAGTTAATATTTTGGAACTGATTTACACGATTAAAATCTAAGCCAAATCCAGCCGTATTTGCCGACAGTCCCACAAAATTATTTGCCGCAACGCTACCTAATTCAACTCTGCCATCACTCGCAGTAATTGTACTCTGATCAAAATTTAAGTTACTGCCTACTAGCGCAAACGTATTGTTTGCGGGAACTGCTAATTTTGCCCGATAAACGTTAATCGCACCAGAATTGCTGCCCATTTGCAAACCAATTGGGACATTCATCGTCAATAAGGGTGTGGTCATCGGATTGACGGTAAATTCATTGCCATCAGCAAATTTGATACTATTTGCAGTTGTGCCAATAAAAGAACCACCCACCTTTAACTGAGCTTTGTCCCCAAAGATAATCCCTGCTGGGTTAAGCAAAAACAGATTCACACCGCTATTAGTTTTGATAGAACCGTTAATGTAGGAAACATCACCACCAGTCACCCGGCTAAAAATGTTTTGGATGCCAGAAGTACTGTTGAAAGTGGCAGAACCGTCTTTAGGAATAGAGAATTGTTGAAAGCTATGAAATAAATTCTTGCCAATAACAGTACCACCATTAATGGTATAGTTATTCATACCAGACACATCAGTGTTAAGAGTTCCATCTTGTATAACTTCTGCCTGAGCATGACTGTTACCCATAGCCAAGATGTAGACTGCGCCAACTAAGCTTAAGTGAACAAAATTTAGTTTCATCAGCCAAACTTGTAATGATCTGCTTGCTGTCTAGTCTTCCCTAGATGAAGTGAGTAATTTGCTTGGCCGTGTAATTTTGTAGTGAAATTTTTTCAGCTTTTATTAACAGCAGAACAAGTTAATGAGGGTGATAAATTCACAGAAGATTTATCAGCAATTAACTCTATTTTTCCTTGGGCATTACGTCGCCATGATGTAGCTTGGACAAGTATTTCTGGTGATTTTGGTTTTTGGGCTTGTGCTGGTTTTGTCTGGTGGAATGCAGATATATTGCGGGTGTCTGACCAAGTGCGATCGCTCCAAACTTCCTGTGTGGGGTTTTGCATTATTCCACCTCTACCTGTAGCGACAAAACTACTACCATTGGTATTAGAACAACCACTAGCAATTTGTTGCGATTGCTCAGTGAAATTTCCAGGCAGTTCAACTAAACCAGAATTTGGATCAACACCAACATTGTTAATTTCCACTGTACCATTCACCCCAAATTGCGAACTGGCAGTAATATCATTTTCTAGGGTCAATTGCGGACGATATGCTAAACCGATAATTCCTTGAGTAGTGATGTTAATATTGCCACCCCGACCTTGAACTGCATTGGCAATAATATCACTATCTTCTAAGCCCACGATGATTGGAGAATTAATTGTGATACTGCCACCATCACCTGTACCTCCTGCTGTCGCAATAATCTTGCTACCGTGGCGCAAAAGCAACACATCAGATTGCAGATTAATGCTTCCGCCTCTTCCTGAATTGGTGTTAGCCAAAATTTTGCCAGCATTATCTAGCTTGATCATCTCTGCATTAATGTAGAGATTTCCGGCATTACCAACTCCTTGATGATTGACTCGCACCAATCCCCCATCTGTAATTTCTAAGATTGGTGTATTAATAATCAGATCCCCTGAATTACCTGTAGGCAAAGCAGATAGTCCGAAAGCTTTTTGAAAGCTTAAAGGTAGAACCGTTGCACTCGCACCAATCTGACCTGATTTACCCGATGCGGCACTCACACCACTCACAAGAATCTTCTCTGAAGCATTAATTTGTAAAGTTCCAGCATTGCCTTGACCAAGGGTAGTAGCCCCAATACCTGCGCCTTGAGATACTTTTAGCCTGGGTGTATTGATAGTGACATTCCCTGCATTCCCCCTATTAAAGCTAACAGTTCCCAGCAAAGTGGCACTGAAACTGATGGGAGTTTCACCAGACAAATCAATAGACTCAGAAGCAGTGACAAATAAGTTTCCGGTTGAGCCACGACCGAAACTAGCACCTGTAATCGAACCGCCATCTTGGGCTTGCAATTGCCGTGTTGTGACTTGAATATCACCAGCCCTTCCCACTCCACGAGTTTCTGACATAATCCCACTCCGATTGGTTGCAGGTTTTAAAGGTGAAAACCCAATCAGTTGTATAGAATCTGCCTCTACGAAAATATTTCCTGCCCTTCCAGAACCGTATGTATGAGCGTTAATTCTTCCCCCATCTTGAAGTAGTAATTTTGGTGCAGTAATCGTCACATTACCACCAGCACCAGTGATGCTATTCGTCACCAATAGGCTTTGGCTAAATCCAAAATTACCAACTCCTCGAAGTTCTAGAGACTCACTGGCATTGACTATAATATCGCCAGAACCTTGATTTCCTTGGTTGGTGAGCAGAATTACAGAACCTTCCTTCACACTAATATTTCTGCCTTGTAATTGAATCGAACCGCCAGATGTACCACTGGTGTTAGCAAGAGCTTGATCTGAAAAGCGAATATCTCCGAACTTCTGCACATTGCTATAGTCAAAATTCCAGCCGAGAGATGATGAACTGAGATTAACTGTTCCAGCAGCACTGCCAAGTTCTAAATGTCCAGAAGGGGCGCTCACAATGCCACCATCTAAGTCAATGTCTCCTCCTATAAGTGCTAGAGTTTTACCAGAAACCTGCAAACCAATGGGTGTTGTTCCCATCTGAGGTGGTGTATTTCCTTCTATCAAACGATGTCCGGTATTTTGGACAGTAATTTTTCCAGGATTCTGCCCTATCTGTAAGCCGATGGGGACACTCATGGTTAATACAGGGGATTGAGTTATGTCGGTATTAAACACCTTACCATCAGCAAATTTAATACTATGGGCTGTAGTTCCGACAAATGAACCACCAATACTTAAACTGGCATTCTTCCCAAAAATAATCCCCGCAGGATTGAGTAAGAATAAGTTGGCACTACCATTAGCACTGATAGCGCCATCTATGTTGGAAACATTACCACCAGTCACTCGACTAAAAATATTTTGAATATCAGTAGCATTATCAAATGATGCTGAACTACCTGTAGGTAGGGAAAATTCGCGGAAGCTATGAAATAAATTGTTACCAACACGAGTGCCATCAGTTATGCTGTAATTATTACTACCGATCACATCAGTGTTGAGTGTGTTGTCAGGAGTTACTTGGGCGTGAACATAACTGTTGTCAAAAGCACAGATACAGATCGCGCCAAGAACAGCAAACCAGACAAAAGTTAATTTCATTAATCCAGTTTTTGTTTTTACTACGTATCTATAGTTCCCAATTCAGTAAATTGTGTAACGGTAATTAATTTTCGGCTACAGCAGTACAGGTTAAGGCTGGTGATATCTGCGAAGAAGATTTAACTGCCACTAACTCAATTTTTCCTTGGGCGTTACGTCGCCAGCCAGTTGCTTGGACAAGGGTTTTTGGGGATTTAGGGATTTGTGCTTGTGCTGGTTTTGTGGTGTGGAATGCAGAGATGTCACGAGTGTCTGACCAAGTGCGATCGCTTCTCAATTCCTGTGTCGGATTCTGCGGTATCCCGCCTCGTCCTGTAGCCACAAAACTACTGCCATTTGTATTAGAACAACCACTGGCAATTTGTTGTGATGTATCAGTGACATTTGCTGGTAATTCTACTAAACCAGAATTGGGATCAACACCAATGTTGTTAATTTCCACTGTGCCATTGACATTAAACTGGGAACTAGCAGTGATATCATTTGTTTGGTCTGTGCGGGGAGTCAGGGTATTGCGGTATTCTAGACCAATAATCCCTTGGGTTGTAATGCTAATATTCCCACCACGACCTTGAACAGCATTGGCGATGATGTCGCTGTTTTCCAAGCCCACAATTACTGGTGAGTGAATTGACAAGTTCCCACCATTCCCTGTAATCGCAGCAGTAGCAGAAATAAAGCTACCATGCCGCATTAACAGATAATCTTGCAAATTTAATCCGACATTTCCTCCATTTCCAGAGGCGGTTGATGCAGTGATACTACTTTGGTTATCTAGAAAAATCGAGTTGGCATTAATCTGCAAATCCCCTGCCTTACCGAGTCCTTCGTTTCGCACACTGGTATATGCCCCATCGGCGATCCGTAATGAAGGTGTGTTAATAGTGAGAGAACCTGCGTCACCTTTGGGAAAGGGAGGGAATCCATAGACAGCTTGAGTGATGGGATCGGCTATCTCCGCGTTAGAAACGATGCGGCTCGATAGTACTGAACCTTTAGCCTTACCCTGAATATTCACGTATTCAGAAGCGTTAATTACAACATTACCAGCCGAACCTGTAGTCACGGTAGTAGACCCTAAAAATCCCCCATCCCGAACCACTAACCTGGATGTTTTGATTAACGTATCATCGGCATTACCAGAACCTACCGTTGATGAACCTATGGTAGTTGGTGAAAGTGTGATAGAGTTGTTGCCCACAATTTCGATTAAGTCTTTTGCATTAATTTGCACTATCCCACTTTTTCCTGCACCTGCGGTGACAGAGAAAATAGCTCCATCCAAAAGCTTGACGTTGCCAGATGAGACTGTAAGATTGCCTGCATGGGTAGAACTTAACGTGTATGTTGCCAAACTAGACTTGTTACCATTGCTGGGGGCAAAACCATCTAAAACGATTGAGTCTGCAATATTGGCTGTAATCTTGCCACCAGAACCTTGATTAAATATCCTGGTAGCGATTTGTCCACCATTTTGGATGGATAGCTGTTTGGCAGAGATGGTTATATCACCTATTTGACCCGTTCCTAAATTGTCACTTTGGATAATACTTCCAATACTGCCATCGGTAACATTCCCCGTGAGATTCAGGGACTCAGTGGCCTTGACTGTAATTCCCCTAGAAATTTGTGCGCCTAAGTTTTGCAGTAAAATAGCAGAGCCATCGCTCAAGTTTATATTTCGCCCTTGGAGTTGAATCGAGCCATTGCTACCACTAGCATCAAGCAGTGATTGGTTTGTCAGGTGGATATCGTTGAATTGCGCCACGGCTGAATAATCTCCCTCCCAACCTGTAATAGTGGGTTTGAGTTTGACTTGACCTTCGCTCACACTCCCTACTTCTAGATGTCCACCTCCATTAGTGCTAACAATTCCACCGGAGAAATTAACTGCGCTACCGATCAGCATCAGTGTATTGCCTGTCTCCACTTGTAACCCAATAGAATTATTGCTGCGATCTGCGGGACTGAAAATGCCAGTGGTTAAGCGATGTCCGCTATTCTGCACACTAATCTCCCCTGAGTTTTTCCCCATCTGCAAGCCAATTGGTACACTCATAGTCAGCAAAGGAGTACCCGAAGCATTCACAGCACTGAATTCTACACCATCAGCAAATTTGATACTATTGGCAGTCGTCGCCACAAAGGAACCACTAATATTTAACGAAGCTTTCTCCCCAAAGATAATCCCGTTGGGATTCATTAAAAATAAACTGACGGGGTTACTGCTATTGAGCGTGCTAATCATCCCATTAATATGAGAAATATTTCCACCCGTTACACGGCTAAATATCGTTGTAATATCTGGAGTATTCTTTAAATCAAAAGTGGCGGTTTTACCTGTTTCTACAGAAAAGTTACTAAAACTGTGGAATAAATTATTACCTTTATTTATGCCATCGGTAATAGTATAGTCATTGCCATTAATGCTGACACTGGTATGAGTTGTGTTATCTTGTATAACCTGAGCCAAGGTTGGTGTTGATAGAGATGATGTTGCGATCGCCGTTGTGAATGCAGCTAAAAGCCACTGTTGGTAGTACCTTGTCTTTCCATAGGTTAATCTCATACCCAATACCTAAACTTTGTTGCCTGACCATATACTTCCCGTGACAGTATAATTAATAACTAAACTTGATTTTTCTTAACAGCAGCGAGAATGACTATCTAGCAAAGAATTTGGTATTACAATGGCTATTTTTTTGAAGTGTAAGGAGAACTATTTTTAACATTAAAATGCGGACATACGGAATGATTACTGAGGATATGGACATTAGATATATAGGACTCATATTTGATTTGGGAAAAAAATCAGCACACCCAGAGCAGGCTTCTTTCCTACTCCCTACTCCCCATTCCCTACTCTTTCAAGGGCAGGTTTTTAAACCTTCGATAAATAGTTGAGAATATTCTCAATTATGAAACGTAGTTTTAACTGTTCAGACAATAATTTTGGTTTTAAAAGCCCAAAAATTTGTCTAATAAAAAAAGCCTGCCCTTGAAAGCATTCCCTACTCCCTGCTTACACAACTAGATTCAGGAATCAAACCGTATTCCTATAGTAGGGGATAGGTAATATGTGACAGTTTACAAAGTACCTTGAAAAATCTGATTAGCAGTTAGTTGTAAATTTGGAAAAGTGAGAGATAAAATCCGTTCGGAATTTCTAAATTGAGTAACTTGATATTCTTCGTCAACTAAATGGTAAATAGAAATTGTTGGTTGTTTAGGATTACCAATAAATTTTTTAGCTCCCAAAGCAGCATAATCGACAATCCAATATTCGGGAATTTTCATGGCTTCATAGTTCCCTAACTTAGTATAGTAATCATCTTCCCAGTTTGTACTCACAACCTCAATAATCAAAGGAATAGATTCACTGTGCATGACGGTCGATTCTTTGTCCCATAGTTCCTCATTATGAAGATTAGCATCATTAATCAAAACCACATCTGGCGAGTAACCAGATGATTTTCTTGGTGGTTTGACTAATGCTGTCTTAGGGATAAAGTATGGTAATTTTAAGCGTTTATATTCAACAGTGATTTCTCCTGCTAAAAAACCCGTAACTTTTTCATGTTTTCCACTTGGTTGAGGCATTTCTACGACTATTCCATCATGTAGTTCGTAACGTTTTCCGGTGTTTTCCGGCAGCCATGCCACAAATTGTTCAAAGGTTAATAGTTTGGGTAAAACTTGAGCCATGACAAAACCTCCGCTTGTTTTGACTTTAGCATTCTGAGCAACCAAAGTGATTAGTTGGCTACGGCAGCACAGGTTAAATCCGGTTGTGTATAGCCACTGTGAATAGCAACTAACTCAATTTTGCCTTGGGCGTTACGTCGCCAGCCAGTTGCTTGCACAAGTGTTTCTGGTGATTTTGATATTTGGGTTTGTGCTGGTTTTGTGGTGTAGAATGCAGAGATGTCACGAGTGTCTGACCAAGTGCGATCGCTCCTAATTTCCTGCGTGGGATTCTGCGGTATTCCACCCCGTCCTGTGGCGACAAAACTACTCTCTGTATTCCCAAAACAACCACTAGCAATCTTTTGCGACGAATCAGTAAAGTTTCCTGGTAATTCCACTAAACCCGAATTGGGGTCAACACCAACGTTATTAATTTTGACTGTGCCATTGACACTAAATGCAGAACTAGCTGTAATATCATTGGTCAAATCTGTTCTAGGGGTGAGGGTATTGCGATATTCCAGCCCGATAATGCCTTGAGTTGTGATGTTAATATTGCCTCCACGACCTCCGACTGCATTAGCAATAATATCGCTATTTTCTAATCCCACAATAATTGGAGAATTGATGGTGATATTGCCACCGTTTCCCAAGCCTCCTGCTGTGGTTGAAATTTGACTACCCTGACGTAATAATAGAGCTTTCTGAATATCAAGGTTGATATTACCGCCATTCCCTGATGTTGTTAAGGCACTAATTCTGGAGCTATTCTTCAACGTCACAAGATCCGCAGTGATTTCTAGTTGTCCCCCTTGGCCTGTTTGGCGGTTTTCTACAGAAATGACAGCACCTTTATCTATGTTTAATGTCGAGGTGTTGATAAATATAGATCCGGCACTACCAGTTGCTGTTTCAGGAAGTCCCAAAATTCGTCGGAGTATAGCTGGTGCAGCAGTAACACTAGAAGTGATCTGAGTATTAATAAAATTACCATTAGCAATACTCAAGTCTAGCTGTTGAGAATTTGTAATCTCAATAGAATCTTCGGCATTAATGATGATTTTACCAGCATCACCACTAGAAAAAGCCGTAGTAATAATAGCACCACCATCGTTGAGTCGGAGTTTAGGTGTATTGACGATGGTGGTACCACCATCCCCTGCACCAAAAGAAGTTGAGACGATCGCACTATTAGATACAGAAGACGTTCCAGCCAAATCAATTAGGTCGGTTGCAGTCACACTTACTTGACCCGCATTACCAGATCCTAAAGTTGTAGAGGTAATTTGTGCGCCACCTCGAACAGTCAGTTTGCCGGTTGAGAGGGTAAGTGAACCAGCGTTACCCTGACTATAGGTTGTAGTGGCAAATGCACTCAGGCTAGAGGGGTCGAATGGGGAAGTCCCTGTGAGTTGAACAGAGAGCGGAGCATTAATGCTGACTTTACCACTAGAGGCAGCACTGAAAGTGTGGGCAGCGACAATCCCACCATTTTGCAGCATGATTTGAGGTGCAGAAATATTGATGTCACCACCTTTACCCAAGCCCAAAGCTTGAGTTGCAATTTGGCTGGGGAGAATAGACGTAGCGCCAGTAATTAAGAGAGATTCACTACCAATGATTTGAATTTTTCCACCAGGTTGCTGACCAAAATTCTGTCCAGCAATCACTGAACCATCTTGCAATGTAATGTTTGCACCATTTAACTGCACAGAGCCTGCACTGATACCACTCACATTCACTAGTGAGCCAGCTCGGAGTTGAATATCCCCAAATTTTGTAGTTGGAGTCATGCTCACAGTTGCAAGTTGATTGTTTTCTCCTAGTAACCATTCTCCATTGCTTAATGCCCCTAATTCAACTTTGCCAGAGTCAGCTATCAGTAAACCACCATCTAGAGTGACGTTACCCCCAACTAAAGAGAGTGTATTGCCAGATTTTACCTGTAACCCTGTAGTTGGGGTTGTGATGTTAAGTAGGGAAATTCCGATACGTTTGACATTATTACTATTGCCTGAACCTTCAACCCGAATATCTCCTGAACTTCCCCCCATTTGTAAACCGATGGGTACACTCATTGTCAGCAAAGGTGTACCCGCATCTTGTACAGCATTAAATTCTGTTCCATCAGCAAATTTAATGCTATTGGCTGTCGTTCCCACAAATGAACCACCAATATTCAACTTAGCATTTTGTCCAAAGATAATCCCGGCGGGGTTGATTAAAAATAAGTTGGCATTACCCTGGGTGATGATTTCACCATCAATGTGAGAAATATTACCACCAGTCACCCGACTAAAAATGTTTTGAATATCAGTAGCATTGTCAAATGATGCAGAACTGCCTTTAGGTAGGGAGAATTGACTAAAGCTATGAAATAAATTATTGCCGACACGAGTACCATTGGTGATATTGTAACTATTACTTCCACTTACAGAAGTATTGAGAGTATTATCGTGTATGACTTGCGCGTCAACACTGCTGTTGCAAACGGTAGATAAGCAAATTGCACCAATGAAGCACAGACCAGCAAAACTTACTTTCATTTACTTAGCCGTAATTTTTGACTCTGTGTTTATTCTGCCCAATAGATGTTTTTTTTAGTTCAGTAGTTTTGTAATTTTATTGTGATTTTTACTTAGTTTTTATAAAAACTAGCACAAGTTAATGATGATTTCCCGGAAGTAAGAGATTGATTAGCAACAAGCTCAATTTTGCCTTGGGCGTTACGTCGCCAGCCAGTTGCTTGCACAAGTGTTTCTGGTGATTTTGATATTTGGGTTTGTGCTGGTTTTGTGGTGTGGAATGCAGAGATGTCACGAGTGTCTGACCAAGTGCGATCGCTCCTAATTTCCTGCGTCGGATTTTGCGGTATCCCACCTCTACCTGTGGCGACAAAACTACTATCAGTATTACCAGAACAACTACTGGCTATTTGCTGAGATGGATCAGTAAAATTCGCTGGTAATGTAACTAAACCAGAATTGGGATCAACACCAATGTTATTAATTTCCACTGTGCCATTGACGTTAAATTCAGAACTAGCAGTAATGTCATTGGTCAGGTCAACTCTTGGAGCCAGGGTATTACGGAACTCTAGACCAATAATTCCTTGAGTTGTAATAGCAATATTGCCACCCTTTCCTTGTACGGCATTGGCAATAATATCACTATTTTCTAATCCCACCAGGATGGGTGCATTAACACTAATATTACCCCCATTTCCATTACCTTGGGCTGTTGCAGTAATTTGGCTACTCTCACGCAGTAGTAACAAATTTCCAACTTCTAAGTTGATATTACCGCCATTGCCAGATGCTGTCTTGGCATCGATTACCGCTTGATGTTTTAATTGGATAGTATTGGCAGTGATATTGATACTCCCACCATTGCCACTACCTTGATTGGTCACACTCAAAGTTCCACCATTCTTTAATGATAGGTAGGGTGTTGTAATGCTCACTGTACCTGCATCAGCAGTGAGATTATTATTGGGAATGCCGAATAATTTCTGTAATGCTGGGTTTAGACGCATACTAGAGGAGGCAATGGTGCTTGGATTTGTCTGATTGCGACCACTAACTTGAATAGATTCTGTGGCATTAATCCGAATATCTCCTGCATGACCAACAAAAAACGAACTTGTAGCAATTGCTCCCCCATCCAGTAGTTTTAGCCTAACAGTATCCAGCGTCAAGGTTTTAGCATTGCCAATGTTGAAGGTGGTTGAGCTAATTCTGGTGTTGAGGATGGAATTATTGTTGCCCTGCACAATAGTATCCTGGTTGCGAATCATCACCTCACCACTGGAACCAGTACCGCGCGATACTGAAGATAGTCCGCCACCATTGGATAATAGTAAACTATCGCCACTGACAGAGATATTACCAGCATTACCAGCACCTAATGTACTAGTGTTGATAAAACTACCATTTGAATTGAGGGGCGAGAAGCCAGTTATCTCTAGTTTTGTGGCATCGATCTGAATATTGCCAGTGGCAGATGTTCCATAAGTGATATTACTTAATATTCCTCCCTCCTGGATGCTTAATCGAGGAGTAATGACGCTGATATTCCCGCCAGTACCAGTGCCAAAGTTTTCACTCCGAATCCCACTGAATGCACCCCTCAGATCAATTCCGGCGGATGCTTGAAGATGCAAATTACCGCCAGGAAGATTACCGGAATTTTTGGCTAATATCAGCGAGCGATCGCTAAATTGAATCTCTTTACCCCGAACTCGAACAGAACCGGAATTGAAACCACTGACATCCAAAAGAGATTTCTGTATGAGTTGAATGTCAGCAAAACTTTGATCATTCTCATACTTCAATGTATAGCCTAGAGTAGTGGGGACTAAACTAACTAATCCCGTACCGCCCAAACTACCTAATTCTATTTGCCCTTTTTCAGCACTCAAGGTAGCTCCATTGAAACTCAGATTACCACCCACCAGTGCCAGGGTTTTTCCTGGCTGTACTTGTAATTTGGTTGGGCTAGGAACGCGAATTACAGGAGTCTGACTATTAGTAAAATTTAAGGCATATCCTGTACCTTGAACAGTAATATCTGCGGGCATTTGTCCCATTTGCAACCCAACAGGTACACTCATCGTTAACAATGGTGTTGCCGTCGGGTTAACAGCACTAAATTCAATTCCATCGGCAAATTTAATACTATTGGCAGTTGTGGCTATAAATGAACCACCAATATTTAAGCTGGCATCTTTCCCAAAAAGAATCCCGGCTGGGTTGAGTAAAAATAAATTGGCACTATGCTGGGCGTGGATTTCACCATTAATGTTGGAAATATTACCACCAGTCACCCGACTAAAAATATTTTGAATATCAGTAGCATTTTGAAATGATGCAGAATCACCTCTAGGGATAGAGAATTGACTAAAGCTATGAAATAAATTGTTACCGACACGCTCGCCGTTGGTGATGGTGTAAAGATTACTTCCATTTATAGAATTAGTGGAAGTTACAGAAGTATTGAGGGTATTATCTTGAATTACCTGGGCGTGAACACCATTGTTGTCAACAGCAGATAAGCAGATTACACTCAACACAGCAAACCCAACAAAAGTTAATTTCATTAATCCAGTTCTGGTTTTTATTATGTGTCTATAGTTCCCCATCTAGTAAATTTTGTAACAGTAATTAATTTTGAGGTGTAGCAGCACAGGTTAAGGTTGGTGGTATCTGCGGAGGTGATTTAGCGGCAATTAATTCAATTTTGCCTTGGGGATTACGTCGCCAGCCAGTTGCTTGGACAAGTGTTGCGGGTGATTTTGGTGTTTGGACTGGTGATGTTTTTTTGGTATTGAATGCAGAGATGTCGCGGATATCTAACCAAGTGCGATCGCTCCAAACTTGCTGCATCGGATTTTGTGGCACACCACCCCTTCCTGTGGCGACAAAACTACTACCAGTATTGGCATCACAACCACTGGCAATTTGTTTTGATGAATCTGTAATATTTTCTGGTAATTCTACTAAACCAGAGTTGGGATCAACACCAAATTGATGAACATCTACTGTTCCGTTTAAGCCAAATTGCGAACTAGCAGTAATGTCACTTTCACTAGTGAGTTCGTTACGGTATTTCAAACCAAAAATTCCTTGAGTGGTAATGCTAATATTTCCCCCATTGCCTTGAACTGCATTGGCAACAATATCACTGTTTTCTAAGCCAAGAATCACGTCCGAGTTAATCGTTATATTGCCCCCATTACCAATACCACCTGCATTAGTCACAATTGAACTACCATGACGCAAAACTAGATCGTTGGAATTAATCAAAATATTCCCGCCTTCACCTTGAACTGTAGCGGCTGTAATGCTACCACCATTGTCCAGTCGGATAGAATTTGCATTAATTTCTAGTTGTCCCGCATCTCCAATCCCTTGATGATCAACTCCTACAATTGCCTGATTTGTGATTTGTAAGAGGTTGGTGTTGAGGGTGAGTTTACCGATATCACCTGTAATCACATCCGGTAATCCAAATAATTGCCGAATTGGTGGTGCAAGTAATTCTGCCCTCACACCAACGCGGCTAGGAAGACCAGAAATACTACCCACCCCACTCACCTCAACTTTGTCTGAGGCATTAATCACTAAATCACCAGCATTTCCTTGATTGACAGTCGAGACAACTATCCCTCCGCCATCTCGTACCCTCAGTTGAGAAGTTGTGATAGTTAATGAACCTGAATTGCCTTCGTCGAATGTGCCTACTACGATGACACTATCAGCCAAGTTTTGTGAATTTTCTCCGGCTACTTCGATAAAATCAGCTGCATTAATGGTGATGTCCCCTCCTATACCATTTGACCAAGGCGAACTACCAATGACAGCGCCATCTAAAACTTGCAATTTTTTGGTAAGTACTTGAATATCGCCACTTTTCCCAGAACCTCTAGTGATGGTATTCAAGGAACTAGCAAATCCGCTTACTGGTGATATTCCAGTTATTTGAATTAAATCCTGAGTTTCTACAAAAATATTACTTCCCGAACCTTCAGCAAAATTAATGCCATGCAGAGATCCGCCATTTTGAAGGAATACTTGCGAAGCTGAAACTATAATATTACCTCCACTGCCGCCACTGAAATTATCAGCACGCAATAGACTTTGGGGAAATCCTATAGTGCCGATTCCTCGAAGCGTTAAAGCTCCACTCGCATTAATATTGATATTGCCTGAATTGCCACTTCCTTCATTTACTAATAAAGCAGCAGAAGCATCATTCAAACTAATATTTTGTCCGACGAACCCAATAGAACCCGCAGGAGTACCACTTGCATCTGCTAGAGATTGATGAGATAGCTGAATATCACCAAATTGCTGAATATTACTATAGTCAAACCTCCAAATTGGAGAGGCGATGTTTAAATTAACTATCCCATTACTGGCGCTCCCAAGTTCAATATGTCCTGATGGTGCATTTAAAACTCCGCCATCTAAGGCAATTTCTCCCCCGATTAATGCCAAATTATTCCCATTAACATTTAACCCTTCAGGATTGTTGCTGCGATCTGGAGAAGAGACTAAGGGGTGAATCGGAAATGCCAACTGATGCCCAGTGTTCTGGACAGTAATTGCACCAGGGTTGCTTCCCATCTGCAAACCCACAGGTACACTCATAGTCAGCAAAGGAGTACCCGAAGCATTCACAGCACTGAATTCTATGCCATCAGCAAATTTGATACTGTTGGCAGTCGTCGCCACAAAGGAACCACCAATATTTAACGAAGCTTTCTCCCCAAAGATAATCCCGTTGGGATTCATCAAAAATAAACTGACGGGGTTACTGCTATTGAGCGTGCTAATCATCCCATTAATATGAGAAATATTTCCACCCGTTACACGGCTAAATATCGTTGTAATATCTGGAGTATTCTTTAAATCAAAGGTGGCGGTTTTACCTGTTTCTACAGAAAAGTTACTAAAACTGTGGAATAAATTATTACCTTTATTTATGCCATCGGTAATAGTATAGTCATTGCCATTAATGCTGACACTGGTATTAGTTGTGTTATCTTGTATGACCTGAGCCAAGGTTGGTGTTGATAGACCTGATGTTGCGATCGCCGTTGTGAATGCAGCTAAAAGCCACTGTTGATAGTGGCTTGTACTTCCATAGATTAATCTCATACCCAAAACCTAAACTTTGTCGCATGAATCTATAATTCCCATGACAGTATAATTAATAACTAAACTTAATTTTTCTTAACAGCAGTGATAATGACTATCTAGCAAAGAATTTGGTATTACAATGGCTATTTTTTTGAAGTGTAAGGAGAACTATTTTTAACATTAAAACGCGAGCATACGGGATGATTACTGAGAATTTGGACTTGAGCCATGACAAAACCTCCGCTTGTTTTGACTTTAGCATTCTGAGCAACCAAAGTGATTAGTTGGCTACGGCAGCACAAGTTAAATCCGGTTGTGTATAGCCACTGTGAATAGCAACTAACTCAATTTTGCCTTGGGCGTTACGTCGCCAGCCAGTTGCTTGAACAAGTGTTGTGGGTGATTTTGGTGTTTGGGCTTGTGCTGGTTTTGTGGTGTGGAATGCAGAGATGTCACGAGTGTCTGACCAAGTGCGATCGCTACTCAATTCCTCTGTGGGATTTTGCGGCACACCACCCCTTCCTGTAGCGACAAAACTACTACCAGTATTCGCAAAACAACCACTGGCAATTTGTTGAGAAGGATCGGTGACATTAGCTGGTAATTCGACTAAACCAGAATTGGGGTCAACACCAATGTTATTAATTTCCACTGTCCCATTCACCCCAAACTCGGAACTGGCGGTGATGTCATTTTCTGGTGTCAGTTGGGAACGGTATTCTAAACCAATAATTCCCTGAGTGGAGATGTTAATATTACCGCCTTTACCTCGCACAGCATTGGCAGTGATATCGCTGTTTTCTAAGCCGACAATAGTAGGTGAATTAATGGTAATATTACCGCCATTACCCGTACTGCCTGCGGTGGTTGTAATTTTACTGCGATCGCGCATTAGTAGCACATCTCCTACTTGCAAACTGATATCACCACCATTACCCGATTCTGTTTGCGCCTGAATTAAAGCTTGATTTTTCAATTGGATCTGATCAGCAATAATTTGCAGATTTCCGGCATTCCCTGTACCTTGACTAGTAACTGTGACTGTTCCGCCGTCGGTGAGTGTGAGTTTTGGTGTAGTGATACTCACACTACCTGCATTTGCTGATAGTATATTTGGCAACTTAAACAATTGACGTAATTGTGGACTTAAACGCACAACCGAAGAATTGATATTACTGTTATTATTACTACTGCTACCACTAATGGCGATCGCTTCACTAGCATTGATTTGGACATTACCGCCATTACCGATAAAGAATGCAGATGAACCAATAGTGCCACCATTGAGTATTTGCAAAGTCCCTGTATTTAAGATTAAATCTTTGGCATTTCCATTGGCAAATGAAGTAATACTAATGTTGCTGTATAGTCCAAAAGGGTTTTCACCCATGACGGTGGTATTTTGATTGTGAACTATCACCTGACCACTAGAGCCACTACCAAATGTCACTGATGATAATGAACCTCCCCCAGAGATGAGTAAATTATTCCCATTCACCACGATATCTCCAGCCGCTCCTTTTCCATAAGTACTAGTAGCAATGGAGGTTACACCAGTGGGATTGAGGGGTGAAAAACCTGATACTTCTATATCTGCGGCTTGAATCTGAATGTTACCACCGTGAGCAGTTCCATAGGTTAAAGCATTAATTCCTGAACCTTCTTGCATGATCAAGCGGGGAGTAATAACGCTGATATTGGCACTAGATCCAGTTCCCAAAGCTTCCGCACGAATCCAACTACGAATTTTAGCATCGGGTGTAGTGCCAATAATGGCGATCGCTTCTGATGCTTGCAAATTAATTTCCCCCGCCGCCAGATTGCCGTAATTCTGGGACAAAATCAACGAACCATCGGTAAATTTTATATTTCTTCCCCGGAGTTGAACTGCACCGGAGTTAAACCCACTCACATCTAATAGTGACTTCTGCGCTAGTTGAATATCAGCAAAACTTTGTCCTTGCTCATACTCCAACTTATAGCCTTGGGTGATTGGTACTAAACTAACTAATCCTGCTCCTTCCAGACTCCCTAATTCTATTTGACCTTTTGCCGCGCTCAGAGTCGCACCATCCAAACTGATATTTCCACCCACTAATGCCAAAGTTTTTCCTGACGGCACTTGTAATTTTGTAGAGCTAGAATTGGAAATTACAGGAGAAAAAGTATTAAGACTATTTAGGCTATGTCCTGTACCTTGGACTTGTATTGGTGCGGGATGATTACCCATTTGCAACCCAATGGGTACAGTCATTGTTAATAATGGTTTAGCGGCAGTATCCACAGCACTAAACTCTTGCCCATCAGCAAATTTAATACTGTTAGCTGTTGTTGCTACAAATGAACCACCAATATTTAAGCTGGCATTTGCCCCAAAAATAATCCCGGCTGGGTTAATTAAAAATAAGTTGGCACTACCATTGGTAATAATTTTACCATCTATATTGGAAACATTACCACCAGTTACCCGACTAAAAATATTCTGAATATCAGCGTCATTATTAAATGATGCAGAACCATTTGTCGGGATAGAGAATTGACTAAAGCTATGAAATAAATTGTTGCCTACACGAGTGCCATCCTTGATACTGTAACTATTGCCACTACTTTCTACAAGCGTTTTGAGGGTGTTATCGGGAGTTACTTGTGCGTGAACACTATTGTTATAAACAGCAAATAAGCTGATTACACTTAGCACACCAAACCCGACAAAAGTTAATTTCATTGATCCAGTTCTTGTTTCTGATTCTGCAATTTATTGTTCCCAATAGAGTCAGTTTTGTAACGGTAATTAATTTTCGGCTACAGATGCACAGGTTAAGGCTGATTTTATCTGCGAAGAAGATTTAGCAGCAATTAATTCAATTTTGCCTTGGGCATTACGTCGCCAAGAAGTGGCTTGGACAAGTGTTTCTGGTGATTTTGGTGTTTGGGCTTGTGCTGGTTGTGTTTGATGGAATGCAGTCAGATTGCGGGTGTCTGACCAAGGGCGATCGCTCCTCACTTCTTGCATCGGATTTTGCGGTACACCACCCCTACCTGTAGCAACAAAACTACTACCAGTATTGGCATTACAACCACTAGCAATTTTTTGGGAAGGATCAGTGATATTTGTAGGTAATTCTACTAGCACAGAATTGGGATTAACACCAACATTTTTAATTTCCACTGTGCCATTAACACCAAATTGAGAACTTGCAGTGATGTCGTTTTCTGATGTGAGTCCGGGACGATATTCTAAGCCGATAATTCCCTGAGTAGTGATGTTAATATTGCCACCACGACCTTGCACTGCATTGGCGATAATATCACTATTTTCTAACCCAATAATCACAGGTGAGTTAATCGACAAATTACCACCATTACCTGTCCCCGCAGAATTGGCAGAAATTAAGCTATCGTGCCGCATCAGCAGGTAATCTTGCAGATTCAAGTGAATATTTCCCCCGTTACCAGAGGCGGTTGAGGCTGAGATACTACCTTGGTTGTTGAGAAAAATTGAGTTGGCGTTAATTTGTATATCTCCAGCTTTACCTGGGCCATCATTTTTCACCGTGACTAATGCGCCATCCTTAACCCGTAATGATGGGGTGTTAATCGTCAAAGCACCTGCATCACCAGTGGGAATGGCTGGTAGCCCATAAATGGCTTGAAAAACAGGGTCGAGAATTTCCGAGGTGGAAGCAATGCGACTCGATGTGATTGATCCAGGTGCGCGACCACTCACCTCGATAAAATCTGAAGCATTAATCGTCACACTTGCTGCTGAACCCTGACCGAGAGTGCTAGATCCGAGAAATCCTCCGTCTCGAATAATTAATCTGGATGTGTTGACCACGGTGTTATTTGCATTACCCATAAAAAGCGTTGACGAAGTAATTGAGCTGGGTAATTTTGAAATAGGGTGATTGCCAGCAATTTCGATCAGGTCTTTGGTATTGACCTGTACTTTTCCAGTTTGTCCAGACGCTACACTAGAAGAACCAATACTACCTCCATTCCCTATTCTGAGGTTAGTGGTAGAAACAAGAATATCACCTGCATTACTAGAGCTAGTGGTGATTGTGACAATCGAAGAGGGGATAGACGGATTACCAGGGACAAAGCCATTCAAGTCCATCAAGCCTTCAACATTGAAAGTAATATTCCCACTAACTGCTTTGGTAAAGATCGAATGCCAAATTTGCCCCCCATCTGCCAGGGAAAGTTGATTAGCTCCAATCAAAATATCTCCGGATGAACCTGTTCCCAAATTCTCAATTTTGATTATGCTGCCTAGTCTTTGGTCTGAAGTATTACCTGTTAAACTCAAAGACTCTGTGGCGTGGACAGTAATTCCTTGTGATTGTTCCCCCAAGTTTTGCAGCACGACAGCCGAGCCTGCGCTCAAGTTGATGTTTTTTCCTTGGATTTGAATTGAGCCATTGCTACCACTAGCATCTAGCAGAGATTGTTGCCCTAGATGGATATTATTAAATTTCTCAACTTGGGAATAATCTCCTACCCATCCTGTCCGAGTAGAATTGAGCCTGACTTTACCCTGTTCCACACTCCCTAGTTCTAGATGTCCACCTCCATTGATTGCCACAATACCACCTGAGAAATTCACCTCATTACCTATTAATGCTAAGGTATTGCCTGCCTTAACTTGTAAACCTGTAGGATTCTGAGTGCGATCTAAAGGTGTAAAAACATCACCAGTTATCCGATGCCCTAAACCCTCGACAGTAATCCCCCCGGAATTTTGACCCATTTGCAAACCCACGGGTACACTCATTGTCAGCAAAGGTTTATCTGCACCTTGCACCGCACTAAATTCTGTGCCATCGGCAAATTTGATGCTATTGGCTGTAGTTGCGACAAATGAACCACCAATATTTAAGCTGGCATTCTTACCAAAAATAATCCCGGCAGGGTTGAGTAAGAATAAGTTGGCACTACCATTGGCACTAATAGAACCATCTATGTTGGAAATATTACCACCAGTCACTCGACCAAATATATTTTGAATATCGGTAGCATGATCAAATGATGCTGAACCACCTGTAGGTACAGAAAATTCACTGAAACTATGAAATAAATTGTTACCGATACGAGTGCCATTGGTGATAGTGTAATTATTACTGCCAGTCACCAAGGTATTTAGGGTGTTATCTTGAGTTACTTGGGCGTGAACACTATTGTTGTCAATAGCAGATATGCAGATTGCACTCAGAACACCAAACCCAACAAATGTTAATTTCATTCACCGATTTCTGATTTTTTGTTACGTATTAATTGTTCCCAAATAAGTATAGTTTATAACATTTATTAGTTTTCAGCTACAGCAGCACAGGTTAAGCCTACTTGCACCTGACTAGGAGATTGATAGGCAAATAACTCAATTTTGCCTAGGGCGTTACGTCGCCAGCCAGTGGCTTCTACTAGAACTTCTGAGGATTTTGGTATTTGTGCTTGTGCTGGTTTTGTGGTGTGGAATGCAGAGATATCGCGGACATCAGACCAAGTGCGATCGCTCCTCAATTCCTGTGTCGGATTTTGCGGTATGCCACCTCTGCCTGTGGCGACAAAACTACTACCATTGGTATTATTACAACTACTTGCTATTAGCTGTGATTGATCAGTGACGTTTCCCGGTAATTTCACTAACCCAGAGTTGGGATCAACGCCAATACTACTAACTTCAACTGTGCCGTTTACTCCAAATTGGGAACTGGCGGTAATATCGCTGTCGAGAGTTAGCTGATCACTAAATTTTAGTCCCAAGATACCGCCAGTAGTGATTTGAATATTGCCACCACTTCCCAAGACAGCGTTAGCGGAAATATCGCTGTTTTCTTTTGGTACAGTCACAATCAAGCCTGCATTGATATTGATGTTACCTCCTGTAGACAGGCCGCGAGCATTGGTAGTAATATTACTGCCCTGGCGTAATAACAGGACTTCATTGGCCTGAAGTTGGATATTACCTTGATCGCCTTCATTTACTTCGGAACGCAGACTTGCGCCATTCTTAAGGAAAATTCTGTTGGCGGAAATATTCAGATTACCAGCATCACCATTACCTATATTACTGACGGTTATTTCTCCATCATTGCGAACATTTACCGTATCAGATTTGATATTAATTGACCCCGCCGCAGAGTTAGTTGTTGAAGATGCGGCGATCGCACTATACAGGTAATTACCGTTAACTGTGGTGGGGGAAATTCCTTGGACATCAATCTCTTTCACTTGTAGGTTAATATTACCTGCATTTCCCCGCCCTTGAGTAGAAGCGGTAATCTGTCCACCTTTGGAAACTTGGAGACGATCTGCGGTCAAGTTAATTGTCCCACCAGTACCTATGACATTCTTACCCACAGAAACCGTAATGCCACTGGCTAGTTGACTCAATTGATCCAATACTGGTTCACTGACAATTACTTCTGTAGCTTGAATATTAATATCTCCCGATGTCCCATTTCCAGCTGCGGCACTGCTAATAATTCCCCCGTTGCTGAGTTGTAATCTTCCAGCCGTAATTGTAATGTCTCCAGCCTGACCTCCCCCAGAAGGTTGAAGCGCGGTGGTTACTCCAGAGCGCAAACCACTGGGTGTTCCTCCAGAAATTTCAAAACTCTCATTAGCGCGGATAGAGACATTACCACCATTCCCGGTAGCAATGAGATTATTCAAGCCCAGAGTTTGCCGCAAGTTAAATATACTGCCACTGATCAATCCACCATCAACAGTACGCAAGCGATTGGTTTCAATGATAATATCGCCACCTTGATTGTTTGTTCCCGCCATAATCAAGGTAGTAATATCGGTAGGCACAAAAATACCAGCCGCATTCGGCAGAGGATTAGCCCCGATTACTTCTACATCTGAGGCTCGAATAGTCAAATTTCCGGTTCTGGAGTTGCTACCAAAGGTGGTAGATTGCAACCAAGCTCCATTATTCATGTATAGCTTGCCAGTTTCAATTAATACATCTCCGGCTCGCCCGGTGGCTGGTGGCCCGAATACAGCCCCTACCGAAGTTCCAATTCCTGGATTGAAAATAGGTCTGGGGCTTGAAGCTCCCAACAAATTAATAAATTCCGTGGTTTTGACAACAATATCTTTTCCGACTCCAGACTGGGTAACAGAAGTAATATTTGAGTTTTCTTTAACCGTTAATCCCCGCCCTTGAATTTGGATTGCACCGCCGTTAGTGCCATTAACATTAATCAATGAGCCTTGCTGCAAAGTAATTGTACCCCAGTCAGCCGCAGCCGCAGAACTCCCTAATTGCCATCCTGTTTGATTGTCCATCTTGATGTCAGCATTTCTGACCGCCCACAACTCCACCCGACCATCTGCGGCTCTCAGGGTGGCTTGTGTCATGTCAATTTGACTACCAACCAAAGCCAAAGTTTTGCCAGTAGGAACTTGTAGTGTTCCTTGAACTTGGACAGATCCGGCATCACTTCCCAGTTGCAAACCAATCGGTACCTTCATGGTTAACAAAGGGGATTGAGTTATGTCAGTGCTGAACACATTACCATCATCAAATTTAATCCCATTGGCAGTTGTACCGACAAAAGAACCACCTATTCTCAAACTGGCATTTTTGCCAAAAATAATCCCGGCAGGGTTGAGTAAAAATAAGTTGGCATTACCATTGGCACTGATTCGACCATCAATATGGGAAACCTGACCACCAGTCACCCGGCTAAAAATATTTTCTACAGTAGGATCATTACCGAATGATACGGAGACACCTGTAGGGATAGAGAACTGACTAAAGCTATGAAATAAATTGTTGCCGATGCGAGTGCCTTTTGTAATGCTGTAACTATTAACATCTGTGTTGAGAGTCCCATCAGGAGTTACTTGGGCGTGAACACTATTGTTATAAACAACGGATATGCAAATGACACTCAGCAAACCAAACCCAGCAAAATTTACTTTCATTAGTCAGTTTTTGTGTTTATTACGTATATATTGTTCCCAGTTGGGTAAGTTTTGTAACGGGAATTAATTTTTGGCAACAGCAGCACAGGTTAAGGCTGGTGATATCTGCGAAGGTGATGTAGCTGCAATTAATTCAATTTTGCCGTTGGTGTTACGTCGCCAGCCAGTCGCTTGCACTAATACTTCTGGAGACTTTGATATTTGGGCTTGTGTTGGTTGTGTGGTGTGGAATGCAGAGATATCACGAGTATCTGACCAGGTGCGATCGCTCCAAAGTTGTTGCGTCGGATTTTGTGGTATTCCACCCCTACCCGTAGCGACAAAACTACTACCATTCGTATTAGAACAACCACTTGCTATTTGCTGTGATGAATCACTCACATTTGCTGGTAATTCCACTAAACCAGAGTTGGGGTCAATACCAACATTATTTACTTGTACCGTACCATTTACCCCAAACTCGGAACTGGCGGTGATATTGTTTTCTGCTGTCAGTTGGGAACTGTATTCTAAACCAATAATTCCTTGAGTGGTGATGTTAATATTACCGCCTTTACCTTGGAAAGCATTAGCAGTGATATCGCTGTTTTCTAAGCCGACAATGATAGGTGAATTAATGGTAATATTACCGCCATTGCCTTTACTACCTGCGGTGGTTGTAATTTGGCTCTGATCGCGCATCAGTAACACATCTTTTACTTGCAGGCTAATATCACCACCATTACCTGATTCTGTTTGCGCTTGAATTAAAGCTTGATTTTTCAACTGGATCTGATCGGCAATAATTTGCAGATTTCCGGCATTCCCAGTACCTTGACTAGTAACTGTGACTGTTCCGCCGTCTGTGAGTGTGAGTTTTGGTGTGGTAATACTGAGACTACCGGCATTCGCTGTGAGTATATCTGGCAAACCAAACAATTGGCTTAATTGTGGACTTAAACGCACAGCAGAAGAATTGATATTACTGTTATTAGCACTACCACGACCACTAATGGCGATCGCCTCACTAGCATTGATTTGGACGTTACCGCCATTACCAACAAATAACGCAGATGAACCAATTACTCCCCCATTTAATACTTGCAAGTTTCCAGTATCTAATCTCAAATCTTTGGCATTGCCATTAGCAAAGGTAGTGATACTCATATTGCTATACACTCCAAAGGGATTTTCACCCATGACGGTGGTATTTTTGTTGCGAATTATGACCTTACCAGTGGAGCCACTACCAAATCCCGGATTTCTCACCACACCTTTCAAAGCCTGTGCAGGGGAGCAGGGGAGCAGGGGAGAATGAAGGTACTCTCTCCCCTGCCCCTCCGCACCTCTGCCCCTCTGCCCCATCAAACGCCTGAAGCTTGTGAGAAATGCGGGCAAATGTTATTGATACTAAGGATGCTCCGCCAGACATTAGTAAATTATTCCCATTCACCACGATATCTCCAGCCGCTCCTTTTCCAAAAGTGCCAGTGGTAATGGCTGTGACTCCCGTGGGATTCAGGGGTGAAAAACCTGATAACTCTATATCTCCTGCTTGAATCTGGGTGTTACCACCCTTAGCTGTTCCATAAGTTAAATTACTGATTCCTGAACCTTCTTGGAGCGTTAAACGGGGACTAATAATACTGATATTTGCACTATCTCCAGTTCCCAAAGCATCAGCACGAATCCAACTGGGAATTTTTGCATCAGGTGTGGTACCAATAAGTGCGATCGCTGCTGATGCTTGTAAGTTAATATCTCCACTAGGAAGATTGCCGTAATTCTGGGACAAAATCAACGAACCATCGGTAAATTTGATATTTCTTCCCTGGAGTTGAACTGCACCGGAGTTAAACCCACTCACATCTAATAGTGACTTCTGCACTAGTTGAATATCAGCAAAACTTTGTCCCTGTTCATACTTCAATTTATAACCCTGTGTAATCGGTACTAAACTCACTACCCCTGCTCCTCCCAGACTCCCTAGTTCTATTTGACCTTTTGCTGCACTCAGAGTCGCACCATTCAAACTGATATTTCCACCTACTAACGCTAAGGTTTTTCCTGACTGTACTTGTAATTTTGTGGAGCTAGAATTGGGAATTACAGGGGAAAAACTATCGGTTGCATCTAAGCTATGTCCTGTCCCTTGGACTTGTATCGATACGGGATGATTACCCATTTGCAACCCAATGGGTACAGTCATGGTTAATAATGGTTTAGCGGTAGTATCCACAGCACTAAACTCTGACCCATCAGCAAATTTAATACTATTAGCCGTAGTTCCGATGAAGGAACCACCAATATTTAAGCTGGCATTTTTGCCAAAAATAATCCCAGATGGGTTGAGTAAAAATAAGTTGGCACTACCATTGGCTTGAATTAAACCATCAATATAGGAAACATTACCGCCTGTGACACGGCTAAATATATTTTGGATATCTGCGACATTGTTAAAGACTGCGGAACCATTACTGGGAACTGAGAATTGGCTGAAGCTATGAAATAAATTATTACCGACACGAGCGCCATTAGTGATGCTGTAATGATTACTCCCACTCACAGCAGTATTGAGAGTCCCATCAGGAGTGACTTGTGCATTAACACCACGATCGCAAACGGTAGAGATGCCGATCGCACCAACAACGGCAAACCCAATAAAAGCTAATTTCATGAGAATATATTTTAATCTTGTATTTTATTCTGTATAAATTCTTCCCTTTTTTGTAGCTTATCTAACACAGGACTTACGCGCAAAGATTATCTGTGGAGATTGGGTGTAAGGGTGAAAGGGTTTGGGGGGTAAGGATTTTGAATCAGCACACCCTTATACCCCTGAACCCCTACACCCTCGCCAAAACCCTTGATTTTTCGTTTTGATGCGTAAGTCCCATAACATTGAGCCTGTCATGTGAATTAATTTTGAGGTATTGCTGCACAGGTTAATGCGGTTTGTGCCTGACTAGGAGATTTATCGGCAATTAATTCTATTTTGCCTTGGGCATTACGTCGCCAGCCAGTTGCTTGCACTAGTACTTCTGGAGACTTCGGTATTTGTGCTTGTGCAGATTTTGTGGTGTGGAATGCAGAGATATCACGAGTATCAGACCAAGTGCGATCGCCCCAAATCTGCTGCGTGGGATTTTGCGGTATACCACCTCTGCCTGTGGCGACAAAACTACTACCACTGGTATCTGCACAACCACTAGCAATTTGCTGCGATGAGTCAGTAATATTTGCAGGTAATTCCACTAAACCAGAATTGGGATCAACACTGACATTGTTAATATCGACTGTACCGTTCACACCAAATTGCGAACTGGCGCTGATGTCGTTTTCTGGAGTGAGTTGATTACGGAATTTTAGCCCAAATATACCTTGAGTAGTAATGTTAATGTTCCCACCACGACCACGGACAGCGTTGGCAATAATATCACTATTACCAGTGCCGATGATCAAGGGGGTATTGATAGTAATGTTACCACCATTGCCTGTAGTGCCAGCTTCGGCGTTGAGGAGACTGCGATCGCTCACTCGCAACAATTCAGACAGATTTAACACTAAGTTACCGCCATCACTAGAGACTGTAGAGGCGTTGATTTGAGCATTTTCCTTGAGAATCAATGATCGCCCGGTAATCTCAACCGTCCCACCATTACCAGTTCCGGTACTGCGACTGGTAATTTGTGCGCCAGTTTGCAAGTTAATGCGATCGCCTGCGGTAATATTTAAGTTACCCGCTTTTCCTGATTGGGATGAGGCGGTGGAAACAATCGCATTGTCAATCAAATCTAAAGTCCCAGTGTTAAATTTCACCGTACCACTGTCACCACTACCCGAAGATTGACTACTAATGGTGCTTTGATTGAGTGCGATCGCGTTAGCTATGACATCGATTGCACCTGCATTACCAATACCTGTGGTGTTACTGGAGATGATACTTTGATTGCTGAGTTGTAAAGTGCCTGTATCCAGTGTAATTTCACCACCCTTACCACTACCACTGGTACTGGCTGAGATTATACCATTGTTAAGTTCTACGGTGTTAGCTGCCTGACGCTTGATATTTCCCGCATCGCCACTTTCAGATAAGGATTGACTAGTAATGTTGCTTTGATTAAGTGCGATCGCGTTAGCTTTAACATCAATTGCACCAGCATTACCACTACCTGTGGTGTTGCTGGATATAATACTTTGATTATTTAGTCGTAAATTGCCTGTATTGAGTGCAATTTCTCCACCCTTGCCACTACTACTTGTACTGGCTGAGATTGTACCATTGTTAAGTTCTACGGTGTTAGCTGCCTGAAGCTTGATATTTCCCGCATCGCCACTTTCAGATAAGGATTGACTAGTAATGTTGCTTTGATTGAGTGCGATCGCGTTAGCTTTGACATCAATTGCACCGGCATTACCAATACCTGTGGTGTTGCTAGAGATGATACTTTGATTGTTGAGTTGTAAAGTACCTGTATTCAGGGCAATTTCTCCACCCTTGCCACTACCACTTGTATTAGCTGAGATTTTACCATTGTCAAGTTCTACAGTGTTAGGCACATTAAATATAATATCTCCCGCATTGCCACTGGCAGATGTTGAGGAGTTAATGGAACTGCCATTGAGGAAGGAGAGGCGATTTGTGGTGACATTGACATCTCCAGCTTGTCCAGTACTCTTTGTAGTGGTGAAAATTTGACTATTATTCAATGTCGTTAAACCAGGACTGGTAAGGGTGACATTACCGGCGGAGTCCCTACCTTTGGTATCGCTTTCAATTAGGGTGTTAGTTAGAGTAAGGTTCCCCGCACTACTAATGTTGACATCACCTGATCGCCCTTTGCCATCAGCCGGAATGTTGATTGTGCCTGTTAATGCGGTTCTGATGGTGATTGGTTTACTTGTTTGGATGGCCAGATCAGCGATCGCCAAATCGCCCTGTCCCAAAATCGACACCATCCCTGCCTCAGCAGCAGAAGATGTTGTTACTACTGTCAATCCAGATATCTGGTTTAGAGCATCTAATCTTACAGAACCACCATTGTTTGCAGTTCCTTGGGGCGCAACGCTAAAACTATACAAGTTACTGCCGTTGCCCAAAATATCCCCGTTTTGTGCAGTCAGGGCGATATCACCACCCTGACCGCTATTCCCTACTGCTGAGTATGAGAATGAGTTTAAATTGCTCTGGTTAGAGAGGTTGCCATTGATTGCTGTCAGGGTGATATCGCCGCCATTACCACTATTACCCGTTAAGGAGTGGGACAGGGATGACAACTCGGCTTGGTTAGAGAGTTTGCCATTGATTGCAGTGAGAGTGATATCGCCGCCTTTGCTACCATTCCTCGCCGTTGATTCCATTCGGCCCTGGCTGGAGAGGTTGCCATTGGTTGCAGTGAGGGCGATATCGCCGCCATTACCACTCTTCCCGAATATTGAGTTGGAAAAAGACAATAAACTGCGCTGGCTGGAGAGGTTGCCATTGGTCGTGGAAAGAATTATCTTGCCGCCATTGCCACTTGTACCATAAAAGGTCAACAGGTATGAAGATGCGCCGTCGACAGAAAGATTGCCGTTAGTGGTAGTGAGGGTAATATCGCCGCCATTCCCTCCTTGATTGAGTCCGAATACTGATGAATCTAGACCGCCATTGACAGAAAGATTGCCGTTAGTGGTAGTGAGGGTAATATCGCCGCCACTCCCACTTGTAAGGAATGAAAGAGAAGATGAGTTCACATTGCCATTAATCGAGATATTGCCATTAGCGAACAGCTTGATATCGCCACCATTGCCACTATTCCCAAAATACAACAAAGCCGAGGAATCTAAGTTTCCTGTGACAATATCCCCAGCAGCATTCAGGGTAATTGCACCACCATCTCCCCCTGTTGTATTTGATGTGTTGATACTGCTTACCCTAATACTTCCCGGTGGCAAACCTGCTACTGTCCCCGTCGTGAAGCTCAATTGTGGCAAATTTGCAGTCGGTACTGATGCCACCCCTGCCCGCAAAATCGCCGCAGGTTGTGTTGTGAGTATCAGATAATCTGGGTCGCTACTGGGAACGCTCACATCAGGTCCGGTAATCACAATATTACCCCCCTCAATGCTCCCTGTGGCTTCCACCTTCAATGCCACCCCTGTGTAATCACCAAACACTACATCCCCATTGGCATAAATTATCGGGTCAAACAAACTCACAAACTTCCCTGGAGTCCCTGCTAAAGTCTGAAATGAGAGATTGCCACCACTCAGGAAATGTGCATCCCCAGAAATATTCCCGTTGCTAATCAAACTCAGATTACCCCCACTCTGAAGGGCGGCTACTGGATGATTCAATGCCAGGATATCAATGTTTTGATTTCCTTGAATTGTTAAGTTTCTGCCTGCTTGGGCAAGAAATGGAGTTGTGGCATGATCCCTAATTTGCACTGTGTCTTGGGCTTTGAGGGTTAAATCTCTCCCTGCTACCAGTTGTCCTTGTAAGTCTAGGCTACCTGCTTCTAGTGTTAAATCTTGTCCGGTGGTGAGATGACTCTCGACTCGAATCGGTGCGGAATTCTGCCCCATTTGTAAGCCAATTGGTACACTCATGGTTAACAATGGCTTGGTACTGGGATTTGTGGCACTAAATTCTGTACCATCGGCAAACTTTATACTATTGGCTGTTGTAGCGATAAATGAACCACCAATATTTAAGCTGGCATTTTTCCCAAAAATCATCCCGGATGGGTTGAGTAAGAATAAGTTGGCACTACCATTGGCTTGAATTAAACCATCAATGTTAGAAACATTGCCGCCTGTTACCCGACTAAATATATTTTGGATGTCTGCGGCATTGTTAAAGACTGCGGAACCATTGCTAGGCAAGGAGAATTGGCTGAAGCTATGAAATAAATTATTGCCGATACGGGTGCCATTGGTGATGCTGTAATGATTACTCCCACTTACAGCAGTGTTGAGAGTCCCATCAGGAGTTACCTGAGCGTTTACACTACTGTTGCAAATAGCAGATGTCACAATTGCACCAATTAAGCCCAAACCAGCAATAGTTATTTTCATTAATCTATTTCTTGTGTTCTATTCCATATTTATCTTTCCCCAGACAATAATCTTTTTAACAGTAGTTAATTTTCGGCTACAGCCGCACAGGTTAAGGCTGATGGTATCGGTGAATTAGTATTAGCTGCAACAAGCTCAATTTTGCCTTGGGCGTTACGTCGCCAGCCAGTCGCTTGCACAAGGGTTTCTGGTGATTTTGGCATTTGGGCTTGTACTGATTGTGTTTTATGGAATGCAGATATATCGCGGATGTCTGACCAGGTGCGATCGCTATTCAACCCTTGTGTCGGATTTTGTGGTATTCCACCTCTGCCAACGGCAACAAAACTACTACTAGTATTAGCATTGCAACCACTAGCAATTTGCTGAGATGGATCAGTGACATTTCCGGGTAATTCCACTAAACCCGAATTGGGATCAACACCAACATTATTAATTTCCACTGTGCCATTCAAATTAAACGCAGAACTGGCTGTAATATCATTGGTTAAATCTTCTCTTGGAGTCAGAGTATCGCGGAATTTTAGACCGATAATGCCTTGAGTTGTAATGGCAATATTACCGCCCTTTCCTTGCACGGCATTGGCAATAATGTCACTGTTTTCTAGCCCTACAATTACTGGTGCATTAATACTAATATTGCCACCATTGCCACTACCACCGGCTTCTGCACTAATAAAGCCACCATCACGCATGAGTAATAAATCTCGCAGTTGCAGGTTAATGTTTCCGCCTTCGCCTGCTTTTGTCGAGGCTAAAAGGTTTCCACCATTTTTAAGTGTGAGGGTGTTTGCATTAATTTCCAGATTACCTGCTGTCCCAGAGCCAGTATTTTGAACAAAAATTGTCGCATCATCAGAAACGTTAACAATGGGGGCGTTAATAGTAGTGTTGCCGGCATTGGCACGGGAAATTATACTAAAAGCACCAACAGGCAGAACAGCAGTACCAACATAACTGGGGGTTTCGCCAGGTTTTATACCACTCACATCAATTGATTCTGAGGCATTGATAGTCAGTGAACCTGCATTGCCTAAAATTATGCTAGAAGCCGATACTCTCCCACCATCTTGAACAGATAATTTACGGGTGTCAATGTTCAAATTGCCTGCATCACCAGGCCCAAAGGTAGCGGCCGAAACTAAAGTAAAATAACTACCTTTTGGCGCACCTGCACCTAATACCTGGATTGTATCTGCTTTGATATTTAGATCACCGCCCTTACCTGAAGAATAAGGTCTAGCTGCTATATTAGCTCCGGCTGAAACAGATAAATCTTGAGTGGAAATAGCAATATCCCCGCCCTTTCCCTTACCAAAAGAAGCAGCTAGTATTTGACTGACGGCTCGAAAAGCAAGCGGATCGCCTGATGCAAACCCATTGATATCTATTGCATCACTATTGATGATAATGTTACCCCCAGAGCCGGTACTAAATGTGCGGTTTAAGATGTAACCGCCTTGATCAATATTTAACTTCGGGGTATTAACGATGATCTGCCCCGCCGCCGCAGAAGATACGGTGTCATTAACTAAACTGCTAGAACTTGTAAACTTAGGGGATTTACCGCTAATATTCAGTGATTCTGTAGCATTTACAACAATATCACCAGCAGCTTGGTTACTTCGATTTTGGACTAACACCAAAGAACCATCACGGATACTTACTTGTTTCCCTTGAATGTTTACAGAGCCGCCATTTCCTCGGCTGAGATCGCGTGTAGATGCTAAAGCGCGTTGGGTAAGGGTAATATCACCAAAACTCGTTATGTTGGGATAACTCAGGGTAAATCCTTGAGAAGTGGAATTGAGAGTAACGTTAGCGTTACTGATGCTACCCAATTCTATTTTTCCTCCCGGTGCAGAAAGTAAACCGCCATCCAAGGCAATATTCCCACCCACTAATGCTAGGGTTTTGCCAGATTGTACTTGTAATCCTCTGGTGCCAATATTGAGTCCAGATATTGAAGATGATGCAAGAAAATTGGCATTGTGTCCGGCTCCTTGAACGGTAATCGCTCCTGGATTACTACCAAGTTGCAAACCAACAGGGACACTCATCGTTAATAAAGCTGGCGATGTGGTATTTGTGGCGCTAAACTTCAACCCATCGGCAAATACTATGCTATCGGCAGTTGTGCCGACAAAAGAACCACTGATGCTTAACTTAGCATTAGCTCCAAATACAATCCCGGCTGGATTTAGCAAGAATAAATTAGCACTACCTTGGGTGCTGATTGTGCCATCGATATTCGATACACTACCACCTGTAACACGAGCAAAGATATTTTGGACAGTAGTGGGATTATTGAATACAACAGAGCCACCTGTAGGTATGGAAAATTGGCTAAAGCTATGAAATAAATTATTGCCGACAAGAGTGCCATTAGTGATGGTGTAATTACCATTCACATCCGTCTTGAGAGTGTTATCGGAAACTACTTGGGCGTGAACACTACTGTTATAAACAGCAGCTATACAGATTGCACCGAGAAAGCCAAATCTACCAAAAGCTAATGTCATGAACCCAGTTCTTGTTTTTGATTCCGTGTTTATTGTTCCCAATGCAGTCAGATCAATTCACTTGATGGATATATAGATATAGCAGTCCTATTTGAGAGATGAACAAAAGAGACAAGGGAGACAAGGTAGACCCGAATTTCTCACGTATGGGTAGCGGGTGTGGAGAGAGGGGAGTGTGGGGAGTGTGGGGGGAAAGATTTTTTCACCATCCTCCCACACTTCCCACCCCTCCCACACCCCTGGATTTCTCACAAGAGAGAAATCCAGGGTAGAGAGATGTTTGTATATCATAGGACTTACGCAGTGAGACGAAAAACCAAGGGTTTTGGGAAGGGTGTAAGAGTTTATGGGTATAGAGGTGTATGTGTCCAAAACTCTTACACCCCATACCCTTTAACCCTTACACCCAGTCTCCGCAGAAAATTTTTGTGCGTAAGTCCTGAATCTATATGCGTCAATCTTGATGGCTATTAAAATAGTGAATACTGCATAGAGAAGTACAATCCGTTTTCTTGGAGCGATCGCTTGTCGCCCTCGACAGAGATAATTGGAATACCCCAATCTAAACGGGCGGAGAAGTTATTCCCTTGTTTCCATAACAACCCAAACCCAGCACCGACTAAGGTATTGGTGGAGGGATTGTCACCTTTACTATTCCAGCCTTGGCCGACATCAACAAATGGTGCTAGTTGTAAGACTCCTTGGATTTTTTTCGCCCGCACAATGGGAAAGCGAAATTCTGAGGAAAACAAGAAGCCGTTATCTGTGAGTAATGTATCTTGGCGATAACCCCGCACGCTTAACTGTCCACCTAATCCAAATTGCTCTAAAGGTACTAAGTTATTGGCGGCTAGTTGTAAATCAGCCCTAGTTAAAAACAAGGTATCTGGAGCAAATTGTCTTACCCACTGTGCTTGTCCTCGCCAACTAAAGAAGCGGCTATCGGGAGCCTCTTCACTCACACTTGCTCCCAACCAATCAACTCCCAAACTAAATTGCGATCGCGCGGCGAAAACTTGTGTGTTGCTGCGCTGGGTATACTCTTGGGTGAAGCGCAAGGCAGAAATTTTCGTTCTGCCATTATCATCGGCTCCAGGAGATAAGGGAAAGCCACCTATATTATCTAAACCAATGATTGTTTGACTTTCTTGGCGGGAGAATGATACCCCTACAGCTAACTCTTGAGTGGGCTTTTGCAGTAATGGTTGACGAAATCCGAATTCGTAGGCGGTGCTATTTGACTGAATATCTAGAACGCTGAAAGGGTCTTCTATAACGTTGTTCCAGCCTTGGTTAACACTAAAAGATACAACGCCGTTGTGGGCATTCACAGGCAATGTGTAACTAGCGGCAATTGTATTACTACCATTGGTATTGGTATAGCCCACATTCAAGGTATCCCCTAAACCTAATAGATTGGCCTCTTGGATATCTATACCCCGGCGGAAACTACCAACACTAGGCGATCGCCCATTATCCAAGCTGAGTGAGCCTGTGAAGGTGTCGGCTTCTTGAACTTCGACACGTAAGATATTGCGTCCGGGAGTTGTACCGGTTTGCAATTCCGCAGAGAGATTTTTAATGCGTGGATCGAGTCGGAGTAGTTGCAGTTTTTCCAGTAATCGCGGCACATTCAGGGGTTTTCCTGCACCTAGACGAATGCGATCGCGAATGTAGTTGCTATTCAATCGTCGATTACCCACGATTTTGATTTCTTGCAAACTACCTTCTACTACCTGAATTGTCACAACTCCTGCATCTAGTGTTTGGGGTGAAATTAAAGCCCCAGTGGTGACATAGCCTTTATCGGTGTAGAACTTGCTGATGGCTTCTTTGACTTGTAATAACTCTGTAAAGGATACTTCGCGCCCAATAAAAGGATCTGTAATCGGCGCAAAATCTTTTGGTGTAAATACTGTGCTACCAATAACTTCAATACGTTCCACCCGGAATTTAATATTAGGATCATCCTCTCCTGTCGTTGGCTGATCAGGTAATTCCACAGGCGGAAGTAATGGCTCTTTTTCTGATGGCTGTGGTAGCGCATCTGATGGTAAGGGCGTAACCGGAATTTCTTCTATCCTTCCTGGTGGTAAACCTTGCTGGTTGCTTGTTTGGGCGTATACCTGATGATAATTACACAATACTGCGGCAATAACAAACCCGAATGTCAAAGGTTTTAGTATTGTTATGCGCGGCTTACAAATCATTTGATGCTTGTGTGTATGGCTAATTATAAATTTTGTCTTCACACTAAATACCCACGCATAAATATTGAGTCATTTTTCTCGGCAATTATCAAAGTTACTTTTATATTTCAACTGATCAAAGTTGCCTTGCTTCAGTGATGTAAGGAGTATCATATATATATAAGATTACGCTTTATTTTTTACAAATGTACCCAGTGTAAATAC
Source organism: Aulosira sp. FACHB-615 (assembly GCF_014698045.1). Lineage (GTDB taxonomy): Bacteria > Cyanobacteriota > Cyanobacteriia > Cyanobacteriales > Nostocaceae > Nostoc_B. Next base: position 277,034 of record NZ_JACJSE010000008.1, read on the forward strand.
TGTTTTTTCTTGATGAAGAAATTTGATTCCGCATGATTACAGATAATCATCAGATGAACTCTTATCGCGGCATTCCAGCATAACTTTTGTGATCCCGAACAACCCCTTTTAATCTGCCATGTCACAGACTGACTTGAGTTTTATCCTGGGAGTATGGTACATTTAGAATGAGGTTATTTGCTGTAAAAATTGGTTATGGTTATTTTGGCTAAAATTAACGTTTAACCATCAAACTATTAAAGATATCAATACAATTTATCGAATTCTTAGCCAGTCATTCAAAAAACATTGTTATTGATTAGCTATTTTTTAACAGAGATTAACCTAAAATTAACTTCTAGACTGCTGATAAAAAATAGTTACTCTTCAATGAAGGGTAAACTATCTTACTTACCGGGTTAATCTCTAAATTAGAAATAATACTAAAATTTATTAAAATAGTAAAAAAAATATAAATATCTAGTGTTTAAGAGTTTAATTATAGTAATGTTTATATTGATAAAATCAAAATCCAAAGTTATTAAATTAATATAAAAAACCAGAATTATTGCTGGAAAAAGTTTTGAACTTAGGATTAATGATTATAAAAAAATATTAACTTCTGCAACAGGCATATATGAGCAAAGCCAATGGTAAAACAAGTTTGTTGCAAAAACAATTATGGCAGCGCGAAAGACGAGCGATCGCATTTTTATCTTGTTTGAACTATCGCTCTGGAGAATTATCTAGCTACCTGCAAAGCATTGCCTGTGGAGTCAGCGAGTTATTAGAAATTGATTGGTCAGTCGTGACTGTTTGCCAAAAAGGATTTGAGAAAGTATTAGCCAGTAGTATGGATATGGGCGAGGGTGAGCATGTCTATTCACTACATGGTTTACTCACCGGCACAGTCATCGAAATTGGTCGCCCTTTGGCGGTAGAAGATGCAGTCAAAAATCCAGAGTATGGGCAGATTCCCGAAGGTTACTGTGCTTATTTAGGCATACCTTTAAAAACAGCAGAAGGAAAAGTCATTGGTACAATCTGCTCTTTTCACCGCCAGCACAGAGAATTTACACCAGAAGAAATTCAAGTAGCCGAAGTATTTGCCGAACGTGCAGCTACAGCTATAGATAATTATTATCTCTACCAACAACAGTGTGAATTTAATCAAATTTTAGAATCAGAAGTAGAAAAACGTACTATTGAACTGCGAACCGCCCAAGCCAAACTAGTAGAACAAGAACGCCTCGCAGCAATTGGTGAATTTGCTGCCATGATTGTCCATGAAATTCGCAATCCTTTGACAACAATGCTCATGGGATTAAAGTATTTCCAAAAGACTAATTTAAACCCAGCCGCACAAGAGCGATTATCGTTAGCATTAGGTGAAGCTTCTCGCTTAGAAAATCTATTGAGTGAAATTTTGCTTTATGCGAAACCTCAAGTGTTGCAACTGGATGAGTTAGAGATAAATGACTTGATTCGAGAGTTGCTGAAATTAATTTGGGAAATGCCAGAAGCCTTAGAACGGGAAATCAAATTTATCCCTAGCCCAAACCCAATCAAAGTTTTAGGGGATCAAGACAAGCTCAAACAAGTATTTATTAATATTGTGCGTAATGCTTGTGAGGCAGTGTCTCCTGGAGATGTGATTATTTGGGAAGTCAAAAATTCATCTTTAGATCAAGTTAGCATTAATGTTTGTAATGGTGGCGAGCCAATACCAGCCGAAATTCTTGCACAACTAACGCAGCCGTTCTTTTCTACTAAATCTAACGGAACTGGTTTGGGATTAGCCATTTCTAAACGCATTGTTCATGCTCATGGTGGAGAATTATCTATTCATTCTGATGCGGTATCTGGTACTACTGTTACAGTGCAATTACCTGTAGCAACGGTACGGAAAATGGGGGGAAATTAAGTCAAAAGTTAAAAGTTAAAAGTCAAAAATTCTCTGATTTTTGACTTCCTCGTAGGGGTGTAGGTGTTCAAAATTCTGATACCCCATCTCAACAACTCAATTTGTGTCAGTCCTCAGAGTCATTTCATACTTTGGTGATGTGGTTTATGATTACGCAAGGGTGGGGAAGTCAATAACCCCTACACCTGAAAATCTTACGTAAGTCTTATTTTTAAGTATCTAGTTTGAGGTGAGGACAATTGGTGCAACAACCAGAACTGCGGCAAAATTCGCCGATGCGATCAATTGGGCGCGTGTTGAAGAGTTTAGGCAATTACCGTTGGATTTCTGTGGGAGCTTTGATTAGTGTCTTACTATTAACAGTTGCCAATGCTGTGACACCGCAATTATTTCGTTGGGGAATTGATCAAGGTATTGCACCGCGTAACTTACAAATAGTACTTTATAGTGCAGCTTGGATGGTAGTAGCTGCGATCGCACGGGGTTTGTTTAACTTTGGTCAAAGCTATTTAGCTGAAGCTGCATCTCAAGGTGTGGCTTATGATTTACGCAACAAGATTTTCAGCAAAATTCAAAATTTAAGTTTTAGCTATCATGATCAGTCGCAGACTTCTCAATTATTAACCCGTGTCACCAATGACATTGAGCAAATCCGCACTTTTGTGGGGACTAGCTTGATTCAAGTGATTGGGGGATTAGTGACATTGGTAAGTATTGCCGTGATTTTGCTAGTGATGAATTGGCAACTGGCTTTAATTACCTTGTCGGTAGTGCCGATATCTGCATGGTTAATGGCAAGGTTTGTGAATCGGAATAACCGACTGTTTGGGCAAATCCAACAGCAATTGGGTAATTTGAATGCGGTTTTGCAAGAGAATTTGTTAGGGATACGGGTAGTGAAAGCCTTTGTGCGTGAGTCGGCGGAAAAGTCGCGTTACACAACCTTAAATGATGCCCTCGTCAGCGCAAATATGCAGACGATTATGGCTATTCGTAATACATTCCCGTTTATCTTTTTACTGAGTAATTTGGTGACACTGGCAGTCTTTGGCTATGGAGGTATGCTGGTAATTGGTGATAGCTTTTCGATTGGGGAATTAGTAGCATTTAACTCATACTTAGTGTTAATTTTTCAACCCATATTATTAATTGGGTTTGCTGCCCCAGCGATCGCCCAAGCCGCAGCCTCGGCTACACGAGTGTTTGAAATAGTTGATGCGGCTGTGGAAATCCGCGATCGCCCGAATGCGATGTTATTTGATACTTGCGGTGGCCGCATTACCTTTGAAAACGTTTCCTTTCGCTATCCGGGAGCCACCACAGAAGCTCTAAAAAATGTATCTTTTGAAACTAAGCCCAAAGAACTGATTGCCGTTCTAGGAATGACAGGTTCTGGCAAAAGCACAATTATGAACTTGATTCCCCGCTTTTATGATGTGACTGGGGGAGCGATTCGCATTGATGGGCGGGATGTGCGAGATTTTACACTCCAAAGTTTGCGATCGCATATTGGCATAGTCTTTCAAGAAAGCACCTTATTCTCTGGAACCATCCACGATAATATTACCTACGCTAAACCAAATAGCAGTTTAGAACAAGTAATAGAAGTGGCGAAAACTGCCCAGATTCATGATTTTATTATCAGCTTGCCCGATGGCTACAACACAATTGTCGGCGAACGGGGTGTGGGTTTATCTGGTGGACAAAAACAACGGATTGCGATCGCCCGTACCTTACTCACCGATTACAGTATTCTGATTTTGGATGATAGTACCTCTGCGGTGGATGCTAAAACAGCCACCCAAATTCAAGCCGAACTAGATAATTTAATGCAGCAAAAAGCTTGTGTCACCTTTGTGGTAGCCCAACGCATTAGTACAGTCAAAAATGCTGATCGCATTTTATTAATCGATCAAGGTCAATTGGTAGCCCAAGGAACCCATGAAGAATTGATGCAAACTAGTCCACTTTATGGGGCAATTCTCGAATCTCAAATTCAACATCATCAAGTAAAATCTTGATTTATAGCGTTTCTGATTCTAGTGAAGTACAAGCAAGAATAATTAACCGCAGATGGACGCAGATAAATTTGTACCTCAGTAGACTAAGAAAGGCTATATCGCACCAAGCATAGTAACAATTTTACCTCCTGCCTCAACCGCGTAGCGGTAAGTCAAAAGGCAAAAGTAAAAAGGCAAAAATCAAGAATACTTTTGACTTTTGGTTTTTTACTTTTGACTTCTCCGGCTTTGCCGGATTGCCTTCTACTACAGCATAATTAAACCAAGCCTGACACCAGCCGTCACCGCTTCGGTACGAGAAGAAACAGCCAGCTTTTGAAAGATGGATGAAACATGAAATTTCACTGTATGTTCGGAAATTTGTAGACGTTTTGCGATCGCTTTGTTACCCAACCCAGAACCTAACATTCCCAAAACTTCGATTTCTCTGGGTGTCAAAGTTTGCACGGGGTTAGCCACAACTTTTTCGCGGATGGGGAGTAATTCTAAATAATCTGGGTGCAGTACTATCAAACCCGATGCGATCGCTTCGATCGCCGCAGTAATTTCCGCTTCTGTGCTAGTACTGGGTAATATTCCCCGCACACCAGAACGTAAGCTATTTTCTAGGTCAAGACTCTCGATATCTTCTGTAATCAGTAGAATTTGTTGTTCTGATATCAGTTGCAATTTTGTCCAAGTTGATGAAAGATTACTGCTGAAATCTAACAGCAATACATCTGGTTGGAGTTGTTCAAATTCCTTGGTGAATGTCTCTAAATCTGATGTTGTTCCCACTACAGTTAGTTGGGGATGTTGATTGATCAGTGATGACAAACCCACCTGCACCACCACAGAAGCAGCAATGACCACCACTCGGATCATGTCGCCTCCACAGAGGTTTTCTGGGCAATGTCAACAATAAATTGCTTTCTCCCCCGTCGCACTTGTAATGGTATAGACTCTTGGTTGTGATGCAGATATTTAGCCAAGTCATTAGGTCGAGTAAATAACCGTCCTGCAACCCCAATTAACACATCGCCAATTTGCAAACCAACAGTTTCTGCCACACTACCAGGAACTATAGATAATACCAATAAACCGAGACTGCGCCTGTCTAAAACCACAGGTTGCAAGGTGACTCCAAGTTGCCAACGAGGACTACCACTCAGAAAGCGGGTAACCTTGTGGCTGGGAATCGCCACCGCCAAACCGTTGACAATCATTGTATTAATCCCCACAACTCGCCCCAGACAATCAGCTAAACATCCACCAGAATTACCAGGATAAAGCTGTAAATCTGCGATGACGGCTGATTGATGATTGCTGTGAACCATCCCCATTGTGAATGCACCATCATCACCTAAAGGATTACCCACAGCCAGAACTAATTCACCAACTCGCAATGTATCAGAATTAGCAATGGTGGCAGGATGTAAGTTAGTTGCAGTAATTTTGAGTGCGGCTAAATCTTGCTGGGGGTCAAAGTGCGATCGCACAGCCGCAAATACCCGACCATCAGATAATTCTACAGTTGGCTGCTGACTGGTCGCTACATGAGCATTCGTAATAATCAACCCGTCTGCTTGCCAAATCACCCCAGAACCAACTCCCAAACCACCGCTTTTAACTTTGACTGTGCTTTGACGCAGTTTAGCGGCAACTGCGGACAGTTCATCATTGAATTGTGTCATCATATTTGCTTGGAATTATGAGAAATTACTTACTCAACGGTACGTTCGCCAACCACAATATCTAACTCAACTAATGTCCCACCCCGGACAAGCTGCACTTTAATGAGTTTACCAATGCGATCGCTATTATTTAGGAGTGCCAAGACATCGCCTGTATCACTTACGGCGACATTATCCAACCTTACCAACACATCCCCCAGCAATACACCTGCATTGTCAGCCGGACTAGATGATTCCACATTGACAACAATTACCCCCGTTGTCGTTGGTAAATTCAGAAGATTTTTCAAGTTATGCGGTAAGCGTACAGGCTGCATACCTACACCCAAATAACCGCGAGAAATGTGTCCTTTAGTAAGTAATTGATTGACTACACGCTCAATTGTACTAGCCGGAATTGTCAAAGCTGTACCACGCCTTCCAGATGTATTCATTCCCACCACGTAACCAGCCGCATCAACTAGCGCCCCGCCAGCAAAACCAGGGTAAAGCGTGATATCTGGGCGAATAAATTGGTCAATATTGCCACCACTCATACTCCGCCAAGCCCCACTAACTACACTCACCGCCCCCATTGCCGCCCGTATATCACCTTCGCTACTTCTGGCTAATCCCAAAACTAAATGACCAACTTTGAGTTTTGTGATATCACCAATTTGTGCAACTGGAATTGCTGAATTTTGTAGTTGAAAAACAGCTATATCAGTACTAGGGTCATGACCGAGAAATGACAATGGTACAGTGTTTCCATCTGCAAGAGTCGCAGTGATTTCGTCATAACGCCCCAGAGATTCATCAGAAGTCACAATAATATTATTACGCCAGTGAATACCACTGGAGGAAAGACGTTTACCAGCATTAACAGCAACTACAGCATTTCCAGCCTGTTCTACAATGTCCGCTAAACTGTTGGAAAAATCTTGCAATGAAGACATAAAATTATTCGCCAATATTTTGTGATGCTTCTATCTTGTCGCTTTATATCCAGCAATAGCATCGGAAAAATGGGGAGAATGTCACCTAGAAAAATGGCTAGTACAAACAAGGTAAAAGGCAAAAGTCAAAAGGAAAAAGAAAGAAGGTCACTGAGCGTACTTGTACTAAGCGCAGCCGAAGTAGCAGAAGTGTGGTCTGTTTATTTATGCCGACCTGTACTAGTTAAACATGATATGAAAAATATACTGATTATCATTTTCGTTAGCTAATACGTAGCTAGATTAACTAGGTTGTCAATCAGCCAAAAATGAACTAAGGTAGGACTGAATTTTTATAAGGTAAATTAATATAAACTTTTCCGAAATTTAGTCTTAATAATTGGTAACTGCTGAATGTAAGTCATTGATTTGGCGGATAAATAGCAGATTCGCCGTTTATGATTTACAGCAACTGATTGAAAAAATTAATGAGTAATGAATAATGAGTAATGAGTCAAAAATTTACTTATTAATAACTACTTATTACTCATTACTTAATACTCAGTTGTAAAAACATCTATATATGCAACAAAGCTTAATAAAGTATTTAGGAAATATCCTGTAAAAGAGCTTGAAGAAATAGCATAATCGTTATTAAAAGGAAGTATCATTTAGCCCTGCTAGTTCTGTGGATAATTGTGATTGATTTGTGTAACCACTAAGGCTAAAATTACAGGTTTTAAGTTTTGTGACTCACTATTATAGATGCTGGACGAACATATCCAAAAACTAGTAGAAAAGTCAATAAAAATTATTTCTAGAGGATATGTTGATTGCATGAATTAGCATAGCGATCGCGTAGTTTTTTTGAAGGAGAATATCTTATATGGCGCGTAAGAAAAAATCATCAGGTTTTCAATTTCAGCATTCAATTGACACAAGATGTCCTATTTGTTGTATTTTGCCACCTCACATGCTAGAGCATGTCGCTGTGAATGGTAATCCGCAGCAACGTTCTTGGGCGTTTCATACGTTAAACGTTTCCGCGCAGTTCCGTGGGCGACGGAATGTTGTCGGGAATATTTTCTTCTCTCCTTCTCCGGGTGAGAAGCGACGCACTATCTACGACGCAAAAAATGGACAGCAACTTCCCGGTACTTTAGTACGTAGTGAAGGTGATCCGCCAAGCATTGATGAAGCAGTGAATGAAGCTTATGATGCTGCTGGTGCTACTTATGACTTGTATTATGAAGTATTTGAACGCAACTCGATTGATGATAAGGGTTTGCGGTTAGACTCTAGCGTTCATTATGGTGTCAAATATGACAACGCCTTTTGGAACGGGGATCAAATGGTCTATGGTGATGGCGATGGCGAACTGTTCCAACGCTTCACAAAATGTATTGATATTATTGGGCATGAGTTAACACATGGAGTAACTCAATACGAAGCTGGTTTGCAATATTATGGTGAACCAGGGGCTTTGAACGAATCCTTTTCAGATGTTTTTGGTTCCTTGGTCAAACAAAGATTAAAAAATCAAACAGCCGACCAAGCAGACTGGATTATTGGTGAAGGTCTTTTAGCGCCCGGTGTGAAAGGTATTGGTATTCGCTCGATGAAAGCCCCAGGAACCGCCTATGATGATCCTGTGTTGGGCAAAGATCCGCAACCAGCACACATGCGGAATAAGTTTATGGGTTGGGAAGATAACGCGGGTGTGCATATCAATTCTGGTATTCCCAACTATGCCTTTTATTTAGCCGCCGTGGAAATTGGCGGTTATGCTTGGGAAAAAGCTGGGAAAATCTGGTACATTGCTTTACGCGATCGCTTGCGTAACCAAGCACAATTTAAAACCGCCGCTAATGTCACCATCCAAGTAGCGGGAGAACTCTACGGTACAGATAGTCTAGAACAAAAAGCTGTACAGAATGCTTGGCAAAAAGTAGGAGTAATTTAAGCAGAATTCAGGAGTCAGAAGCCAGAATACAGAACGGACTGTGCAGATAGTAAGACGAAAAATTAAGGTTTCTCGATAGGGTGTAAGAGTATAGGGTGTAAGGGTGTAAGTGTTCAAAACCCTTACACCCTATACCCATTCACCCCTACACCCAGTCTCAACAGACAATCTTCTTGCGTCACTCCTGTTCTGACTTCTTTTCATTGTTGCTAAACTGGGGGAAGATAGTTTTTTCTCCCAGCTTTTATATACAACGGAGAGCAAAACAATGCGGATCACATTTGAACGCACAGGTGGCTTTGCTGGCATAACGAAGAAAACAACCCTAGACACCAACAATCTTCCACCAAAGGAAGCTAAAGAACTACCATTATTAGTCCAAGCGGCGGATTTATTTCGCTTACCTGCACAAATTCCCTCGCCAAATCCCCAGAGCGATCGCTTTCAGTATAGGTTAACTGTAGAAGATAACGATAAACAGCACACAGTCATTGTTAGTGAAGCAGCCTTACCCGGAACTTTAAGACCTTTAATTGAATGGCTCAATCATCTGGCTATTCAAAGAGGGTAGGATTAGGGGGACAAGGGAGACAAGGGGGACAAGGGAGATAGAGGTTTTTGAGTTAATCAAAAATATTCAATTTGTTTTTTAGACTAACGAAAAAATCATTACTCAGCACTCAGCACTTAGCACTCAGCACTTTTACAAAACTTCCCAAGCAGTACCTTGATAACCATAGTCAAAAATTTCTGGATGCAAAATTTCTGCCAAAATTTCCAAAGAATCAACTAATCTTGGGCCGGGACGGTTGAAGTAAGCATTACCATCAGTAATATAAACTCTACCTGTTTGGCTGGCGTGGAGTTTTTGCCATTCTGAACGTTGAATTAGTAACTCAGCTTCTTGGCGAGTGCGAATTAAATCAAAGCCACAAGGCATAAATACAATCACATCTGGATTAGTGGCGATGAATGTTTGCCATTCTAAGGTTGCAGAAGGTTTACCGGGATGGCTAAATAGCGATTGTCCACCTGCAAAGTTGACTAATTCTGGAATCCAATTGGCTCCTGTCATCAAAGGATCTGTCCACTCGATACAAGCAACTTTTGGCAGTTCATTGAGTGCTAACCCTTGGATTTTTTGTTGGACGATTTTAACTCTGGCTTCTAGGTTTTCCAGTAATTTTACTGAGTCCACATCAAAGATATGAGCAACTTGTTCAATATCAGTCCAAACATCTTGTAGAAGATTAGGTTGTAAAGAAATAATTTTTGGCGAAGTTGAGATGAAATTACTAACAGCTTTTTCCACTTCTGGTAAGCTGACGGCACAAACATCACATTGGTCTTGGGTGAGAATGTGAGTTGGTTGTAACTGTTCTAAAACATCGGTTTTGATGTGATAAATACTCAATGCTGATTGCAATAAATCATTGACTTTAGTGTGAATATCGCTGCTAGGAACATCAATATTAAAGCGTGCTTCTGTGCATACAGGAACACTTTGAATATGTGGTGGATAGTCACATTCATGAGATCGCCCTACAATTGCATCAGTTAACCCCAGTGTGGCTAAAATCTCTGTTGCACTTGGTATTAAAGAGACAATTCTGAGATTGCTATTAGTCATTGTTTTATTTCCCGAATATCTGCTACCAGTTAAATTTTTACAAACTTCAAATAATTAAGTATCTTTCTGTAGGAGAATGCCGCAAGTTATGAGCCTCATAATTAACTGGGCAAATTGACTATTTGATAAAGTTAAAGTGCCATAAATCAAAATATTCTTATACCTAATTATCTTTCATTTTAGGAGATATCGTCTTCAGGAGTGATGCTATTCTCTTGCCTTCTATGGTATTAGGTATGAGACATCAATCATAAATTTGCTGATAACAAGCATGTTGTAACTGTATGAGCTGGTTAATAGCATAGTAGCTATATGGAAATGATCTCTGCAAATCATAAAATTTTTAACAAACAGTCATTCCGTACGTAGTTATATACCGGAGGATTGCCAAAGTTGCATAACTAATAATAATGTAATTTTAGTAATAAGTATTGCACTGTACCTAAAGAGATTGATGAAAAAAAATATACTATCCTGTTCTGAAAAATCCTCTGGAGTATTTGTAGTTATAAAAGATAGTTTTGTTTTTGTGATAACTCCCTCAGACATGGTAATTACTTAACAGGTGTAGTTAGATGCAGTTAGCAGTGGTTAATGATGGTCAAGCAGAGATTGTGCCGATTAGAGACAACGAACAGCGTAAGCAAATTCAATCCTTAGTGCAGTTAGCCAGGAGTAAGACATTCCAAACAGGCAATCTCCAGGCAACACTCCAAGAAATTACAGAGGTAGCAGCAAAAACACTGTTGGTTGAGCGAGTGGGTGTATGGTTATACACTGCGGATAACACTGCTATAGAGTGTAGTAATTTGTATGATGTGCGGAAAAACATACACATATCAGGTCAGACTTTATTAAAAGCTAGTTATCCTAATTATTTTCAAAGTTTGGAAATGGAACGCAGTCTGGCTGTAAATGATGCGATTAACGATAAGAGAACCCAAGAATTAGCTGCATCTTATTTAAAAATACTTGGCATTACATCATTCTTGGATGCGCCTATTTGGTTAGGAGGACGTGTAGTGGGAGTAGTTTGTCATGAACACTGTGGTGAAATGCGCCAATGGACTGTTGAAGAAGAAAATTTTGCGAGTTCAATTGCCGATTTTGTAGCTTTAGCAATAGAAGCCAGCGATCGCCACATTGTACAAGAAGCTCTAGGCAAAAGTGAAGCACAATTTCGCGCTATTTTTGAGCGTTCATCAATTGGGATTGGAATTGCAGATATCAAAGCCCAAATAGTAGATATTAATCCGGCTCTATCTCAAATGCTGGGATATAGCCGGGAAGAACTTTACGGGAAGTATTTTATTGATTATATTTCCCCCCAAAAAGGAGATTTAGAGCTATATAAACAACTAGTAGCAGGAATGTGCGATCGCATTGAAATCGAAAAACACTTCCGCCACAAAAATGGTCAGTTAGTGTGGACGAAACTTTCGATTTCGATGATTCCTGGGAGTAATGGAACACCAGAGTTTTTTTTAGCAATTATTGAAGACATTACAGAACGCAAACAAACAGAATTAAAACTGCGTGCGTCTCAAGCGGCGGCTGAAGCAGGTAATCGAGCCAAAAACGAATTTTTAGCGACAATGAGCCATGAATTGCGAACTCCTTTAAATGCAATTATGGGCTTATCACAGTTATTACAACAAGATATGGTTGGCTCTTTAAATGAGAAACAACAAGAATATGTTAGTTGTATCTATAGTAGCGGCGAACATTTATTAGCAATCATCAACGATATTCTGGATTTATCAAAAGTAGAATCAGGCAAAGAAGAATTACATTTATCAACTGTATCGGTCTTAGATTTATGTAATTATGCCCTTTCGACAGTACGTGACCAAGCTCAAGAAAAAGGTTTAAAACTAATCAGCGAAATTGACCCAGAAGCAGAAATTTGTCGAGTTGATATTCGGCGCTGCAAACAAATGCTAATTAACTTAATGACCAATGCAATTAAATTTACACCAGCAGGTCAGGTAAGTTTAGAAATCAAAAAAGTTCCTGAAGGTATTACATTTACTGTTGCTGATACTGGTATTGGTATAGATAATAGTCAATTTCATTTGCTGTTTGAACCATTTAAACAGCTAGATAGTCAACTAAATCGTCAGTATGAAGGTACAGGACTAGGATTAGCTTTAACACGTAAATTAGCGCGATTACATGGGGGAGATGTCACCGTCGAATCAAAATTAGGAGAAGGTAGCCGCTTTACTTTATTTATTCCAGAACCAGCAGATTTAATCACAGAGATAGATATGAGCGATGAAGATAGTAATCAGTTATCTTTGTCAGCCAGTCCATTAGGTCAAAAACGAATTTTAATTGCCGAACCAGAAGAGAATATTGGGATATTTTTACAAGACTATCTACAAATCATTGGCTATCAGGTGGAATGGATAAATAATCAAGAGCAAATTTTAGCAACTATCAAAATTTTTCAGCCAAGTTTACTTTTACTAGATACGCAATTTTTGGCAAATCATAGTTTTAGATTAATGCCAGCTTTAAAGCAAAAATCTCAACTGCTCAATATGGCTGTGGTATTTATGGGTGTTCAGGGAAATGATTGGCCAGAATTAAATAATCTACCACTAGAAAAGTATGACTATCTTGTCAAGCCAATTCGGATTATGCAGCTTGAATCGATTTTGCTGCGATATTTAGGCAGTTGAGGCTAATCCTGGGTGATTTGCGCTTGTTCAACACAAATGACTAATGATGAAAAAATATTCAAATTGAATGTCTAAAATTTCACAGTAAAATTATACTCAATTTGTCCAGGATAAATTGTTCAGTGTAGCCGAAAAACAGGCTGTTTTTGGCTTTTTAGAAGAAAAATATTGCTATAACTAGTGTTTAAGCTCTGGGTGTAGTCCGTAGATGGAATTGCGGGTTTCTAAAAAGACCTTTCTAGCCTCAGTGTGAGGATCATAGAAAATATTGACTCTTGGCTAGGGAATAAATGAAAAATTGCTACTGACAATCCACTGAGTGAGCGAAGTAAACTAGAAGGAATCTTATGAGTCCTTTGGTACAAAACCAACCTATGTCGCTAAAAATAGATCGTGGATTGTTTAAATATGACTTTATAGATCATCACGCAGTCTTATGCGTTACTGTGGATGCGGACGTGAAAGACATTCGGAAGCGTTATTTGCAAATTGCGCGGCGGTTGCATCCAGATAGTAATGCTTCTGCTACGCCTGGGGAAAAGAAGTTGGCTAGTGAATTATTATCTAAGTTGGTGAACCCAGCTTATGAAGCACTATCTAACGATCGCACCCGCACAGAATATATGGTAATTTTGTCCCAAATGGGTAAGCGTTTGGTGCAAGAGTCAAGCTCGATAGAACTTACCACTGATTTAGGCAGACAATTGGCAGCTACACCCAATATTGATCATGCCTATAAAACTGCGATCGCTAAAATTGCTGAAACTCAATTTACTTCCTTACAGCAAGTCATCCCTATCGTTGCTCAAATTAGCGAGTTGAACTTGGTTTATTTAATGCGGAGTGCTGGTAAAGCTTTCTCTAACCAAGCGTCTGCACAAAAATCTCCCGCACCAACAGCTAACACAGCCTCAAATACAGCTGCTGCACCCCCACCACCAGCGCCACCCAAAGAAGACGCAGCCGTAGAACAATATATTCGGCGGGCGCAAACTTTAATTGATAAAAACCAATTTGCTCAAGCCAAGGTCGAATTGCAAGACGCGCTGAAACTGTCTCCCAAGAGTAGCCGTTGTCATAGCATGATTGGCTTGGTCTATTTAAAGCAAAATCAACTCAAAATGGCCAAGATTCATTTTGACAATGCTTTAAAATTAGACCCGAATGACCAAACAGCGAGCGCATGGAAACCTAAAATAGATAAAGCTTTGGGTCAACAATCCGGTGGTTCTAAAGCAACTCCATCTGCCAAAACTGGGACACAACCAGATAAATCAGGCGGTGGAGGTTTATTTGGCGGTTTGTTTGGTGGGAATAAAAAATAATGGTGTATCAACCAGCAGCGGGAGCAAGGGATTTATTACCTTTAGATGTAGCTCAAAAACGCTGGATTGAAGATAGGTTACAACAAGTGTTCCATCGTTGGGGATATCACAAGATTATTACCTCAACGCTGGAACGGATGGACACCTTGATGGCGGGGGAAGCAATTCAACGCCAGATGGTGATTCAACTGCAAAATTCTGAAGATGAAGAACTAGGGTTGCGTCCAGAATTGACAGCTTCGATTGCGCGTGCTGTAGTGTCGCGCATGGAAGGTGTCACTTATCCGCAACGACTTTATTATCATGCCAATGTCTTCCGGCGCATTTGGGAAAACCGCCACAATCGTCAGCAAGAGTTTTATCAAGCTGGTGTGGAACTTTTAGGCGTTGGTGGATTACGAGCTAATGCTGAAGTACTGCTGTTGGTGGGTGATTGTTTAGACGCGCTGGGTTTGCGGGATTGGCAAATAGTTTTAGGCGAAGCGGGAATTACTCGCTCGCTTTTACAGGCTTTTCCGGCTAATTTACAAGCAAAAGTGCGTCAGGCGATCGCTCACCTTGACCGCGTGACTATTGATACTTTGCCCTTGAGCGAGGATTTACGCGATCGCGCCAGAATCATGCTCGACCTGCGCGGTAAAAGTCAAGATGTATTACAAAAAGTCAGTAGCCTGGGTTTGGATGCAGAACAGCAAGCTGCTGTCAATCATCTGAAATCGCTGGTAGGGTTACTGGAATCAGAAAGAAAGTTTCCCATCATCTTGGATCTGAGTTTGATCCAAACCATTGACTATTACACAGGTATTGTCTTTGAAATTGTCCACAACAGCGATTATCCAGCCACAGTTTTAGGGCGGGGTGGTCGCTATGACCAACTTTTAGGACTGTATCATCCCCAAGGCGAAAACATCCCCGGAATTGGGTTTGTTCTCAATATTGAGGATTTACACCAAGTTCTGTTATCGAGCCAGCAATTACCCCAAGATATCCCCGCTAGTAACTGGTTAGTAGTACCAGAAACCGAAAGTGCGGAAGCCGCGGCTTTTGCTTATGCTCAAAAACTCCGTGATTCTACTCACCTAGTCATAGTCGAAATGGAATTGGGGGGAAAAGATGCACAAGCTATTCGTCAGTATGCCAGCGATCGCCAAATTGCTCAAATCGCTTGGATTAAAGCCGATGGCTCACCCACAATAGAAAGTATTAGTCAATAATCATTTGTCATTTGTCATTTGTCATTTGTAAATAAAAATAGCCAATGACCAATGACCAATGACCAATGACCAATAACCATTGACTTGATCACTAAAGAGAGGGAATCTATCAAATGCCACATTCAATTGTGACTGATGTTTGTGAAGGTGTTGCTGACTGCGTAGAAGCTTGTCCTGTAGCCTGCATCCATGAAGGGCCAGGCAAAAATGTGAAAGGAACCGGTTGGTACTGGATTGATTTTTCTACCTGTATTGATTGTGGAATATGTTTCCAAGTCTGCCCAGTAAAAGGTGCGATCGTTCAAGAAGAACGACCTGATTTGCAGAAAACACCTTGATAAAATCAGGCAGGGAGCAGAGGGAAAAAATCTCCCCCTTGCACCCTGCTCACAAGTGTAGGCTTTTAACAGAGTGATGAGTAGCGACTTTAAAATCACGATTTAATCAGAGTTCCATCACCCTCACACCCTAAATCAATTTCATCGAGACTGTTCAGCAGACTTTTAATTTTTAATCTTACGTATAAAAAGTTTATATAGTTTTGATATCTTCTTCATCACATCTGATAAAATACCTAGTTGATTACCTCAGTTAGCATCATTAGCTAAATCTGACACATCAGTAAATATTTGTATTTATCTGAAAGAAAGATATTGAAATTCATGAAACAACTAAGTAGTCTTCCTAGTGTTAAGTTTTTAACGTCTAGTATAGCTACCTTAGCTATTAGCTTGATTTCAAGTCAAAGTGCAACAGCAGCAACGATCGCGCTTGGCTTTACGAAGCTAACAGGGGTTACAGGTGGTTCTCCGGCAAACACCGCAGTTCTACGGGCGGAAATTCCGGCCATTAGCTTTGGTAAGATTGCTTCTATCGTAATTAAAGATATCAGTGATAGTAATGCTGGTTCTCCTGGGAATGTCACTGGGTTTGATTTAGATGCCATTAAACTGAGCTACACTGCTGTTGACAATGCAGCAGATGTGAATACCATCTCAGCATTAGACTTGTTTGATTTTAGTCCGACAGGAACTGTCCTCACCCCCGGAAGCCAGCGTCCGCCTGCATCATCAGCATTGTTTGGGACTACAGGTGGTAATGTCAATAATGCAGTGGCTACCCTGGGAAATTTTGATGCTAACTCCACTACTGACCCTACAAAAATTTTTGGATTTTTCAGCTTAGGGAATAATGGCCAAGTTGCATTTAAACTCAAAAGTCCGATTACTACAAATAGTCCGCTATATATTTACCTCGGCGAAGTCGGCGACAATGGTGAGTTAGCAACTGGGGAAATCATTGTCTCACAACCAGCACCTCCCGTTCCTGAACCGAGTAGTCTAGCTGTACTATCATTGGCGGGGATATATTTGGCAGTACGTTACCGACGCAAAAATGGATAGAGGATAGGTGATAGGTGACAGGTTATAGGTGAGAGGTTATAGTTCCGACTCGGAATAAATTCCGAGTCTCATAGTGCAAGTTCTCTAAAGAGGACTCAAATAGAAATTCATTTCAGTCTACTTCAGTAGACTTTGGCTATGAGCCTGGAACTTTAGTTCTAGGCGGGGATGGCTGGAAAATAAAAATTTTCGACTTGTGTTTACACCTTAGCCGACAAGGAGAGAATTTGGGGTAGAGGTCAAAACGTTATTCAACGAACTCAAGTTAAAATTTATGCGATCGCGTAGCATCATAAGATTAAACTAATTCAAGGATTGTATGTCAGGTTCAGTTGATTACTCTGCCCCAATACTCGAAGTTACAAATGTCCATGCTGGTTACATCAAAGATGTAGATATTTTGCAAGGTGTTAATTTTCGGGTAGAAGTTGGAGAATTGGTGACGGTAATTGGCCCCAACGGTGCGGGAAAGTCAACCTTGGCAAAAACTATTTTTGGGCTGTTAACACCCCATACAGGCACAATTACCTTTAAGGGCGAGAATATTGCTGGACTAAAGTCAAATCAAATTGTTAAAAAAGGCTTGTGCTATGTACCCCAAATTGCCAATGTTTTTCCTTCTTTGAGTGTAGAAGAAAATTTAGAAATGGGGGCGTTTGTGAGTAATGCGCCTCTGAAGCCTGTAAAAGATAAAATATTTGCGATGTTTCCCAAATTGAGCGATCGCCGCAAGCAACGGGCTGGTACACTCTCTGGTGGAGAACGGCAAATGCTGGCAATGGGTAAAGCGTTAATGTTAGAACCCAGTTTATTATTATTGGATGAACCTTCGGCGGCTTTGTCTCCAATTCTCGTTACCCAAGTATTTGAGCAGATTAAACAAATTAATCAAAGTGGTACTGCGATCGTACTGGTAGAACAAAATGCGCGTAAAGCCCTAGAAATGGCACATCGTGGTTATGTACTGGAGTCTGGACGGGATGCGATTTCTGGCCCTGGTCAAGAATTATTAACAGACCCGAAAGTGGGTGAATTGTATTTGGGTGCGGGGAAAGGTCATTAACAATGATAGGACTTACGTACAATGGGCTGTTAAGAATGGGTGTATGGGTGTGAGGGTGTAAGGTTTATTTTTCCTCTTACTGCATCAGTTCTAAAATAATTCAGGATTGGGAATTTTTTTGAGAGATTTTGCGGATATTGCATTTATTTGAGCAAGCGGGAGTTTATGATTTGGGGTGCATAGTAAAAATCAAATCCTAAATAAATGCAAATATCTCAAAAATGGTTGACAAAAAAAGCTCATCAATCAGTGCTTTTTTTGTTGGTCGGAGGATTATTATTTAGAGCCATAATTGCTTTTTGGCTTTACCCTACCTTTGATGAAGCGTACTACTATATTTACAGTTTACATCTCGACTGGAGCTATTTTGATCATCCGGCGATAGTTGCCCTGACGACTGGTTTTGGAACTTGGTTAACGGGAGAAGTTTCACAATTTACCATTCGTTTAGGCGCGATACTTTGCTATACAGGTAGTTTGATATTTTTATATTTAACGAGTCAAAGAATATTTTCTGTCAAGGCGGCTGTGTTTACTTTGGCCATTGCTACCATCAGCCCCATTTTTCAAGTGGGTTTTGGTGTATTAAGTTTACCAGACAGTCCCTTAATCTTGTTTTGGTCGGCTAGTTTATATTGTGCGGTGGCTGAGTTTCTCCGCAGGTCTTTGTATGTTCCCAGTTACCGTTTAGCCATTTTGGGAATTTTGGTCGGTTTAGCCTGTAATAGTAAATATCATGGGTTTATTTTAGGACTAGGGTTAGTTGGTTTTTGTGTAACTAGTCCACCGCATCGGGTTGTAGTGCGATCGCCTTGGGCATGGTTCAGTTTAGGATTATTTATGATCACCATCTCCCCGATTGTGTTCTGGAATATGCAGCATAATTGGGTATCTTTTAGTTTTCAATCAGCAAGAGCCGTACCTCAAAGTGGCTACAATTTACTAAATGTATTATTAGTTGCCTTAGCTCAAGTAGCTTATTTATTTCCCACCATAGGTTTCCCTTTATGGCATATTAGTTTACAGCCAATTATTAGAAAAATTCAGCAAATTTTGGCGCAAAAATCATTAACTTATCAAGATGATTTTTATCCCGCTAAACTCTTAATTTTCTGGCTATCTCTACCTTTAATATTAGGCTTCACTTTGATTGGAGGATATCGGCAAATTTTACCCGCTTGGGCAATGCCGGGATTTTGGGGAATTACTTTATTATTAGGACAACAAGTTGTAATTTGGGATCAGAAATCATCACGCTGGGTGCGACGCTGGCTATTAGGTTCAGGAATGATAATTGCTAGTATTATGCTGATTTTATTACTGCAATTAACCATCGGTATATTCCAAAAACCTAGCCAGTATGCTTTATTGGGTGGATTTTTACCCGTAAAAAATGACCCTTCTACAGAATTAATTGATGTTCAACAACTCCGAGATAAATTTCGTGAATCAACAATTTTGAAAAATGCACTGCAAAATTCTAGTTTTATATTTACTAATCGCTATTATGTAGCAGGCCCGATTGCGATGGCGTTGCAACCTTTAGCAGAAATTCCGATTACTTGTTTTGATATTGGCAATGATAACCGTGGCTTTGCTTTTTGGTCTACGGCGGAACAATGGGTAGGTAAAGACGCGCTATATATTACCACTGCACCGTTTAATTTGAGACAAGATTTAATGGCTAGTTATCGCCATCATTTTCGCAGCTTGGAAGAAATTGAACAAATAGTATTGCGTCGGGGTGGAGAGGTTGTAAATGTTGTTTATGTTTATCAAGCCAAGACGTTGCTGAAACCATATCATCGTAGTTATGGGATTTGACTCAGGATTTAAACGCCAAGGTCGTCTGTTGAGACTGGGTGCAAGGGTTTACGGGTGTAAGAGCTTTGAGATACCTATACTTCTACACTTCTTTCTTAAACCATTGATTAGCAGTTGTGACGCAAATACCTACTAACAAGAAAGCCAAAGCACAAAACAAACTGCTATTTATCGGTGTGATTTTTGCAGCGTGGGGAAATAACCAGCCAAATAAACTCATGGCTAAAGCAAACCCACCAAAGTAAGTCCCTATACCCAAACCTCCCCAATTGGGAGGCATTAATTCCAAAGCTAAAGGAATTACACCATTGATAATGGTACTAAAACTTGGTACTAACAAAACAATTAACGGTAAGATAGCACCTGTAAAAGCGATCGCTAATATGGAAATAATTGTGGTAACTACACCCACTAGCATTGCCTGACTATTACCGAGTTTGACTGCAAAAACTCCGGCTGGTAGGGCAGAGATGGCGATCGCCAGCCCAATGTAAACTAGTAGCATGTCCATATTTTGCCCAGAAAATTGTAACTTGAGCAATTGCGTTAAGGTGTTCATTAATAGCCTTGTACCCCAGGCGACACCGATACCAGTGGCAAAAATTAAACTCAATGTGGGATAAGGTAATTTGACAGTTGTGGTTTCCTGCTGAAGATTTGGTGTGTCGGGAGGGTTCAACCAACGTAATAGCCAAGCCACCGCCAACATCACAAAAGAAGCAATTGTAAAGGCGAAAACTGCCCCAAAACTCAGGATATATTGACTCGCTATGGGTCGAAACGCCCCAATTGTACCCCCAACCAAAGTCACAACGCTCACGGCTGATGGTAACTGGGGCGGTGTGGCATATTTCCACAATAAAGCCATAGCCGGACTGCGAAATATAGTCATAGCTAATGCCCAGGCTACCAGAGTTAGCGGTAAAAGCGATCGCATAATTGCCGTTGGCTGGACAAAAGTTACCATACATGGTATTGCAATAAACAGGGTTGATGACAGAATCACACCCACAGAGATGAAGGGAAAACGACTTCCTACCCAACGCTGAGATTTATCCGAAAGTCCACCCATCACAGGTTCTAAGACTGCACTCAAAGCATTTTCAACAACTAGCAAACCAGCCGCCAAAGATGCAGAAAAACCAAACTGCGTCAGTAGTTGGGGCAAATATGAATTGTAAATTAACCAAGCTAGGCTAATTGACCCTTGTACGGCTGCTAACGCTAATACTTGCAACCATAAAACCTGGGCAGGCGATCGCACAATACTCATAACAGAGAAAGGGGAAGTAATTTATATTACCTCCCCCCGGATTTTTTCTGTTTAATTGACAGATGATTCTTAATATTCAGGAACCGAAGAATCAACTTCTCGACTCCATGCGTTGATCCCGCCTTTGACATTTGTACCAACAATTCCCGCGTCTTTGAGGATGCTGAGGGCTTTGGCAGAACGACCGCCCATCTTACAATGAGCAATCAAGCGGTGTCCGTTGAGGATTTCTTTTACCTTAGCTACACCATGACCGCTTTCAATATCTGGTAGTGGTACTAATACCGAACCAGGAATTTTCGCAATGTCATATTCGTGAGGGTTACGCACATCCAACAAGACAAAATCTTTAGCACCACTATCTAGCAATGCTTTTAATTCTGTCACAGTCATTTCGGCAATTTCTTGCTGTTGTTTGGCTTCTTCCGCCTTAGCTTGGGTAATACCGCAGAACTGCTCGTAGTCTATCAGCTTTTCAATCACTGGGCGGATGGGGTTAGGACGCAGTTTCAACTCCCGGAATTTCATATCCAGAGCGTTGTATAGCAATAATCTACCGCTTAAAGTATTACTATTACCGAGAATAATTTTGACAGTTTCCGTGGCTTGAATCACACCAATCATTCCTGGTAAAATGCCCAAAACGCCGCCTTCTGCACAGGAAGGAACCATCCCTGGTGGTGGTGGTTCGGGATACAAGTCGCGGTAGTTCGGCCCACCTTCGTAGTTAAATACCGTTGCTTGACCTTCAAATCGGAAAATCGACCCGTAAACATTGGGCTTGTTCAGCAATACACAAGCATCATTGACTAGATATCTCGTGGGAAAGTTATCAGTGCCATCCACCACGATATCGTAAGGACGAACAATATCGAGGGCGTTTTCGGAACTCAGACGAGTTTCGTATAAATCAACCTGACAATAAGGGTTAATTTCGTGAATGCGGTTTTTAGCTGATTCAATTTTGGGTTTACCTACCCAAGAAGTACCGTGAATTACTTGACGTTGTAGGTTAGAAGTATCAACAACATCAAAATCCACAATACCAATGCGGCCGATACCAGCTGCGGCTAAATATAGCAGCAGTGGAGAACCTAAACCACCTGTACCGATACATAATACACTGGCGGCTTTTAAGCGTTTTTGACCTTCGACACCGACTTCTGGCAAAATCAAGTGGCGAGAGTATCGTTCGTAGTCGTCTTTAGTTAGCTGGATTTCATCCAGGTTGGGATTTAACATAGCAGTTGTGCTGTGGACGAACGGATCATTAATCCTATCGAAAAATGATGTGTTTATTTAACTTAAGTAGCTGAATTTATCAAGAAGAATTCAGAACTCAGGAGTCAGAATTCAGAATGAATTTTGTCCAACTGGTGAAAAAATTGGTTGAATTGAGTCTGTGACTTCACCTATGCAGGAATGAAGTATTCTGAATTCTTTATTCTGGCTACTGTTTTATGGTATCGATTGTCTCTCGTTGAAACTGATGCTGGTCATCTAAACTCCAACTAAGGAGTTCGCCAGCTTGGCCATTTTGAACGGAAACTATTATATACGAGTATGCAGGCCAAGCATACTGGCGATCGCATTCGGAAGGAATTGCGGGGTTATCAGGGTGGGAGTGATAAATGCCAATTATGTTTAATGATTTATCCCGCGCTGATTTTTGTATTTGTAACATATCTTGGGGTGCGATCGCATATCTGCTGGTTTCGCTGCGTTCTGTATTAGGGGCGAAATTCGCTGACTCAGCACTCCAGGCGTTTTTGGTGGGGATAATTTCGACGACAGTTTTAATCTGATTTTCTAGATAGCCAAGGATAATTCCGCAGCATTCGTTGGGGTAGGTGCTTTCAGCGTGGCTGCGGATCATTTGGATGTGTTGTGGTAGAAGTTTAATAACTGCTATATTCAAAAGTTCCGACTCTGCTTGTCAATAAAGGATATTAAAAGTTGCTTGACTTCCACTACACTGCTAATCAGGCGATCGTAATCAGATGGGGTGAGCATATCTAACTCATAACAAAGCAGCAGATAATACTCCACTTCAATCGCTGCATCCTTCGCCAACACCAGCAAGTTGATTTGTTCGGTTTTATCATCGCGATCGCATCCTTGGGCTATTTTAATCGGAATTGCGGCACAAGCTAACCGAATTTGCTGTGTTAAACCCAATAATTCCGCTTCGGGAAAGGTTCTGGTAATTTCATAAATAGCAACTGTGAGTTCATGGGCTTTTTCCCATACAGGAATTTCTCGAAAGTCTGTCATTTTCTAATTAATCTCATCTAAATAAATAGGGTGAGCAACGCCCACCCTCATAGTTTCTACTCTTTTTTAGCTCAAGTCTAACCACTCAGCAACGCAAATTAATTCAAGTCTGTGTTTCAGAATTCATTAATCATGAGAAGACAGTGCTGTAGACGGGATTTAATCAAACTACAAATTTGACTTTTCCTGTTGCGACATCATAACTACCGCCAGCAATTTTTAATTTGTTTTCTTTGATCAGTTGTTTTAAAATTGTTGAGCTTTCTTCTAACCTTCTGACTTGATATTTCACATTAGAAATCACAGAATTATCTTCTAAGTTTCCTGTCTTGTCTCTCACCAGTTCTACAGAAGGTTTAATTTCTTCTACAAAAATTCCAATTCTACCAGGAAGGGGGTCGCCTTTGACTGCTGCTGAGACTGCACCACATTTTGTATGCCCTAAAACAACTATTAATGGCGCACCTAATACCGCCGTGGCAAATTCTAGACTTCCCACACCTTCTTGACTGACAACATTCCCGGCTAAACGAACTACAAATAAGTCTCCTAATCCTTGATCAAATACAATTTCTGCTGGCACTCTAGAATCTGCACAGCCTAATATAGCTGCAAATGGATATTGACCAAGGGCAGTTTCTTGTAAACGCAATTTTGATTGATTTGGATTCATGCGTTTATCTTCTACAAATCTTTGATTACCTTCTATCAACCTTTTTAAAGCCTCTTGAGGGTCTTTTAGTTGAGGTTTTATATCCGGTTTAGCGGGTTGTTGAGCAATAGCTTGTTCTTCTTGCCAAGCTACACTAGTAGCGGCACTTGCACCAACAGCAACACTACCTATACCTGCTAATTTCAAAAAATTTCGTCGCCCAACAAATCCATTAATTCTGCTCATGAATCTACCTCACTCCCAACAGTAAATTTTTGCTAAGTTTCTGTTTTCCAAACCAAGTTAAATCGTTCTACCAAAAGACGCGATCACTCTAAAGCATATTTTGTCTTTTAAGTAAAGATAATTTTGTTGATTTAACTTAGAAGTTTCTAATGTTTATCATTTACTGAAATATATCAGAGTGGTGTATTTTTACTACACATAATTTGCATAGCAGAATAATATGGTGAAGTATGGATTTAATCTATGGTTAATTTTTCTATGTCCACAAGACTTAAGTCACAAATTAGTGTACAGAAGACATAAACAGCATTGATCGCACTTGGAATTATTGGTGAACGACAAAATCCCCAACTTCTGGAAAAAGTCGGGGATCTGAAGCAGTAGGATGTCCACAAATCAAATAGAATTGCTGTATCTACCTGATAATTTAAGTAATTATATTCACCTTGCCAGTATCGATATCGTAGCAAGCACCAACTATTTGAAGTTTTTTGGCTTTTAGTAATTGAGTTAATATTGGCGAACTGTGTTGTATTTTTTTTGACTGATACTGCACATTGGCAATGACCGCATTAGTGGGATTCAAGTTGGTTAATGCTGGTTTAATACTTTCAGCTATGTCGCTAATCATACCGGGCATTGGGTCGTTTTTCATGGCTGCGGCGACAGCACCACATTTTGTATGACCCAACACCACAATCAATTGTGTACCAAGGACGGCTGTAGTATATTCCAAACTACCGATAGTCATGTCACTAGCGACGTTACCAGCAACGCGCACCACAAATAAATCTCCTAGTCCTTGGTCGAAAATAATTTCTGTGGGAACTCTAGAGTCAGCACAACCTAAAATAGCAGCAAAAGGGTACTGTGCTTTGGCTACTAATTTTAAACGTGCCAATGATTGATGGGGATATTGGCGTTTGTATTGGATAAAGCGTTGATTCCCATCCAGCAAAAGTTTGAGAGCCTGACTAGGATTGACTGGATTTGGATTAGCTGGATGAACATCAGCGATCGCAGTTTTTGGGATATTACCTATTAAGCTACCACCAATAGTTGTCGCTGCGATCGCTAAACTACCTGTCCCGGCAAATTTCAAAAAGTTACGGCGACCAATAAATCCATTAATTCTTGTCATTAATCTACCTGACAACACTTTCGCTGTTAACAGGAAGATATCAATTTTAGGCAATTGGAAGAGTACCTTCTGAGACGGTTTTCTCGTTATTTAACCCAGAAGCGATCGCATTCATCAAATCAGCTACACTATTGCCAAAACTAACGCAATGCTATCAGACGCTGACGGATGTTATTCATCTGTGATTGGCGGGTTTGTTGTACAGGATGATGTTCACTGAGTTTTGAACGGTCTTTGGCATATTCTACTTCTAACTCCCCTAGTTTTGACTCTAGGGCATTGGTCGTAGCAACCACAACTTCAGTTTGATAACTCTGGGACTGTAATTGTTCAAGACGTTGTGCTAAATTTGCTTTTTCTGCAATCACTTGAGTAAATTGTGGTGCATCTTGTGTATATATAGATGCTAAAAGTGCTTGTTTTACCTCCAGTTGAGCAATTTGCTGCGTCAAGTTTTTTACTAATACTTCATCAGTAGATTTTGATTCGATCTGTCTTGTAGCGATCGCACCAACAGATAATAAACTCACAGCACAAGCAATCAAAATTATCTGCTTTCGGTTCATAATTTTTGATATTGGTTAAAATGCTCTGCCTACACGACGCTAATCAACCACAATAAGTTTCTGCTAAAATCTCATATCAATTCACGAATAATTGAGAACTGTCAAAACTGAACAGGGTGCATGATGCAAGACGTAATTACTCACGCTACCCAGAAATAATTCCGCAAGTCCACTTTTAGCACAACGACCAATAACTATGACATCAATATGGCAATTTTTAGCCACTTCACAAATCATGCGACCAGGATCACCTAATTCTTGGGTAAATTCTGCGGCTATCCCTTTAGCGATCGCTTGATTGGTTAATAATGTTAAAAACTCAATACCTTGTTGCTTCAATTTTCCCCATTCTCCTAAATAATATTCTATATTCTGGCTCTGGGATGATGTATAAGTACTATGTATTTCTGTGGTTGAAGTATTGAGAAATTCATCATTTAAAGGAGAAATTACTTGCAGTATCATTAACTCAGCATTAGTTAAATTTGCTAATGATAAAGCTTGTTCAAAAACATGATGACCAATTTCTGTATTATGAACAGCTACTAAAATTTTCTTGAACATAGATTTAAAATTGTTTGTCATTGATTTCTTGGTTATTAAGTTGAAAAAGTATAGGTGTAGGTTAAGTGGAGGAACGGAACTCAACATTCACGCATACTTTGTTGGGTTACGCGATCGCTACACCCAACCTACTATTCTCTTAACTGAACCGTATTGGTTTATGAGGTTAAAAAAGCAAAAATTGTATAGGTATAGGTTGTTGAAAAAATCAAATATGATTGATGCTGATGATTTAAAAAAATAAAAATGGCAGAACTGTAGAAGTAGAGACGTTGTATGTAAAGTCTCTACTTCATGTGAGATTAGGCAGTGGGGAGAGTAGGAACAATATTATGAAATTCTGACAGCTACAGACTTCATTCTTGTTCTTCCGCCTTGGCAATTTCTAACAATGTCTTGAGTACCGAGTCAGGGTTGAGACTGATAGAATCAATTCCCTGTTCAACTAAGAAGCGGGCAAATTCTGGATAGTCGCTTGGTGCTTGACCACAAATCCCAATTTTGCGACCATATTTTTTCACAGTGGCGATCGCATTAACAATAGTTCTCTTCACTGCTTCATCCCGTTCATCAAATAAATGGGCGACTAATTCCGAATCTCGATCAAGTCCCAAGGTCAATTGCGTTAAATCGTTGGAACCAATGGAGAAGCCATCAAAGATTTCACTAAATTTATCTGCTAATAGAACGTTACTCGGTAATTCACACATCACATAAACTTGCAGTCCATTTTCCCCGCGCACTAAACCATGTTGTGCCATTTCTGCTAAAACGCGCTTTCCTTCTTGGGGAGTCCGACAGAAAGGAATCATCAGAATGACGTTAGTCAAACCCATTTCATCCCTTACCCGCTTCATCGCTTGACATTCTAGGGCGAAACCTTCACGGTAACGAGGATCGTAATAACGCGAAGCACCACGCCAACCAATCATCGGGTTTTCTTCTTTGGGTTCAAATTGCTTACCACCCAAGAGATTGGCGTATTCGTTACTCTTGAAATCTGATAGCCGCACAATCACAGGTTTCGGATAAAAAGCAGCTGCGATCGTGCCAATACCTTGGGCTAGTTTATCAACAAAGAATTTGGTTTTATCTTCGTATTGGGCAGTTAACTCAGTAATTTTGTATCTTGCCAATTCATCTTCTAACTGATCAAAATGAATCAAGGCCATTGGATGGGCTTTAATGTGGTTGTTAATAATAAATTCCATCCTGGCTAAACCTACACCATCATTCGGAATCGCAGTTAAACCCAAAGCCTCTTCAGGATTAGCCAAATTCATCATGATTTGTGTACGTGTGCGGGGCAAGTTTTCTAAAGGTAATTCTTGGACTTCGTAAGGTAATAAACCTTGATAAACTTTTCCTGTTTCACCTTCAGCACAACTGACAGTAATTTCTTGCCCAGTTTTTAACACAGTCGTGGCATTTCCGCTACCAACAAGCGCCGGGATTCCCATTTCTCTGGCGATAATCGCTGCGTGACAAGTCCTACCGCCAGAATTAGTAACAATGGCACTCGCCCGTTTCATAATTGGTTCCCAATCAGGGTCAGTGCGGTTAGTAACTAGTACTTCTCCCGGTTGAAATTGGTTAATTTGATGGACATCTAAAATAACTCTGGCTTTACCTTGGCCAATCATTTCACCAACGCTGCGACCTGTTAGCAGTACCTCTCCCTTTTCTTTGAGTTGATATTGTTTGAGAACATTTTTAATTTTTTGCGATTGGACGGTTTCTGGACGGGCTTGCACAATAAATAATTCATTGGTCAAACCATCTTTCGCCCATTCAATATCCATCGGCGTGTAAGTTCCCCGCACTTGGGAATAATGTTCTTCAATAACGCAAGCCCAGTTTGCTAATTGGAGAATTTCTTGATCATTGAGGGCGTATTGATTTCTTTCGGCGCTGGGGACGGAAATATTTTTAGTTAATTTCAAGCCTTCTAGGTCATAGACCATTTTGATTTCTTTCGTACCTAGACGCTTTTGAATAATTGGTTGATAACCTTGTTTGAGCGTTGGTTTAAATACCAAATATTCATCGGGGTTGACTGCACCTTGGACAACGTTTTCGCCTAGACCATAGGCGGCGGTAATTAAAGCGGCATCTTTAAAACCTGTTTCGGTATCAATGGAAAACATTACACCAGACACCGCCAAATCAGAACGCACCATTTTTTGTACGCCCACTGATAAGGCAATATTAAAATGATCAAAGCCTTTAATTTGGCGATAGGAAATCGCACGGTCAGTAAAAATCGAGGCAAAACATTTATGGCAAGATTCTAGAAGTGCTTGCAGTCCGTGGACATTTAAATAAGTTTCTTGTTGACCAGCAAAACTAGCATCAGGTAAATCTTCGGCGGTGGCGCTAGAACGCACAGCAACATCAGTATCAGCACCGTATTCTTGGCAAAGATTTTGATAAAATTGAGCGATCGCATCCTGTAAATCTGCTGGAAATGGAGTTTGCAACATCAACATTCGTGCTTTTTTACCGCATTGCCGCAGATTCTGTACATCCTCCACATTTAAATCGGCAAATATCTCTCTGAGTTGTGCTTCTATTCCAGCCGCAGAAATAAAGTAACGGTAAGCAAAAGCAGTTGTCGCAAAGCCTGTTGGTACTTTGACTCCCTTACGCCGCAATTGCTGAATCATTTCTCCTAAAGAAGCATTTTTACCGCCAACTAACGGGATATCTGCAATTCCTACATTACTTAAAGGTAAAACTAAAGCTTGTTCTTGATCTGCCGAGAGAGATGTTGCTGAATCTAACAATGTGTCTAGCATAATAGAGTTTCCATAACAGATAATGATATCTAAGAACCTCTTACTGTCTGCTTATTAGCAAGTTTCATCGCAACACATTCAATCTTAAAACTGATAAATTCAATTAATACTCAAAATCTGGTATTTTGAGCTTTATTTCCCTCAGTGTTGCTGACGAAAATCGTGATCAATAATTGGCTCTTAGCTCTCACACTGTTATTTATAGAAAGATAATTTGAGGAAGTTGTGAGGATAAAGTAACTCATCGGTAAATTCTGGTTACCTAATTCCGAGAGAAGGCTCCCGCCATAATCTTTGATTTGGCGGCGAGATGAATCGAGTGCTAAAAACGAAACACCCCAAAACTCCCTCAAACCGCAGGTTTGACAAGG